>JBBQDQ010000030.1:0-24452 GCA_038319835.1 Thermoanaerobaculia bacterium | reverse complement strand
TCTTTTCGATCGCCTCGGCTCAGACGGCCCCTCCACCTGCCGGTGGAGACAAGCCGGTCCAGGATCCCCCCGTTAAGCAGGGAGACCCGGTTACCACGCCGCCCGCCCGTAGAGCTCGAGCGTCAGGCTCTTGAGGCGCGTCGCGAGCTCGATCCCGGTCTGCGAGGCCATCGCTTCGAACGAGACGTTGATGTCGTGTCCCGACTCCGCCTTCGTCGCGGGCGTGAAGATGGCTTCCGGGAGCCGGTCCGCCTCGCGCAACCCCTTCGGGAGCGGGAGGCCGCAGACAGCGCCGGACGCCTGGTATTCCTTCCATCCGGAGCCTGCGAGGTAGCCGCGTGCGACGCACTCGAACGGAACGACCGCGCACTTGCGGGCGAGGACGCTGCGGCCAGCGAGGAGCGGAGCCCGCGCGGCCGCCGGCTCGGGAAACTTCGTGGCGTCCGTCTCGATCAGGTGGTTCGGGACGACGTCGGCGAAGCGGCGGAACCAGAAGTTGGAGAGCTGCGTGAGGATCTTCCCCTTGTCCGGGATCCCGGGCGCGAGGACGCAGTCGAATGCGGAAATGCGGTCCGTGGCGACGAGGAGGAGGCGGTCGCCGAGGTCGTAGACGTCGCGCACCTTTCCGCGGCGGGGCGGCGGAAGCCCCGGCAGGGAGGTCTCGAGGACGGCTTCGAGCATGGACCGGATTCTAGGTCGGAGTTCGGCGGAGGGCGCGTTAGACTTTGGCCGCCCCTGAGGCAGGAGGATATTTTGCTCAAGATTTCGATTCGAAGCCGGAAGGGCGGTGCGCGCGCGGATGCCATGGTGGCGTTCGCCGTTGGCGCGACCCCGAAGGAGGCGTTCGCGGCGCTGCCTGCCGCGGTGCGTGCGAAGGCGGCCGCGGCCGCGCCGGCGCTGCCGGCGGCCGACGGCGCCGTGTTCACGGTGCCCCTCGGCGGGCCCCCAGCGGCCCGCCTGTACGTGTTTGGCGGAGGCAAGAGCCTCGAGATCAGCCCGCGCAAGGCGCGGGCGCTCCTGCGCAGCGTCGCGAAGATCCTGAACCGCAGCGGCGAGAAGTCGGCAGTCCTCGATTTCCCCTACACGCTCAAGCGGATGGACGCCGCCGAGACGCGCGAGTTCCTGCTCCGCGCCCTCGCGCTCGCGGACTACTCGTTCCCCGCCTACAAGACGAAGGATCGCGAGAAGAAGAGCCTCGGCTCCGTTTCGGTCTCTCCTTCGGGAGCCTTTGCGGGCGCGACGGCGGCCGAGGCCCGCGACGCGGAGGGGCTGGCCCGGATCGCCGCGTTCGTGCGCGACCTCGGGAACACGCCGTCGAACGACCTCGTCCCGCGCGACTTCGCGCGGCGCGTCTCGGAGGAGGCGCGCGCCCGCGGCCTCAGAGCGAAGGTGCTCGACCGCAAGGCGATCCGCCGCGAGAAGATGGGCGGGCTCCTGTCCGTGAGCCGCGGCTCGGCCGAGGAGCCGCGCGTCGTCGTCCTCGAGTGGAAGGGCGGCAAGAAGGGCGATCCGCCGCTCGCGTTCGTCGGCAAGGGCGTCACGTTCGACTCGGGCGGCATCTCGCTCAAGCCCGCCGAGAAGATGGGCGACATGAAGTGGGACATGATGGGTGCCGCGACCGCGATGGGCATCGTCCTCGCGGCGGCGGACCTCAAGCTCCCCGTCAACGTCGTCGGCGTCGCGGCCCTCGCGGAGAACCTCCCGTCCGGGACGGCCTACAAGCCGGGCGACATCGTCAGGTTTCGCAACGGAAAGACCGCCGAGATCGACAACACGGACGCCGAGGGGCGCGTGATCCTGGCGGACGCGCTCGACTACGCGGCCGACTGGAAGCCCGCCGCGATCCTCGACTTCGCGACGCTCACGGGCGCGGCGCTCATCGCCCTCGGCCTCGAAGCCGCGATCGTCTTCACCGACCACGACGACCTCTCTCGTGCGCTCGTCTCGGCCGGCGAAAGGACGGACGAGAGGATCTGGCGCCTCCCGATGTGGGAGGAGTACAAGGAGAACATCCGGTCCGACTGGGCCGACATGAAGAACACGGGCGGCCGGTTCGGAGGCTCGATCAACGGGGCGATGTTCCTCAAGGAGTTCGTCGACCCGAAGACGCCGTGGGCCCACCTCGACATCGCCGCGACCGCGAACGTCGACCGCGAATACGCGGGCTACCCCGTGGGCGCGACCGCGTTCGGCGTGGGACTGGCCCTGCGCTGGATGAGGGACCGCGCCGCCGGAACGCGCGCCGCGCGCCGCGCGCGCTAGAGCGTGCTGACGTCCCTTCGCGTCCGCGACCTCGCCGTCCTCGAGGACGTCGAGGTCGCGTTCGGCGAGGGGCTGACCGTCCTGACGGGGGAGACCGGCGCCGGCAAGTCCCTCGTCGTGGACGCCCTGCTCCTTCTCGCGGGCGGCCGCGCCGACCCGGCGCTCGTGCGCGCGGGGGCCGAGCGCCTCGTCGTGGAGGGGGCGTTCGACTGCGACGATCCGGAGGTCCGCGCCGCGCTCGCCGGGGCCGGCCTCGTCGAGGACGGGAAGGGGCCGTTCGAGGTCGTCGTGCGCCGTGAGGTCGCCGGGGCAGGAGGCGGCGCGAGGGGGCGGCTCCTCGTGAACGGCTCGCCCGCGCCTCTCCGGGCGCTGCAGGAGGCTGCGGCGCGCCTCCTCGTTCTTTACGGGCAGGCCGAGGCGCGCGAGCTTCTCGACCCGGCGGCGCCGCGGGAGCTCCTCGACCGCTTCGGGGGCCTCGACGATGCGGCGGCGGGCGTTGCGGCTCTCCACCGCGAGCTCGTCGCCCGGCAGCGCGATCTCGCCCGCCTCGCCGAGGCGGGCGCGGACCGCGTCAGGCGCCTCGAGCTCCTCGACTTTCAGATCGCCGAGATCGACGCGGTGGGGCCGAAGGAGGAAGAAGACGAGGAGATTTCTGGTGAAAGGAAGAGATTGGGGAGTGTCGAGCGGACGGGAACCCTGCTCGCCGAGGCCTCGACCGCGCTGGAGTCCGACGAGAACGGAGCGATCGCGGCAGCTTCGGCGGCCCGCCGCGCTCTTCAGCTCCTCGAAGAAATCGACTCTTCGTACGCCTCCCGAAGCGCATCGCTGGCGAGCGCGATCGAGACGATGGCCCAGGTCGCGTTCGAGACCTCTCGCGACCTCGAGCGGCTGGAGGCCGACCCCGCGCGCCTCGCCTTCGTCGTCGAGCGTCTCGACGCCCTCGCGAAGCTCAAGCGCAAGTACGGCGCGACGCTCGCCGAGGTGATCGCTCGCCGCGCGTCCCTCGGAACCGAACGCGGGGAGCTGGCCGACCTCGAGGGGGCCGTGAAGAAGGCGGAGGAAGCCGCACGGAAGGCGTTCGCGGCCTACCGGCGGGCGGCGCTCGACCTCTCACAGTCCCGGGCCGCTGCGGCGCCGCGCCTGGGCAAGGCCGTCGAAGCCCACCTCGCGGACCTCGCCTTCCGCCGGGCGGCGTTCGCCGTCGAGGTCGCACGAAAGCCCGACCCGACGAGCGCGTTCGCGGCCGGAGGCGAGAACGTCGCCTTCGGCGCCTGGGGGATCGACGCCGTCTCGTTCGCCTTCGCGCCCAATCCCGGTGAGCCGCCGCGGCCCCTCCCGAAGATCGCATCGGGCGGGGAGCTGTCCCGCGTCCAGCTCGCGCTGGCGGCCGCGCTGGCGGACGAGGAGGGCAAGGCGCGGCCGGGCGGCGCCCGGCGCGGCGGCCCCGTCCGGACGTTCGTCTTCGACGAGGTGGACGCCGGCGTCTCGGGCGCGACCGCCGAAGCCGTCGGAAGGAAGCTGCGCGCCCTGGCGGCGCGCGAGCAGATCCTCGTCGTGACGCACCTCCCGCAGGTGGCCGCTTCCGGAGAGAACCACTTCGCGGTCGAGAAGGTCGCCGCGGGAGGGCGCACGCGCACGCGCGTGACCGGCCTGGACGCCAAAGGCAGAGTCGAGGCCGTCGCGGCCCTTCTCGCGGGCGCGGCAGTGGGAGACGCGGCCCGCGCGCAGGCCCGCCAGCTGCTCGAGGGCGCGGCCCGGACCGCGTCCCGGGCCCGTTGAGCACTCGTCGCGAAGTCCCGGTAAAGAAGTCCCATATTTTCGCGCGATACGACCTGCAAGTTGTTGCATTCGTGAGACTTGGAGTATTAAACGGTTTCTGTGCAAAAGCCTGTGCATAGACGTGCGAAAAACCCCTCAACCCCGCTTCTTCACGCGGTTTTTTCCACCTCGCACAGGGGACTGTGCAGTGCCGGTCCCCGAGCCCTCCGTTTGGTATCGTCCCGGCCGAAATGATCCTGCGCAGCTACCTCGGAAAGTCGCCCCGGCTCGGCGCCGGCGTCTTCATCGCGGAGACCGCCGCCGTCATCGGAGACGTCGTCCTGGGCGACGACGTCTCGATCTGGTACTCCGCCGTCGTGCGCGGCGACTGCTGCCACATCCGGATCGGGGCGCGCTCGAACGTCCAGGACAACTGCACGCTCCACGTCACGCGCGACACCGGCCCCCTCGTCCTCGAGGAAGAGGTCACGCTCGGGCACAACGCCGTGGTGCACGCGTGCACGATCCGCCGCGGCGCGCTGATCGGCATGAACGCGACCGTCCTCGACGACGCGGACGTGGGCGCGAGCGCGCTCGTGGCCGCGGGCTCGGTGGTCCTGCCGGGCACGAAGATCCCGCCCGCGACGCTCTGGGCCGGCAGCCCGGCGAAGAGGAAGCGGGACCTCACGCCGGAAGAGGTCGTCGGCCTCGAGACGTACTGGAAGAACTACCTCGTCTACAAGGCGGAGTACCTCAAGCCGTGATTGCGAGCGTGAAGGGGACGCGGGACCTCCTCCCGCCCGAGACGCGTGTCTGGAATCGCGTCGAGGCCGTCGCGCGCGAGGTTTTTGCGCTCTACGGGTACGACGAAATCCGCACTCCCGTCCTGGAGTCCACGGAGCTCTTCGTGCGGTCGGTCGGCGAGGCGACCGACATCGTTCACAAGGAGATGTACACGTTCACGGACCGCGGCGACCGCTCCGTGACGCTCCGGCCCGAGAACACGGCGGGCGTCGCCCGCGCCTACGTCGAGCACTCGCTCGCGCAGGCGGGCCGTCCCTGGAAGCTCTTCTACATGGGGCCCCAGTTCCGCTACGAGCGCCCCCAGAAGGGCCGGTACCGTGAGTTCCGGCAGATCGGGGCGGAGGTCCTCGGTCCCGCAGACGCGGCGACGGACGCCGAAGTTCTCGTGATGCTCTTCGACTTCCTCGGGCGGCTCGGATTCACGGGGCTGTCGGTGTCGCTCAACTCCGTCGGGACCGAGGAAGAGAGACCCGGATTCATCCAGGCGCTGCGCGCCTGGTTTTCTTCGAAAGGTGATCTGCTCGACGCGGACGACCGGCGGCGCCTCGAGGAGAACCCGCTGCGCGTCCTCGATTCGAAGAACCCGAAGCTCGCCGAATGGCTCGCCGACCCCTCGCTGCCGCGCATGGTCGACCACCTTTCGAAGGAATCTTCGGAACATCACGCGACGCTCCTGATGCTCCTCGCCGCCAGCCGCATCCCGTACCGCCTCGAACCGCGGCTCGTCCGGGGCCTCGACTACTACACGCGCACGGTCTTCGAGGTGACGGCCGAGGGCCTCGGGGCGCAGAACGCGCTCCTCGGCGGCGGGCGGTACGACAAGCTCGTGTCGGACCTCGGCGGCCCGAAGACGCCCGGGATCGGGTTCGCGATCGGAGAGGACCGTCTCGTGGACGTCCTGCCGCCGGCGTTCCGGCAGGCCGCGGTCGCCGCGGTGCGCGGCGTGACGCTCGTTCCCCTCGACAAGGCCGACCTTGGAGACGCGCTGGCCCTCGCGGGCGAGCTCCGGGGCGCGGGCATCGCCGTGGACCTCGTGACGGCCGGCAAGGGTCCCGGCACCGGGCTCAAGGTCGCCGAGCGGACCGGCGCGGCCTTCGCGATCCTCCTCGGCGAAAAGGAGCGCGCCGCGGGCACGGTCCTCCTCAAGGTCCTGGAGACCCGTTCTCAGGAGGAGCTGCCGCGGGCTTCGGTCGTGGAGACCCTGCGCGCGCGTCTGTAAGATCCCCGGCATGTCCGCTCTCTCTCGTACGCCCGCCGGGACTCTCCGTCCCTCGCACGCCGGCCAGACCGTGCGGCTCCAGGGATGGGTCAACCGCCGCCGCGACCACGGCGAGCTCGTTTTCATCGATCTCCGGGACCGCTCCGGCCTCGCACAGGTCGTGTTCGACGCCGAGTTCCTGCCCGACGCCGCGGTCCTCGCCCTTGCCAAGGAGCTCCGGAGCGAGTTCGTCGTCGACGTCACGGGAGCCGTCCTGGCCCGCGGCGCCGACGCCGTGAACCCGGACCTGCCGACCGGCGGGATCGAAGTGCGCGCCACCGGCCTCGTGATCCTGAACCGTGCGGACACGCCGCCGTTCCCGATCGAGGACGGGATCAAGGCCGCCGAGGATCTGCGCCTCAAGTACCGCTACCTCGACCTGCGCCGCCCGGAGATGACGAAGAGGTTCGTCACGCGGAGCGCCGTCACGATGGCGATCCGCGAGGTCCTGCACGAAGAGGGCTTCCTCGACGTGGAGACGCCGATTCTCACGAAGTCGACGCCCGAGGGCGCGCGGGACTTTCTCGTCCCGTCGCGCATCCACGAGGGCGAGTTCTACGCGCTCCCGCAGTCGCCGCAGCTCTTCAAGCAGCTCCTCATGGTCTCCGGGATGGAGCGCTACTACCAGATCGCGCGCTGTTTCCGGGACGAGGACCTGCGCGCGGACCGCCAGCTCGAGTTCACGCAGGTCGACGTCGAGATGTCCTTCCCGACCGAGGAGACGGTCTACACGCTGATCGAGAAAATATTCACGCGCGTATTCCCCGCGTGGGGCGTCGCCTGCGAGGCCCCCTTCAAGCGCATGACGTACGACGAGGCCATGGAGCGGTTCGGGATCGACCGGCCGGACACGCGGTTCGGGCTCGAATTGGGGACCTTCGAGGGGTTCGAAGAGAAGATTCCTTCGAAGGTGGAGAGAGTGAAGGGCCTGTGCGTGCCCGGGGGCGCCTCGTTCTCCCGCAAGCGCCTCGACGACGTCGAGAAGGGGGCGCGGGCGGCGGGCGTTGAGTGGTTCTTCTGGGTCAAGACGGCTGCGGCCGGCGCCTGGAATTCCAATTCGAAGAAATTCTTCGACGACGCGTCGGTCGAGCGGATGCGTGCCTCGTTTGGCGCCGGCGACGCCGACCTCGTCTTCCTGGCTGCCGGAAAAGCCAAGAACGTTCTCGACTTCCTCGGCGCGCTGCGCCTTCAGATCGCGCGCGAGGAGAAGCTGATTCCCGAGGGCCGGTACGACTTCCTGTGGGTCACCGACTTCCCGCTCCTCGAGTGGCACGAGGAGGACGCGCGCTGGTACGCCACGCACCACCCGTTCACCTCGCCGCGCGAGGAGGACCTGCCGTTCCTCGAGGCCGAGCCGGGCCGCGTGAAGGCCCGGGCGTACGACGTCGTCCTGAACGGGATGGAGCTGGGCGGCGGCTCCATCCGGATCCACCGGCCGGACGTGCAGTCGCGCATCTTCTCGAGGCTCGGGATCGGGCCGGAGGAGGCCCGCGCGAAGTTCGGGTTCCTGCTGGACGCGTTCCGCTTCGGCGCGCCGCCCCACGGCGGGATCGCGCTCGGCCTCGACCGGCTCCTGATGATCCTGACGGGCTCGACGTCCATCCGCGACGTCATCGCGTTTCCGAAGACGGCCTCCGGCACGGATCTCATGACGGAGTGCCCGAACCCCGTCGCGCCCGAGCAGCTCGCCGAGCTCCACATCGCGCTCGCGAAGCCGCCGAAGAGTTAAGAGAAGAGAAGACTCCTTAGAAGGTGAAGAAAGAATTCTCGTTCGTCGCGGCGGGGGCGAGGACCGACGTCGTCGTGGGCGAAGGGGCGCTGACGTCCCTCACCGCGCGCCTGCCTGCCATCGCGCCGGGCCGCTGGTTCCTCATCTCTTCCAAGAAAGTCTTTCTCCTGCATGGCCATCTGCTGTCCCGTGGAGGCGTTGAGAGGGTCTTGAGCAAAGAACCCCTCTTCGTCCCGGACGGCGAGAGGGCGAAGACCTGGGACGTCCTGGGGAAGCTCATCGAACAGCTCGTCCGCCGCGGGCTGCGCCGCGACGGAGGAGTGGTCTGCCTCGGCGGCGGCACGGTGGGCGATGTCGGCGGCCTCGCCGGCGCCCTCGCGCTGCGCGGCGTCCCCGTCGTCCAGGCGCCGACGACGCTCCTCGCGGCCTGCGACAGCGCTCTCGGCGGCAAGACGGCCGTCGACATGCCGCAGGGCAAGAACCTCGCAGGTGCGTTTCACGCGCCGCGCCTCGTCCTCGCCGACACGTCCGTCCTCGAGACGCTGCCGGACCGTGCGTTCAGGTCCGGCCTCGCGGAGGTGGTCAAGACGTCGTTCCTCGACGCCGGTTTCCACCGTGCGATGGCGCGGCTCGAGGGGCCGCTCGCCGCGCGCGAGAGCGCGGCCGTTGCCGAGGCGGTGTCCCGGAGCCTTCGGGTGAAGGCTTCCGTCGTGGCCGCGGACCCCTTCGAGCGCACGGGCCGGCGCGCCGCCCTGAACCTCGGCCACACGGCCGGGCACGCGCTCGAGACGGCGTCGGGTCGTCGGCTCCAGCACGGCGAGGCCGTCGCGTGGGGCCTCCTCGCCGCGCTCCGTCTCTCGGTTTCGCGCGCGGGTCTCGATCCTGCGGCCGCGGACGCCCTCGCGGTGCGCGTGCTCGCGCTCGCGCGCCCGCCGCGTCCCGGACTGGCCGACGTGCGCGCGGCACCCCGCCTCCTCGCCGCGGACAAGAAGACCGACCGGCGCGGCCTCGTCGCCGTCCTGCTCGAGCGGCCCGGCTCCGTGCGCCTCGCGCGCGTCGCCGCTTCGGACGTCGCGGCGGCTCTGGAAGAGGCTCTGGCGCGCTACAATTGACCCTGGATGGGTGTATCGAGGGTTCCGCGGCTCCGGATCGTCACGGCGCTGCTCGCGGCGCTCGTCGTGGTCGCGATCGTTCCTCTCGTCCTCCTGACGCTGAACGTGACGCGGATCAACCGCGACGCGCTCGAAACGGCCGAGAAGAAGTACCTGAAGAACAGCTCGGTTGGCCTCGCGGACAAGTTCGAGACGATCATCACGAACGCCCAGGCGCAGCTCAGGAAGATCGCGGACGGGCTGCGGCTCGCGAGCTCGATGTCGCCCGACCCCTTCTATTACCTGTCGAAGAAGGAGCTCCTCCGCGAATACGCGGACGCCGACGCGAGCTTCCTCGTCCTCAGGGCCCTCGACCGTGACGGCGTCGGCGCCGTCGCCGAGTCCCGTTCCCTCGATCTCGACATCCAGCGCACCCTCCGTCAGGCCTACGCCGCCGCGATGCGGGGCGAGACCTACGTCGGCGAGCCCCTCTTCACGGGAGTCCTCCCCGAGGGCGGTCTCGTCCTCGCCGTACCCGTCCGGCCCGCAGACGGCCAGGAGCCGATCGGGGCGGTCGAGGCCCTCCTCTCCCTCGCCCCGCTCCGGGCGAAGCTCGAGGAGGAAGGCAAGTCGACCGGCGTCCTCGCGTACGTCGTGGACCGCTCCGGGGCGCTCATCCTCGCGAGCGACGCAACGAAGTTTCCGTCGAGGGACCTCCACCAGATCGACCTCGTGAGCGAGTTCATCGCCCATCCCGTCCGGATGACGAAGTCGTACACGCGCGACGGGCGGCGCGTTCTCGGGACGCTCGCGGCGATGTCGACGCCCGACTGGGGCGTGATCGTCGAGAAGAATGAGGCCGAAGCGTACGCGTCCGTCGCGCAGACGCAGAAGGCGTCGCTCCTCCTCGCGGTCTTCGCGCTCGCGTTCGCGGCCCTCGTGGCGCTCTTTGCCGCGCGGATGCTCGCGCACCCGCTCGAGGAGCTCGTCGAGAAGGTCCGGTCCATCGCGGGCGGCGATTTCCAGCAGCGCGTTTCCGTGCGCGGCGTCCGCGAGCTCGCGGAGCTCTCCGAGACGTTCAACTCGATGTCGGACTCCCTCGAGAAGTCCATCGAAAAGCTCAAGCAGGCCGCCAAGGAGAACCAGGAGCTGTTCATCAACTCGGTTCGCACGCTCGCCGCCGCGATCGACGCGAAAGACCCCTACACACGCGGCCACTCCGAGCGCGTCGCGCGCTACGCGGTCGTCCTCGCGCGCCACATGGGGCTCAGCCCGGAGGAGGTCCGCATCGTCCGGCTCTCCGCCCTTCTGCACGACGTCGGCAAGATCGGGATCGACGACCGCATCCTCCGCAAGCCGACCGCGCTCACGAACGAGGAGTTCGAGGTCATGAAGACGCACCCGATCAAGGGCGCGCTCATCATGGGCCAGATCCCGCAGCTCAAGGAGGTCATCCCGGGCATCAAGCACCACCACGAGAAGTGGTTGGGCGGCGGATACCCGGACGGCCTCAAGGGCGAGGGGATCCCGCTCGTGGCCCGCGTCGTGGCCGTCGCCGACACGTTCGACGCGATGACGACGACGCGCCCGTACCAGAAGGCCATGCCGCTCAACTACGTCATCCGCCAGATCAGGTCGTTCGGTGGCAAGTCGTTCGATCCGGCCGTCATCGCGGCCCTCGACAAGGCCTGGTCCTCGGGCGATTTCGAATTCCTGGGCGAGGAAGTCCCACTGAGGGCTTCGGCGTGAAGCGCGCGCTCCTCGGGTCCCTGATGCTTCTCGTGGGCTGTACGAACATCTCGGCGCCGCCGAAGGAGAATCCGGTCCTCGCGGACCTCGTCGACTACCGGAGCGGCCTCACGATGCTCCGCGAGGGCCGGGCCGACGAGGCGATCCAGCTCCTCGTGCGCGCGCGCACGAGCTCGCCGCGCGACCCGCACGTCCCGAACGCCCTGGGGCTCGCGCTCCTCTACAAAAAGGACTATCCCGCGGCCTTCAAGGCGTTCTCGGACGCGCTCGCGCTCGACAGGGACTTCGTCGAGGCCCGGAACAACCGCGGCGTCGCGTACCTCCAGGCCGGCAAGTGGGACGACGCGGAGGCCGACTTCCAGGCGGTTCTCGACGGCCCGCCGACCCCGGAGAAGGTCAACGCCCACTACAACCTCGGGCTCCTCCACGAGAAGCGCGGGCAGCACCGCGACGCCGAGCGCGAGTACTCGCTCGCGATCGCGGACTCTCCGGACAACACGCCCGCCTTCCGCGCGCGCGGCCTCGTCCGGATGAAGTTCGAGCTGACTTCGAACGCGCTCGAGGATTTCCTCGTCGTCCTGAAGGAAGAGCCGAAGGACCCGATCGCGAACTACCAGGCGGCGATCTGTCTCCTCGCGAGCGGCCGGAGGGACCTCGCGCGCAAGTTCATGCAGCGGGCCGCGGACGCCGCGCCCGAAAGCGAAGAAGGCCGGAAGGCGAAACGCTGGCTCGAGAACGAGCCCCGGCCCGCGGAGGCCATGCCGTGAGTCTGGAGACGATCCTGTCGAGCGTTCTCGAGTCGCCGGGCGCCCTCGGCGCGGCATTCCTCGATCCGCAGGGGGAAGTCATCGCCCGGGCCGGAGACGAGGCCGCGACGGAGGTCCTCGGGGCGTACCAGTCCGTCTGGCTGACCGAGCTCGGCCGCGCCGCGGACCGGGCGGGCCTCGGAGCGGTCTCGGAGCTCGCCCTGGAATTCGACGGGAAGACGGTCCTCACGGTGCCCGTCAAGGCCGGCTTTTTCCTGCTCGTCGTGCTCTCGCCGGAGGGCCGCCCCTCGGTGGTCCGCGCAGGGATGGACGCCGCCCGCATCCGCCTCGCCTCCGAGGTTTCCTGACGCCCGAGCGCTACGCCGCGGTGTCCACGAGATCAGTCAACTGCCGAGGTGTGTTCAACGGAAGACGCCAAGGAGAGGAGCCGTTCGTACTCCGCGGCGGTATCGGACGCGAAGAGAACGGCGCCATGGACGAGCGGGGTCGACGGGCCCGCTAAGATGTGTGGAAACTACTGAAACTCCTTCTACGGGAGAGGGGACGCCCGGGTCAGGTCGCCATGTCGAAGCCGAGAGTCTTCAGCTCAGCCGTGAGTTTCTTTCGGGCGAGATGGAGGCGGGACCAGACGGTACCTTCCGGGATCCCGAGCGTCTCGGCAACCTCGCGGTGGGAGAGGCCGTCGAGGGCGAAGAGGGCGAGGACGGTACGGTGATCGGCCGAGAGACGCTCCAAAGCCCGAGCGATCTGGCGGCCTCTCTCCCGCTGGAGTGCCGGGTCCGGTATCTCGACCGCGGGGTCGAGGTCGAGCGGAGCCGTCCGGGGATGTTTCGCCTTGACGCGGAAAGCGGTGCGAACTGAAATCCGGTAGATCCAGGTCGACAGCCGGGAATCACCCCGGAATTTCGGAAGGTCCCGGAACACGACGAGGAAGACCTCCTGAGTCGCATCCTCCGCATCGGAAACGGTCCCGGTAAGATGAAGACAGAGCGACAGGACTCTGCTCCGGAAGGCCTCGAACACTTCGTTGAACACAGCTTCGCGTTCCCCGGCCGACTTGTCGCGGGCGCGGACGAGCAACCCAGACTCGTGAACCGCGTCGAACGGGACTTGCTCCATCATGCGAGCTCGGCGCGCTCGCGCCGCAGGCGCGGGAGCACGGTGGCGAATCCGTAAATCGCGACTCCGAGCAGGCCTGCTAGGAAAAGAACGAACCCGATCCCCTGTCGCGTGATGGTCGCTCCACTCGATGGGGTCATGAAAGGCCACAAAAACAGATTGAAAAGTGCGAGAGCCCCGATGACGATGTTCGAGAGGAGAGTCGCCCGAATTCGTCGATCGACGTCTCTCCGGAGGGTGGGCAGCAGATTGTCGCGCCGCCTCTCGGCTCGTCGCAAGCCGAACACGGTCTGGGCAGAACGCATGACGAAGAGCGCCGTGACCGCAGCTAAATACACGATCGCGCGGGGATACTTCGCGAAGGCAAAAGGGCGGCCGTATATCCAGGCATCCAGGGCGGCGAGTGCGATGAAGGTGAAGAAGGCGCTCGCAACGAGAAGGGGAGTCATCCAGGGGTTTCTCTGCGCGCGCCGGATTCTTTCCCTGATCCTGGTGTCGTCGAAGGAGTCTTCGAGCGGACGGGCCCTCTCTTTCAGGGTCTTCTCGGACGTTTTCGCTTCGATTTCGAACTGAATGCACGACGGGCAGGTCGCGAGATGGGCGTCCAACCGGTCGGATTCGTGGCGATCGGCCCCACCATGGAGCCTCATTTCGATTGCGATCTCGAAGCCCTCGCAGCCGTTCATTCACTTGCCTCCCGCACCGTTTAGTGCGGGAAAGGGCTGAATCCTTCACTTCCGAAACCCGGGAACAATCCCGATCGAATGATGCGAGTGTAGTCTGGTCGCTCAAGCGTGAGGCGCAGACCCCCTCGGGAAGAACCGACCCTCTCCTGCTAGTCTCGCGGGCCCATGGCGTCCGACGAGACCCCCGGCAAGCCCTCCCGCACGTCCGTGTTCGCCCGGCTGAAGCGCGGGCTGTTCATGACGCACACCGAGCTGATCGCGAAGGTGGGCGGGGCGATCCGGGCGACGTTCGAGCCGGATCCGCGTGCGCTGGAGGCGCTGGAAGAGGGGCTCCTGGCCGCGGACGTCGGGCCCGCGACGGCCGCAGAGCTCGTCGAGGCCGTGCGCGTCGAGGCGGGGCGTCGCGACGCCGGGGAAGCGGACGTCGTGCGGCGCGTCCTGAAGGCCGAGATCGCGCGGCGGCTGACGGTGGCGGGCCCCACGCTGGCGCCCGGCGCTCCGCACGTGATCTTCATGGTGGGCGTCAACGGGACCGGCAAGACGACGACGACGGCCAAGCTCGCCGCGCGCGCCGTCGCGGACGGCCAGTCCGTGATCCTCGCGGCCGCCGACACCTTCCGGGCCGCGGCCGTCGAGCAGCTCGAGATCTGGGCCGGCCGCCTCGGTGTCCCGCTCGTGAAGCACAAGTCCGGGGCCGATCCGGCCGCCGTCGTGCACGACGCCTGCGCCGCGGCCATATCGAAGAAGGCGGACGTCCTTTTCGTCGACACGGCGGGCCGCCTGCACACGAAGCACAACCTCATGGAGGAGCTCTCGAAGATGCGGCGCGTCGCCGCGCGCCTCGTCCCGGGGGCTCCCCACGAGGTGCTCCTCGTCCTCGACGCCGTGACGGGCATGAACGGCATTTCCCAGGCCCGGGAGTTCACGAAGTCGGCCGGCGTGACCGGCCTCGTCCTCACGAAGATGGACGGAACCGCCAAGGGCGGCGTGATTCTCGCGATCGTGCGCGAGCTCGGGCTGCCCGTGAAGTACGTCGGCGTCGGCGAGACGGCCGACGACCTCCTCGATTTCGACCCCGACGCATTCGCGTCCGCGCTCGTCGATGACTGACTCGTCGCCGACCTCGCCGACCGCGCTCGACTTCCTCTGGCGCCGCGTGCTCGAGCTCGCGGCCCGCGGGCGGTTCTCCGTGTCCCCGAACCCGCGCGTCGGCTGCGTCATCGTGGACGCGGACGGCGCCGTCGTCGGCGAGGGATGGCACGAGCGAGCCGGCGGCCCGCACGCCGAGGCCGCCGCTCTTGCGTCGGCGGGCGAGCGTGCGCGCGGGGCGACGCTCCTCGTGAACCTCGAGCCGTGCTCGCATTTCGGGCGGACAGCCCCTTGCACGGAAGCCATCCTCGCGGCGGGGATCGTGCGCGTCGTCTGCTCCCTGGAGGATCCCGATCCGCGCATCTCCGGCCGCGGCGTTCGGAGGCTCCGCGACAAGGGCGTGGAGGTCCTCGTCGGGACCTGGGCCGCCGAAGCCGAGCGCGTGAACGAACCGTTCCTCACGTCGGCGCGGGAGCGCCGACCGTTCGTCCACCTCAAGTGGGCCTCCTCGCTCGACGGCAAGACGGGGACGCGCACCGGCGAGTCGCAGTGGATCTCGGGCGAGACGGCCCGGAGAGACGCGCTCCTCCTGCGCGAGGAGCACGACGCGATCATCGTCGGCGCCGGGACCGTCCTGGCCGACGATCCCCTCCTGACCCGCCGCCTCGCGCTGTCCACCGCCATCGTGCCCCACCGGCGGCTCGTTCTCGACGGGGCCCTGAGCGTCTCGGCCTCCGCGCGCGTGTTCTCGGCGGCCGGAGGCGAGGTCTGGCTCGTCACGGCGGTTCCCGAGAGCGATCCGCGCCTCGCTCCCTTCCGGGACCGCGGCGTCCACGTCGTCTCGAGACCCGCACGGTTCGGCGGCGTCGACCTCGCCGCGGTCCTCGCGGAACTCTACGCGGCCGAGGCGCGCTCGCTGCTTGTCGAGGGAGGCGGGGTCACGGCCGCGTCCTTCCTGGCGGCGGGCTTCGTCGACCGCGTCACGGCCTACGTCGCGCCGAAGATCCTCGGCGGCGTCGGGGCGCGCGTCCCCGTCGCGGGGGAGGGCGCGGAATCGATCCTCGATGCGATCGCGCTGACCGACATGGAGGTCGTCCGGATCGGGAGCGACGTCCGCCTGTCGGCCCGGCGGCGGACCGTGGCGTAGGATCGGGTCGTGTTCACGGGCCTCGTTTCCGCGTCGGTCCGGGTCGCCGCGCGCCGCGTGTCGCCGGCGGGGGCCGTGCTGTCCGTCGAGCGCCCGTCGGCGTACGCGGACGCAGGCCTCGGCGAGAGCATCGCGGTCTCCGGCGTCTGCCTGACCGTCGTGCCGCCGCTCGACCCGAAGACGCTCACGTTCGACGTTTCGCCCGAGACGCTCGCCCGCACGACGCTCGGAGGGCTCGCGGCCGGCGTGCGCGTGAACCTCGAACGCGCGCTCCTACCGACGGACCGCCTCGGCGGGCACATCGTCGGGGGCCACGTCGACGGCACCGCGGACGTCCTCGCCGTCGCGAAGTCGGGCGATTCGTGGACGTTCACGTTCGGCCTGCCGGCCGCGCTCGCGCGGTACGCCGTCGAGAAGGGCTCGATCGCCGTCGACGGGATCTCCCTCACGATCGCGGCCCTCAGCGACGGGGCGTTCGACGTCGCCGTCATCCCGCACACCTTCGCCGAGACGACGCTCGGCGACCGCAAGCGGGGCGATCGCGTGAACCTCGAGGTCGACCTCCTCGGCAAGTACGTCGAGCGCCTGCTCGCGGCCCGCCTCGGCGACGCGGGCGCCCTCGCGCGCGACGAGCGTCTGAAGCAGCTCCTGGCCGAAGACGCGTGACGCACGGCCCGGCCGACCTTCCCCCGGGCGCGACCTCCGCTCCTGGCGCTTACGTCCACGTGCCCTTCTGCGCGCACCGCTGCACGTACTGCTCTTTCGTCGCGCTCGAAGGGAAGAAAGAAGAGGGAGATTTCTTTGAGGGGGTAGAGAGGGAGATTCGCTCGAGAGGAGGCGAGGCCGCGGGGCACGGCTGCCCTCCGATTCGTGGGATGGACTCGATCTACTTCGGCGGGGGAACCCCGTCCTACGTCGACCCGCCTCGCCTCGGCCGCCTGCTTGGGACCTTCGAAGACATCTTCGGTCTCTCGTCGGACCTCGAGGTCACCGCCGAGGCGAACCCGGACGACCTCGACGCCGCGAAGTTCGCCGGGCTTCGGGCCGCTGGAATCAATCGCTTGTCCGTCGGAGTCCAGTCGCTCGTCGACGCGGAGCTCGTCCCCCTCGAACGGCGTCACGACGCCGCGGCAGCGCGGAAGGCCGTCCGTGGGGCCGTGGAGGCCTTCGGAAACGTCTCGGCGGACCTCATGATCGGCATCCCGAGGCAGACGCGGCAGAGCCTCCGGGAGAGCCTGGACGGCCTCCTGGAGGCCGGCGTGTCGCACCTCTCGGTCTACCTCCTGGAAATCGAGAAGGCGCCCCGGCTCGTGGCCCTGAAGCTCGAGCAGCCGGGCCTCTTCGCGGACGAAGACGAGATGGCCGACCGCTGGCTGGAGGTGGACGAGCGCCTCGGGAACGCCGGTCTGCCGCGGTACGAGCTCTCGAACTGGGCGAAGCCGGGCCGGGAGAGCCGTCACAACCTCAAGTACTGGACGCAGGTCCCCGTCCTCGGCTTCGGCGTCGCGGCGCACTCGTTCGACGGCACGAAGAGGTATGCAAATACGGGGATGCTCGCCGAGTACCTAAGGAGAACACGGGAGAGCGTCTCGCCGACCGCCACGTTCGAAGAGGCCGAAGATTCGGATCTGCTTGGAAGGAAAGAGGGGCTGATGCTACGCCTGCGGCTGTCGGGTGGAGTCCCCTCTTCCTCATTCGAAGACATCCGAAGGGCGCTTCCCGCTGCTGCAGCTTCACAGCTGGGCGACGCGTTTGATGCGGGCCTTCTCGAAGAGAGTTCTTCTACCTCCGCGGGCGCCACGCGCGTGCGCCTCACGCGCAAGGGCGTCCTGATGTCGAACGAGGTCTTCTCGGCCCTCGTCTAAGGCTGCCGCGCGACGTTCTGCGACTTGAAGAAGTAATACGCCGGGATGCCGAGCGCGACGATGACGAGCCCGGGCACCGTGTAGTCCGGCTTGTAGATCGCGAGGGCGACCGTGACGTAGAGCGTCGCCGCGGCGTAGAGGACGGGCACGATCTTGTCCGCGAGGGTTTTCGGGGCGAGGGCGGGATTCGTCGAGGCAAGCTTCCAGCGGCCCGCGATCGTCGCGACGTAGAAGATCAGGACGGCCGGAATGACGTAGTCGAGGAGGTTGCCGTACTTGCCCGAGAGGCACAGGACAGCCGCCCAGGCTGCCTGCGCGCCGAGCGCGTTGACCGGGATCAGGGTCCGGGGCGCGACTTGGCCGAGCGCGTTGAAGAAGAGTCCGTCGCGCGACATCGCGTAGAGGACGCGCGAGCCCGCCAGGATGAGGCCGTTCAGGCATCCGAATGTCGACACGAGGATGACGACCGCCATGATGAGCGCGGGGACGCCGGACTCGGCGCTGCCCGTCACGGCCCCGATCGCCGCCGTGGCGACGCGGTCCTCCGGGGCGGAGGCGATGCCGGAGAGGGGCAGGGCGTTCAGGTAGCCGACGTTTGCAAGGACATAGAGCGTCGTGACGAGGCCCGTCCCGTAAACGAGCGCCCGCGGCACGTTCCGCTCGGCGTCGCGGACCTCTTCGCCGAGGAAGGTCACGTTGTTCCAGGCGTCGGCCGAGAAGAGGGAGCCGACCGTCGCGACCGCGAAGGCCCAGATCAGGGGCATCTTGAGCTCGGAGGCCGCCGGGATGGCCCAGGAGGCCTTGGCGAGGCCGCCGCCGGCCGAGAAGCAGATCGCGAGGAGGCCGACGAGCGAGAGCACCTTCGCCGCCGTGAAGACGTTCTGGAGGCGGGCACCGTTTTCGACGCTCGTGGTGTTCCACCAGGTCAGGAGGAGGATGAGCGCGATCGCGACGAGCTCGACGGGTGTCACGCTCAGGAACCGGGCTTTGAAGAAGACGTGCTTGCTCGAGACGGCCGGGATCAGGACGCCGAGGTACTTCGCGAAGGCGACCCCCACGGCGGCGATCGTGCCCGTCTGGATCACGAGGAGGACGGCCCAGCCGTAGAGGAAGCCCCCGAGGTCGCCCCACGCCTCGCGGAGGTAGGCGTACTGGCCGCCGGCCTTCGGGAAGGCCATCGCGAGCTTTCCGTAGCTCCAGGCGCCCGCAACGGTCACGAGGGCCGTGAAGACCCAGACGAGGAGGAGAAGGGACGAGCTCCGGACCTGGCGCGCGATGTCCGCGGACGTGATGAAGATGCCCGAGCCGATCATCGAGCCGGCGACGATCGTCGTCGCGTCGAAGAGCCCGAGACGGCGGGGGAGCGTCCGCGGATAGGCTGGCTGCGTGGTCCCGGACTTGGTCATCGTGCCCATCGACCCTCCTTGGGTTGGCGGGATTCTAACCAGCCAGGAAAGAAAAAGGGCCGCCCGAAGGCGGCCCACCCTGGAATCGGGGTCCGGCGCGTCAGGACAGAGTCGGCGAGCTCTCGATCCGCATCCCGTAGAAGGACCGGTAGACGAACACGAGAGAGATCGCGAAGAAGACCGCGGCCAGGGTCGCGCTGGTCGTGCGCGAGAGGCCGATCGCGAGCTCGACGGCGAGGAGGCCGAAGAGCGTCGTGAACTTGATGATCGGGTTCATGGCCACCGAAGACGTGTCCTTGAAGGGATCGCCCACGGTGTCGCCGACGACTGTCGCGTCGTGAAGCGGGGTGCCCTTCTCCTTCAGCTCGACCTCGACGATCTTCTTCGCGTTGTCCCACGCGCCCCCGGCGTTCGCCATGAAGATGGCCTGATAGAGACCGAAGACCGCGATCGAGATCAGATAGCCGATGAAGAAGAACGGCTCGAGGCAGGCGAAGGCCAGCGTGGAGAAGAACACGACCAGGAAGATGTTGAACATTCCCTTCTGCGCGTACTGCGTGCAGATGGCCACGACCTTCTTGCTGTCCTCGACCGACGCCTTTGTGACGGACGCGTCGAGCTTGATGTTCTTCTTGATGAACTCGACCGCGCGGTAGGCACCCGTCGAGACCGCCTGCGTGGAGGCGCCCGTGAACCAGTAGATGATCGCGCCGCCCGTGACGAGCCCGAGAAGGAACGGAGAGTGGAGGATCGACAGCTTCTCGATGTCGCTCTTCAGGCCGTGGGTCAGGATCACGATGATGGAGAAGATCATGGTCGTGGCGCCGACGACCGCCGTCCCGATGAGGACGGGCTTCGCGGTCGCCTTGAACGTGTTGCCGGCGCCGTCGTTCTCCTCGAGGAAGTGCTTCGCTTTCTCGAAGTTGAGGTCGAAGCCGAAGTCGCGCTTGACCTCTGCCTTGACGTTCGGGACGCTCTCGATGAGCGAAAGCTCGTACACGGACTGTGCGTTGTCCGTGACGGGGCCGTAGGAGTCGACGGCGATCGTCACGGGGCCCATGCCGAGGAATCCGAAGGCCACGAGTCCGAAGGAGAAGGTCGCGGGCGCGATCATGATCCCGGCCGGGAACGCCGTCGAGATCAGGTAGCCGATGCTCATGAGGACGACGATGGTGAGGCCCATCCAGTAGGCCGAGAAGTTGCCTGCCGTCAGCCCGGAGAGGACGTTCAGCGAAGCGCCGCCCTCGCGGGACGCCGTGACGACCTCGCGGACGTGGCGCGACTCGGTGGACGTGAAGACCTTGACCAGCTCCGGGATGATCGCGCCGGCGAGCGTGCCGCACGTGATGATCGCCCCGAGCTTCCACCAGAGCGTCCCGTCGCCCAGTTCCGGGATCAGGAGATACGAGACGACGAACGTGATGACGACCGAGACGAGCGACGTGATCCACACGAGGGACGTCAGCGGGGCCTCGAAGTTCATCTTGTCGGCGTCCGCGTATTTCGCCTTCGCGAGCGCTTCGTTGATCCAATACGAGGCGACGCTCGCGACGATCATCATGATGCGCATCGCGAAGAGCCAGACGAGAAGCTTGACCTGCGTCGTCGCGTCGGGGACCGCGAGAAGGATGAAGGAAATGAGCGCGACGCCGGTCACCCCGTAGGTCTCGAAGCCGTCGGCCGTCGGCCCGACCGAGTCGCCCGCGTTGTCGCCCGTGCAGTCCGCGATGACGCCGGGGTTCCGCGCATCGTCTTCCTTGATCTTGAAGACGATCTTCATGAGGTCCGAGCCGATGTCGGCGATCTTCGTGAAGATGCCGCCTGCGATGCGGAGGGCGGACGCACCGAGGGACTCGCCGATCGCGAAGCCGATGAAGCACGGGCCCGCGAGATGGGCCGGGATGAAGAGGAGGATGCCGAGCATCAGGATGAGCTCGGTCGAGATGAGCATCGTCCCGATCGACATGCCCGCCGCGAGCGGGATCGCATAGCAGGGGAAGGGCTTGCCCCGGAGGCTTGCGAAGGAGGTGCGCGAGTTCGCGAACGTGTTGATCCGGATCCCGAACCAGGCCACCCCGTAGCTCCCGGCGATCCCGACGAGGCTCGCGAGGAGGATCACGGCGACCTTCAGGGGTTCCATGTGCCGGAGCACGCCGTAGTACACGACGAGGATCGCCCCGATGAAGATCTCGAGGATCAGGATGAACTTGCCCTGCGTCACGAGATACGTCTTGCAGGTCTCGTAGATCAGCTCGGAAACCTCGAGCATCGACCTGTGGACGGGCAGGTTCTTCAGCTTCCCGTACATGACGAGGCCGAAGGCGAGGCCCGCGAGACAGACGAGGATGCCGCCCATCAGGAGCGTCCGGCCGTTCATCCCGAGGAAGGTGACGGAAGCGAGGTCCGGGAGAATGAGCTCCGACTCGTCGGCGTGGGCGACGCCGGCGTCCAGGAGGGCGCCGAGGACGAAGAGGAACGCCGCGGCACGCCCCCAGGCGGTGCGCGCCGTGCGAACCAGGCGGGTGGAGGTGGTCATCGGTTCAGGTCCTTTCCTTGCTCGACAAACGAGCAACGTCCCCGGTGAGAGCCGGGGACGTGCGCGAAAACGGTGTCTGTGGGGACGTCGCGGTCACGGCGTCGCGGAGGCGACGGGGTTCACCCAGTCCATCACGATGCCGATGTTGACTTTCTTGTCGCCGGACCCTGAGTTGCGCACGATGTCCATGAGCGTCATCGCGTCCGCGTACTTCACGCTGTCCTCGGCCGAGAAGAAGACGATCTTCGAGGAACGGTTCCGGAGGACCTCCTGGAGGCGGATGGCGATGTTCGCCGCTTCGACCTTCTCCTTGTTGAGGTAGTACTCCTTGTTTCCCGTGATCGACACGATGATCTGGTCCGTCGGTGGCGGCGTGTTCGGGGGCGTCACCGGCGCGTTGGGGGGGACCTGGACGTCGTACCCGCGCTGGAGGAGCGGCTGGACGACCATGAAGATGATCAGCAGGACGAGTACCACGTCCACGAGCGGAGTCACGTTGATCTCCGACTTCGGCCCGCCGCCGCTTCCGACTCCCATGCTCATCGGCTGACTCCTTACTTATCGCCTTTTTTCTCGGTGATGAGGCCGACCCGCTCGAAGCCGCCGTCCTTGACCATGCGCATGACGTTCTTCACGTCCCCGTAGGTGAGGCGCTGGTCGGCCTTGATGAGAACGTCCTTGTCGGACGAACGCTCCCCGAGCTCTTTCATCTTGGCGGCGAAATCCTTGTCCGGGTACCACTTCGTGTCGATGAAGATCGTCTTGTCCGACTGAATGGAGACCAGGAGCTCCTTCGTCGATTCCGGCTTCTTGTCGGGCCGCTCCGTCTGCGGGAGCATGACGGGCTTGCCCTTCTGCAGCATCGGCGTGACGACCATGAAGATGATGAGGAGGACGAGGCACACATCGACGAGCGGCGTCACGTTGATGTCGCTCTTCATGTCCTCGCGGCCGCCGAAGCTATCCATTCCCATTGCCGTCTGCTCCTTGGATCTCGGGATCCGGTGCCGTGAGAACCCTTACGCGGCCTTCGTGGCCTGGCGCTTCATGAAGTAGTCGACGAGCTCGGAAGCCGAGTTCGACATCTCCACCTGGAAGCGCTCGATCTTGTTGAGGAAGAGGTTGTAGAGCCACACGGCCGGGATGGCGACGAAAAGACCGAGGGCCGTCGTGACGAGGGCTTCCGAGATGCCGGCCGACACCGAGCCGAGGCCGCCGGCGCCGGACGCCGCCATGCCGCGGAAGGCGTTGATGATGCCGATGACGGTGCCGAAGAGGCCGATGAACGGCGCGGTCGTCGCGATCGTCGCGAGGCCGCCGAGGCCCTTCTTCATGTCGGCCGTCGTCATCATCGTCGCGCGCTCGATCGCCCGTTCCGCCGCGGCAACCGAGTCGTGGCCCTGCGCGCCCGCCCCGTGCGCCTCGTAGGCGAACTCGAGGAGTCCGGCCGAGACGACCTTGGCGACGTGGCTGTGCTTGTACTTCTTGGCGAGGTCGATCGCTTCCTTGAGCTTGTCCTGCTTGAGAAGCTGGCCGACCTCGAGGGCGAACTTGACCGACTGCTGCTTCGCCTTCTGGAAGGTCATCCACCGCTCGACCGAGACCGCGAGCGAATAGACCGAGAGAATGCAGAGCAGGATGAAGACGCCCTTCGCCATGGGCCCCATCGAGTTCCACAGGCCCATCATGCTCATATCCATGTGAATCGTCCTCCTTAGCGTTTCAACGAATTTTGATTCTACGTCGTCGTGTTCTGTGAATCGTGTGACGGTCTCATTGGAGCGTGAACGTGACCGTGACCGTCAGGTAAACGGGAACCGGGCGTCCGTTGAAGGTCGCCGGCTTGTACTTCCACTGCTGGACCGCGCGGATCGCGGCGTTGTCGAGGAGGGGGTTGAGGCCGCGCAGCACGCGCACGGACTCGACGTCCCCCGTCTTCGTGATGATGGCTTCGAGGATGCACACCCCCTGCATGCGCGCCTTGCGGGCGGCCTCGGGGTATTGCGGCTTGACGCGGTTGATCTCGATGGGCTCCTTGACCTCGCCGCCGACGCGGAGGGGCTCTTCGACCGCGCCGCCGATGACGCCGCCCTTGACGCCGCCGAGGACGCCGCCCATCACGCCGCCCGCGACGCCGCCCTCGACGCCGCCTTCGACGCCGCCCTCGACGCCGGAATCAGCCGGCTCGGGCGCGCTCGTCGGTGCGGGAAGCGTGTCGGGGACGACCATCGGCGACGTCACCGTCGTGGGCTTCTGCGGCTCGACTTTCGCCTGGGTCTTCGCCGGCGCGGCCTTCGGAGGCGGCGGCGGGGGAGGCGGAGGCGGAGCGGCCTGCGAGTAGAACTGCACCGGGATCGGCGGCTCCGGGATCTCTTCGATGTACCACATCGAGAGCCCGACGGCCGTGCCGATCACGACCACGTGGATCAGGATCGAGAGCGGAAGCGTGTACCAACGCTTCGAAGCGTCTTTCTGCTTCCGGGACTCGATGAGGGAATTCTCGAACATCCGTCCTCCTCGCGTCCCTTACATCGCCTCGAGCGGGTTCTTGGCTGCCTGCTCGGCCTTGAGTTTTTCCTGGACCTTCTTGCGGACCTCGAGCGCCTTCGTCTGCCACTCGGTCGCCTTCGCGGTCAGCTCGGCCACCTTGGCCGGGTCGCCCTCGATGCGGGCGTACTGACGGTAGGTGAGGTTCTTGTAGAGCATCGCCTCGAAGTAATCGGGGTTCAGCTGGAGCGCCTTGTCGAGCTGGGCCATTCCGAAGTCGAGGATCTCCTTCCGCTTCTCCGGCGTGAGGCCGTGCTCGGGGGAGACGTCGGCGCCCGGTGAATCATAGGACTTCTGCCAGGCGGTGACGCCCATCGTGTAGAAGACGTCCGCGTTGTTGGGCTCGAGGTCCGCACGCTTCTTCTGCCACTCGATCGAGTTCTCGTAGTCGCCCTTTTTCGCGTAGAGCATCGCGACGGTCTGGACGGCCTGCGAATCCTGCGGGTGCTTCGTGATGAAGTCCTTGAAGTACGCGATCGCGTCGTCGTACTTCTGGGCGTTCATGTAGGTCGTGACCAGGAACTTGGCAGCCTTCTCGTCGTCGGGTCGGGCCGCGAGGTACTTCTTGAAGTGCTCGATGGATTTCATCAGGACGGCGACGTCCTTTGGGTGCGTCGAGCCCGGGTTGTAGAGCGCCAT
>JBBQDQ010000029.1:0-25393 GCA_038319835.1 Thermoanaerobaculia bacterium | reverse complement strand
TCTCGCCGAACGGGGCCATTCCTCGCGGGATTGCTCGCCCTGGCCGTGGCGTTCACGCTGCCGGGAGGGCGCGCCGCCGCGCAGGCGACGTCGGATTACGCCGTCCAGGTGACGGCCTCCGTCCAGTCCGCTCCCCCGACGATCACGCTCGCGTGGCCCGCGTTCGCGGGCGCGACCGCCCACACCGTCTACCGAAAGGCGTGGGGGACCTCCTCGTGGGGAACCGCCGTCGCGAACCTCCCGGGGACGGCGACGGGCTGGGCGGACGCCTCCGTGGCGGCCCGGACGGCGTACGAGTACCAGGTGCGCCGCACGGCGGCGGTGACGGGCTACGGGTATCTCGCCACGGGAATCGAGCTGCCCCTCGTGGAGGACCGCGGCAAGGTGGTTCTCGTCGTGGACGACACGATGGCGGCCCCTCTCGCGGCCGAGCTCACGCGCCTCCAGCAGGACCTCGCCGGCGACGGCTGGACGGTCCTGCGCCACGACGTGTCGCGGACCGCGGCCGTGACGTCCGTCAAGGCGCTCGTCAAGGCCGACTTCGGCGCCGATCCGGCGCGTGTGAAGCACGTCTTCCTGTTCGGACATGTGCCCGTCCCCTATTCCGGCAGCCTCGCTCCGGACGGGCACTCCGACCACGTCGGCGCCTGGCCCGCGGACCTCTACTACGGCGAGATGGACGGCGCGTGGACGGACGTCTCGAACCTGGGAGGGACCGGGCGGCAGAGCAACGTCGCGGGGGACGGCAAGTTCGACCAGACGTACGCGCCGAGCGGGGCCGTCGAGCTCGGCGTCGGGCGCGTCGACCTCGCGAACATGCCCGCCTTCGCCCCGAAGACGGAGACCGATCTCCTCCGCCAGTACCTGAACAAGGATCACGGCTTCCGCGTCAAGGCCTGGACGCTGCCGGCGCGCGGGCTCATCGACGACAACTTCGGCGCCTTCGGGGGCGAGGCGTTCGCCTCCACGGGCTGGCGCGCGTTCTCGGCGTTCTTCGGCCCCGCGAGCGTCTCCGCGCTCGACTGGTTCGGCACGCTCGCGACGGACGGGTACCTCTGGGCGTACGGCTGCGGGGGCGGGAACTACCAGGGCGCGGGCGGCGTCGGATCGACGTCGAATTTCGCGGCGACGGACACGAAGACGGCCTTCACGTTCCTGTTCGGCAGCTATTTCGGCGACTGGGACGTCTCCAACGACTTCCTCCGCGCCCCTCTCGCGACGACGAGCTACGGGCTCACGTGCGCCTGGGCCGGCCGCCCCGCGTGGGTCGTGCACCACATGGCGATGGGCGAGACGATCGGGTACGCGGCGCGCCTCTCGCAGAACAACTCGGGCACGTACTTCAACGGCTACGGCCCCGAGGTCCACGTCGCGCTCATGGGCGACCCGACGCTTCGCATGCACGTCGTCGCTCCGCCCGCGGGCGTCACGGCGTCCGGGGGGGCCGGGACGGCCGCGATCTCGTGGGCCGCGTCCGCCGAGGCGGTCGCCGGGTACCACGTCTACCGGAGCGCCGGAGCCGCGGGCCCCTTCGCGCGCCTGACGACCTCTCTCGTCGCGGGGACGTCGTTCGTCGACACCGCCGCTCCGGGCGGCTCCGTGACGTATCTCGTGCGCGCGGTGAGGCTCGAGACGAGCGCGAGCGGCTCGTACTGGAACGCGAGCACCGGTGTCGCTGCGACAACCGGGGTGACCGGGCCCGTGGCGACCGCGTTCCACACGCTCGTTCCGTGCCGGGCCCTCGACACGCGGAAGGCCGTGGGGCCGGGCGGCGGGCCCGCGCTGGCCGCCGGCGGGACGCGGACGTTCGTCGCGGCCGGCGTGTGCGGCGTTCCCGTAACCGCCCGCTCCGTCTCGGCGAACCTCACCGTCACGAACACGTCAGCGGCCGGGACGCTGGCCGTCTATCCGGGCGACCTCGCGGCGGCTCCGAACGCGCTGACGCTCGCGTTCCGGGCGGGCCAGACGCGCGCGAACAACGCGCTCGTCGGCCTCGCGTCGGACGGGTCGGGCGCGTTCCGGATCACGAGCAGCGCGCCGGGCTCCGTGGACGTCGTCGTGGACGTGAACGGCTGGTTCGAGTAGACAGGTCGGTGTGAACACGATCGCTCCCAGGCGCGCCGCCGTCCTCTGCCTCTCGCTCGCCGCACGAAGCGCTTTCGCGCTCGCCGTGACCCGCGGCCCGTACCTGCAGACGGCGACGCCCGCGTCCGTGATCGTCTGCTGGCGCACCGACGTGCCGGTGGACGGACGCGTCTTCGTGGGCGCCGATCCCACGTCGCTCTCCGTCGTGTTCTCGGACGCGGCGCTCGCGACCGAGCACGCGGTGGCCGTCACGGGGCTCGCGCCGCGCACGCGTTACTACTACTCCGTCGGGACGGCTGCGGGCGCCCTCGCGCCGGCCGCGCCGACTTCGTTCGTGACGCCGCCGCCGTCCGGATCGGTGGCACCGCTCCGGATCTGGGCCGTCGGCGACTCGGGCACGGCCGACGCGAACGCGCAGGCGGTGCGTGACGCCTACGTCGCGGCCGCGGGCGCCCGGCCCGCGGACCTGTGGCTCATGCTCGGCGACAACGCCTACGTCGCGGGGACCGATGCCGAGTACCAGGCCGCGGTCTTCGGGACGTATCCCGCGCAGCTCGCCGCGATGCCTCTCTGGCCCGCGTTCGGGAACCACGACGGCGGATCCGCGAACGGCGGCACGGGGACGGGCGTCTACTTCGATCTTTTCCGCCTCCCGAAGGCTGCGGAGGCCGGCGGCGTCGCGTCCGGTACCGAGGCGTACTACTCGTTCGACGCGGGGAACGTCCACTTCGTCTGCCTCGACGCGTACGACGTGAGCCGGCTGCCCGGCAGCCCGATGCTCACGTGGCTCGCGGCGGACCTCGCGGCGACGGCGCAGCGCTGGATCGTCGCGTACTGGCACCACCCGCCCTACACGAAGGGCACGCACGACTCGGACACCGAGACCGAGCTGATCGAGATGCGGCAGTTCGTGAACCCGATCCTCGAGGCGGGCGGCGTCGACCTCGTTCTCTGCGGACACTCCCACGTCTACGAGCGCTCGTACCTTCTCGACGGGCACTACGACGTCTCCACGACGTTCGTGCCCTCGATGAAGAAGGACGGCGGAACGGGAGACCCGGCGGCGGCCGGGCCCTACCGCAAGCCCGCGGCGCGCACGCCGCACGCCGGAACGGTCTACGTCGTCGCGGGGAGCGGCGGGCAGCTCGGCACGGGCCTCCTGAACCACCCGGCGATGCTCCGCAGCCTCGCCGAGCGCGGGTCGCTCGTGATCGACGTCGCCGCCGGACGCCTCGACGTCCGCTTCGTGCGCGCCGACGGCGTGATCCGGGATTCCTTCGCGATCATCAAGAGCGGATCGGCCTTCTACACGCTCCCGCCCTGCCGCGCTTTCGACACGCGCCTCGCCGGCGGAGCGCTCGGCACGGGGGAGATCCGGCGCTTTGTCGCGCCCGGGACGTGCGGCGTGCCCGCGGGCGCCACCGCGCTCTCCGCGAACCTCACCGTCACGGGAGGCCTCGGCGCCGGCGCGCTCGCCGTCTACGCCGGCGACCTCGCCGCGCCGCCAGGCGTCGAGACCGTGAGGTTCCGGGCCGGCCAGACGCGCGCGAACAACGTGGTGATCGGCCTTTCGTCAGACGGCTCCGGTTCTTACTTCGTCCAGAACGCGTCGAGCGGCCCCGCGCACGCCGTCGTGGACGTGAACGGCTGGTTCGAGTAGCGCGGCGGCCGGCCGCCGGCCGTAGACTTCCCGCATGAAGGCCATCCGCATCCACGCGCCCGGCGGGGCCGAGGCGCTTCGGTACGAAGACGTCTCCGATCCGGCGCCGAAGGCGGGCGAGGCGCTCGTCCGAGTCGAAGCGGCTGGGGTCAACTTCATCGAGGTCTACTTCCGGACGGGCGTCTACAAGCCCGCGGCGTATCCGTTCACGCCGGGCGGCGAGGCCGCGGGCGTCGTCGAGTCCGTCGGGGCGGGCGTCACCGACGTGAAGCCGGGGGACCGCGTCGCCACCGTGAATGCGGCGGGAGCGTACGCGGAGAAGACGGTCGTCGCGGCCTCGCGCCTCGTGCGCATCCCGGAAGGTGTGACGACCCGGCAAGCCGCTGCCGTGATGCTCCAGGGAATGACGGCGCACTACCTTGCGACCTCGACCCGCCCGCTCGGACCGGGAGACACGTGCCTCGTGCACGCGGCGGCCGGTGGCGTCGGGCTGCTCCTGTGCGCGATCGCGAAGAAGCGCGGTGCGCGCGTCATCGGGACGGTCTCGACGCCGGCGAAGGCCGAGCTGGCCCGGGCCGCAGGCGCCGACGAAGTCATCCTCTACACGCAGAAGAACTTCGTCGCCGAGACGAAGCGCCTCACGGGAGGCGCGGGGGTCGTCGCCGTCTTCGACTCCGTCGGGAAGACGACGTTCGAGAAGGGGCTCGACGTCCTGTCGCCCCGGGGGACGATGGCGCTCTTCGGCCAGTCGAGCGGCGCGGTCGCGCCGGTCGACCCGCAGGTCCTCAACGCGAAGGGCTCGCTCTTCCTGACGCGGCCCACGCTGCACCACTACGTCACCTCGCGCGAGGACCTCCTCGCCCGGGCGGGCGACGTCCTCTCCTGGGTGAAGGACGGCTCCCTCCCGCTCCGCGTGGACCGCGAGGTCCCGCTCGCGGACGCCGCCTCGGCCCACCGCGCGCTCGAGGGGCGCGAGACCGCGGGGAAGGTCCTCCTGATCCCCGGCTGAGCGGGTCAGTCTTCCCGGCGTTCCAACGCGAGGCCGATCAGGCCCGCGGCCTCCGCATCGTCCGGCTTGCGCAGGACGCGCACGGCGCCGCCCTCGCCGTGGAGCGCGATCGCGGCCTCGAGGGCGTCCTCGTTGACGCGCCAGCCGCACGCGACGTTCCCGCCGGCGGCCTTGGCGCGCGCGAGGGCGCCGGTCGCGAGCGCGAGGTGGTCGCGGAAGGATGCGAGGTGCGGGCGCGTCCTCACGAGCGGCTCGACCGAGAAGCCGATCGAGATCGTGACCGGCTTCTCGGCGGGGCCGGCGCCGGTCTTCACCCACGACGTGACCGCGTGCCGGAGGCGCACCGCGAGAGCCCCGGCCTCGCCGCCGAACCGCACGCGCGCGACCACGAGGAACTCGTCCCCGCTCCAGCGCGCGACGACCGTGCCCCCGCGCACGGACGCGGAGATCGCGTCCGCGACGCCCTGGAGAACCGCGTCGCCCGCCTCGCCTCCGTGGGCGTCGTTGATCTTGTCGAGCCCGTCGATGTCGGCGAGGAGGATCGCGACGCACTCCGTCCGCTGTTCCGGGTCGCGCATGGGCTTTCGCGCCGGCGCGAGGAGCATCCCGATCGCGGCCTCGACGAAGCGCGGGTTCTTCAGGCCCGTGAGCTTGTCCGTGAGGGACGTCTGGGCGAGGAGGGCGTTCGACTGCTCGAGCTCGGCCGTCCTCTCTTTCAGCGCCTGCGTCTTGTCCTTCAGCTCGCGCGTGAGCTCCCGCTCGCGCAGCACGAGGCGGGAGACGCGGAACCGGTGGAGCAGCCACGCGCCCGCGACGAGGGCGACTGCGGCGAGACTCCAGAGGACGCTGGACGGAACGCGCATCAAGGTTGAAACGGCCGCTTCATTGAATCACGAACGACCGCCGCCCGCCCGCCGGCCTCAGCGGAACCCGCGGACGCCGTGGGGACGGTACGGCGCCTCGAGGCAGAGGGGGAGCATTTCGCGCTCTTCCTTGGTACAGGAGGTTGTAGTGGTTCTGCATCGCCCAGAAGCGCGCCCACCCTCGCGCGTCCGCCCGGCCTCGATCGCGCGGCGGAAGAAGGGCTGGGCCTGCCCCTACTTCATCCACCGCGCGAGCCAGCCGAGAACCTCCGAGTACCAGAGCTTCGCGTTCGGCCCCTTGAGCACCCAGTGGTTCTCGTCCGGAAAGTAGACGAGGCGCGCGGGCACGCCCTTGGCAGTGAGCGTGCCGTAGAACTCGAGGCCCTGCCCGATGGGGACGCGGTAGTCCCGCTCGCCGTGCAGGATCAGGACGGGCGTCGTGAACGCGGCGGCGTAGCGGTTCGGGCTCCACTTCTCGACGGCGTCGCGGTTCGTGGACGGCGACCCGCCGTACGAGTGGTGCCGGCCGAACGTCTCGTCCGACGCGTACTGCGCCATGAGGTCGTAGACGCCCGCGTGCGAGACGAGGCACTTGAAGCGGTCCGTGTGCCCGGCGATCCAGTTCACGAGGAACCCCCCATAGGAGCCTCCGGCGGCGCTCATGCGGGAGGCGTCCACGCGGCCCCGCGCGATCAGGAAGTCCGTCGCCTTCATGACGTCCGTGAACGGCTTGTCCGGATGCGCGCCGAGGATCGACTCGACCCACTTCTGCCCGAAGCTCGACGAGCCGTGGAAGTTCACCATCGCGACGACGTAGCCCGGCGAGGCGAACGCGTGCGGGTGCCAGCGGTACGAGAACGCGTCCCCGAACGTCCCGACGGGCCCGCCGTGGACGAGCTGGACGAGCGGGTACTTCTTCCCGGGCTCGGCGAGAGGCGGCGAGACGACGAACATCTGGACCTCGTCGCCGCCCGCCCCCTTGAACGTGACGTCCTCGACGGTGCCGAGGTTCCACGAGGCCGCGAGGGCGTCGTTGACGTGCGTGAGCATCCGGAAGCCCGAGCCGTCGAGCTTCACGGCCGCGATCTCCGGCGGGTGGTTGAGGTCGTGGCGCTGGAAGACGACCTCGCCCGCGGGCGTGACCGAGGGCGCCGATGCGGTCCCGCCCTTCCAGACGAGGCGCGGCGTCCCGCCGGCGGCGGGGATCGCGTAGAGGTTCGTCCGCGCGCGGGCCTCGGCCGTGAAGACGATCGTCTTCCCGTCCGCCGAGAACTTCCAGCCGCCGCCTGAGCTCTCCCAGCCGTCCGTCAGCAGGCGCACGGCGCCGGTCGCGACGTCGAGGAGCGCGAGGCGGGTGTAGTCGGGCCAGCCGTCGGCCTTGAGCTGCGTCCCGAAGGCGATCGTCCTGCCGTCCGGCGAGAAGACGGGGCTCCCGTCCTCGCCCGCCCGGCCGGGCGTCAGGTTCCGGGCCTCGCCACCCGCCGCCGGGACGAGGAAGAGATCCCAGTTGAGCGTCGCGTACGGCTCGGATGTGGCGTTCGCGGCGAAGACGAGGGACTTGCCATCGGGGGCGACGTCGAACGAGCCGCCTTCTTCGAGGCCGAAGTACCGCCTGCTGCCGGGCGTGAGGTCCGTGACCTTCTTCGTCGCGACGTCCACGACGAAGAGGTGCGGGTACTCGCCGTCCGTGAGCCAGTGGTCCCAGAAGCGATAGAGGCGGTTCTCGGTCGTGCGCGCCTTGACGGGAGCCTTCTCCCTCTTCTCGAGCGCTTTCTTCGTCTCTTCGGGCGACTCCGCGCCCGCGACGACGTTCGCGAGGAACGCGATGCGGGTTCCGTCCGGGAACCACTTCGGGCTCGAGGCCGCGGTCGGCATTTCCGTCAGGCGCTCGGCTTCGCCGCCGTCGAGCGGAAGGACGTAGATCTGCGTCGCCGCGTCGCTCTCGCGCTTCGAGAGGAACGCGAGGCGCTTGCCGTCCGGGCTGAAGGCCGGCGACGTGTCGGATGCCTTGTTCGCCGTGAGCCGGCGCGAGGCGCCGGAGGCGACGTCCACGAGCCAGAGGTCCGCGTTCGCCTTGAGCTCGTCGCCTTCGTAGACCGTCACGGCGTACGCGGCGCGCGCGCCGTCGGGCGAAAGGACCGGCGCGCCGACGCGCTTGACGGCCCACAGATCGTCGACGCCGAAGCTCTTCTTCGCGGCGGGCGGCTCGGCCGCGCCGGCGGCCTGGGAAAGGGCGAGGAGGCCAGCGACGAGGAAAGCGGGACGGGAGTGGTTCATGCGATTTTCTCCGGCTTTACGTCCCCCGAGCCTAGCAGCGTTAGGATGCGTCTCGACCAATCGAGAGGAGGACTCCATGTCGAGCGTTCCGCCGCCCGGATCTGGTTATCCGCCGCCGCCGCCCCCGCCCCCGCAGGGCCCGCCGCCCGTCATGCCCGCAGGCCCCGGCCTCGCGTGGGAGACGCAGGCGATCGGCCCCGAATCGCTCCTGGACACCGCGAAGCTCTTCATCACGGCTCCCGAGCAGGCGTGGAAGCTGACGCGCGAGACGGGCGACTACATGCGCCCGCTGCTCTTCGCCCTGATCGTCGGCTGGGTCGGCGCGATCTTCAGCGCCGTCTGGGGCTCGATCTTCGGCGCGGGCATGCTCCGGATGCTGCCGGCGCAGTACAGCCGTTTCGCGACCATGGGGTCGGGCGGCGGCCTGGTCATGAACATCATCCTCGCGCCGATCTTCATCGCGATCGGGCTCTTCATCGGCAGCGCGATCTTCCACGTGTCGTTCATGATCGTGGGCGCGCTCGCATTGTCGAAGTCGCAGTTCGAAGGCACGTTCCGCGTCGTCTCGTACTCGTCGATCGCGCACATCGCATACGTGATCCCGTTCCTCGGCGGGCTCGTCGTTCTCGTCTGGCGGGTCTACCTGATGATGCTGGGTGTCATGCAGCTCCACAAGGCGAACCAGGGCAAGGCGCTCATGGGCATCCTGCTGCCCATCGTCCTGTGCTGCGGCTGCGCCGCGATCGGGATGATCTTCGCCGGGGCGGCGCTCTTCTCGGCGTTCAACCGGTAGGCGTGACACCCGGCCGTCAGCTCGGGTTCCTCTGGGGCGGCGCGGCGCTCGCGAGCGCCGCGGCCGCTCCCTTCGCGCGCGCCCTCGCCGCGGAGGCGCCCGCGTGCGCGTTCCGCAGCCTGACGGGCGTCCCCTGCGCGACGTGCGGAGGGACGCGCGCGCTCCTCGCGCTCGCGCGCTTCGACGTCCCCGCCTCCCTCGCGTGGAACCCGCTCGTGGCGCTCGCGGCCGCGCTCTTCCTCGTCGGAGGTCTCGTCGCGCTCGCGCGGGCGTTCCGCGGGCAGGGCGTGCCGGACGGAGCGCCGCCGCGCTGGGCGGGCCTCGCCGCGGCGGCCGTGCTCGCCGCGAACTGGGCGTTCGTGGTGGCCGCGGGGCGTTAGGCGGTCAGGGCCCCGGTCGGACGCCGGAGGCCGGCCGCGCCGGCGGCGCAGGCGCTTCGCCAATCGCGCGCGCGAGCGCGGACTGCCACGGCGGAAGGTCGATGCCGGCGTTCGCGAGCTTCTCGTTCGAGAGGGCCGAGAAGAGAGGCCGCGGGACGCGCATCCCGGAGCGCTCGAGCGAGGCGGGAATCACGTTCGATCGGCTCTTGAGGACGCGAACGATCTCGAGCGCGAGCTCGCGCCACGTCGTGAAGCCGGAGTTCACGCAGTGGTAGACGCCCGGGGTCGCCTTCTTCTCCACGAGCCGTCGCGTCGCGGCGGCGACGTCGTCGACGTGGACGGGCGAGACCTTGCGGTCGTAGAACGCCGTCAGCGTCCGGCCCTGCTTGGCCTCCACGATCATCTTGTCGATCGTCCCCTTGCCGCCGGGCGTTCCGAAAAGGCCTTCGACCCGGAGCACGTACCCGCGCGGGGCGTTCTGCGCGTAAACCTCGCCGAGGAGCTTCGTCGCGCCGTAGACGTTCACGGGATTCGGGCGGTCCGTCTCGCGGTACGGGGCCGTCGCGGTGCCGTCGAAGACGTAGTCGGACGAGAAGTGGACGAGCACCGCGTTCGCGGCGCGGGCGACGTCCGCAAGGCTGCGCACCGCGAAGGAGTTGACCGCGAGTGCCGCCTTCGGGTCGTCCTCAGAGGCGTCCACGCCGAGGACTGTCGCGTTCACGACGACGTCCGGCTTGACCTTCGAGACGCGGTCCAGGACGACGAAGCGCTGCGTGACGTCGAGCGCGGCCCGGGTCATGGCGACGACCTCGTGGCCGGCCTTGCGCAGGTCGCGCTCGAGCGCCTGCCCGAGCTGGCCTCCGGCCCCTAAGACGACGATCCGCAGCCCCATTACGCCGCTACTGTAGCGCAGACCTACGTGTGAGGCCGTATGCTCGGGGGACGATGAACGCGAGCCCGGAGGTCGCGGAAGCCGTTGCGGCGCTCCAGGCCGCGGGCGTCCTGACCGCGGGGGAATGCGGGCGTCCCGGACGCGTCGCGCGGGGTGAGCTCGTCTCGGTCCGCAGCGAGATCCGCGCGGCGCTCTACGTCGGCGTCCTCCTCGTCGTCTCGGGCGCCGGGCTCTTCCTCAGGGATAACGTCGACCGGATCGGGCCGTCGGCGATCGCCGGCGCCGTCGGTCTCGCGGCCGGGGCGTGCCTCGCGTGGGCGTGGCGGAGGTCCGCGCCGCCGTCGTGGGGCGAGTCCGCCTCCACGCACGCGGCCTTCGACTACGTGCTCCTCCTCGGCGCGCTCCTCGCCGCCGCCGATCTGGCTTGGGTCGAGACGCAGACGAAGCTCCTCGGGCCGGGCTGGCCCCTCCACCTCCTCGTCGTCGCGCTCTTCTACGGCGCGCTCGCGTACCGCTTCGACTCGCGGATGCTCCTCTCGCTCGCCCTCGCGTCGTTCGCGGCGTGGCGGGGGCTGTCGCTGAGCGTCGCGCACGGGTCGCTCGGGACTGGCGACGCCGCCCGCCTGCGGTGGGAAGCCCTCGCGACGGGCGCTCTCTTCGCGGCCCTGGGGATCGTCGCGGCGCGGGCGGGGAAGAAGGCCCACTTCGAAGACGTCTGGGTGAACGCCGGCGCCCTCCTCGTCCTCGGCGGCCTCCTCTCGGGCGTCTTCGGCTCGGGCGAAGCCTGGCCGGCGTGGCTCCTCGCGCTCCTCGCCGTGTCGGCGGCGATCGCAGCGGCGGCGTACCGGTGGAAGCGCACGCTGCCCTTCGCGCAGGCCGCCCTCGCGGCGTACCTTGGACTCCTCAGAGGCGTGTTCTCGGGAAGCGGGGGAGCCTTCGAGGCGCGGTTCCTTCTCGCGGCGATGCTCGGAGGCGCTGCCCTTGCGACGATCTTCTTCGCCCAACGGCGCATGAGGCTTCCTTGAAAGGGGAATGGGTCGCCGCCGAGCGCGTCGAGGAGGTCCGCGCCGCCGCCCGCGGCTGGAAGAGAGCCGGCGCGATCGGCGAGGGTACCTTCGAAGAAATCCTGCGCCGCACTCCCGAGCCGCGGACGCTTCCCGCCCTGCTCTGGCGAGTCCTGGCGTTCTTCTTCGGCACTTTCATCCTCCTCGCGTTCGCCGCGTTCTTCGTCGTCGCCGCCCGGCCGAACCCGTCTTCCGCGTGGGTCCTCTGCGCCATCCTCGGGACGGCCTTCCTCGTCCTGGCGGACCTGCAGGCGCGCTCGCCGTCTCTCGCCCTCCGCGGCGGCGTGGCGGCGGCATCGTTCTGGGGAATCCTCGCCCTCGTCGGCGGCCTCTTCCTCCTCCTCGAGGAGACGCTGCGCGTGCGGGAGGCGTCGGGGCTCGACCTTGTGCTCGCCGGGGCGGCCCTTCTCTTCGGGCTCGCGGCGTGGCGGTGGGGAAACGCGGCCTTCGCGTGCTTCTCGGCGGGGGCCCTCTTCGTCCTCCTCGCCCGCGTGCCGCACGGGCGGCTCCTGTGGGTCGTGGCCGGCGTCGCGCTGAGCGCGGCCGCCGGAAGGTTCACGGACCGGGCGTCGTGGGCGCCGTCGCACCGCGCATGCGCGTGGGGCCTCGGCGTGTGCGGGATCTCGGCCGTCTACGCCGCCGTGAACACCTGGTCGGTCGACCGCCGGTGGATCGAGGCGCTCGGCGGCCGCGCTCGCGAGCTGTCGGAAGCCTGGCCGGGCGTCGGCGCCTGGGCCGTCACGATCGTGGCGACCGCGCTCGTCCCGCTCGCGGTCTTCGCCCGCGGCGTCGTGCGGCGTCGCCCGATCCTCGTCGACACGGGGCTCCTCCTCGTCGCGCTTTCCCTCGTGACGCTGCGCGCGTACGTCCACGCCCTCGACCTCCGGGTCGTTCTCGCCGGCGCCGGAGCGCTCCTTCTCGCAGCGGCGCTCGCCGTGAACCGCTGGCTCCGCGGAGGCCCGGGAGGCGAGCGGAGCGGGTTCACGGCCGACGCCGTGTTCACGGACGAGGCGGGCTTCCGCGCGGTCGAACTCCTGCCCGTCCTCGTGGCCCACTCCCCGGCCGCAAGACCACCCGACGAACCCGGCTTTTCGGGGGGCGGCGGCGGTTTCGGTGGAGGCGGCGCAGGTTCTTCGTACTGAATGACTTGAGACCCTGATTCATCTGCTCCGTAGCGGAAATCCCCCCGGCGTCGTCAAATTTCGTGCCGGAGGGTCCTCCATGGCCAGTCCGGCCCCCGTTCGCGAACGTCCCAAACCGGTCCTGCTCGACGAGTTCTGCAAGGGCTGCGGGCGCTGCATCGAAGCGTGCGCCAAGCACTGCATCGAAGTCGGCCACGAGATCAACCCGCTCACGGGCCTCGTGCCCGTCGTCCTGAACCTCGACGCCTGCAACGGGTGCGGTCTCTGCATGGACGCCTGCCCCGAACCGTACGGGCTCCGGGCCGAGAGGACGAAGGACGGCGAGGACTTCGAGCTGCAGGACCCGGCCAAGCTCTTCGGCGAGAAGCTCTCCTCGCGCCCGAAGCCCGTCGCGATCCTGCCCGAGCTCATCGCGGTGCCGAAGACGGAGCCGCTCGTCCTGAAGGGGAACTACGCGGCCGCCGTTGGCGCGCTCTTCGCCGGCTGCCGGCACGTCTACGGCTACCCGATCACGCCGTCGACGGAAGGCGCCGAGCTCATGGCGAAGCTCCAGCCGCGCCTCGACGGCGTCTTCCTGCAGGCCGTCAGCGAGGTCGCGACCGTGAACATGATGTACGGCTGCGGCGGCGCCGGCCTCCCGTGCATCACGTTCACGTCCTCGCCGGGCTTCAGCCTGATGCTCGAGGGGATCTCCTACATGATCGGCGCCGAGGTGCCGGGCGTCTTCGTCGACGTCATGCGCGGCGGCCCGGGCCTCGGGAACATCGCGCCCGAGCAGTCCGACGTGAAGCTTGCTTGCCGCGGCCTTGGCCACGGCAACACGCACGCGATCGTCCTCGCGGCCTCGACGCCGCAGGAGATGCTCGACCTCTCGATCCTCTCCTTCTCGCTCGCGTTCAAGTACCGCAACCCGGTCGTCCTCCTCGCGGACGGCTACCTCGGCCAGATGACGGGCAAGGTCGTCCTGCCCGAGACGATGCTCAAGCCGGGGCTCCCGGCGTGGGCGGTCTTCGGCGACGCGGCGCACCGCGGGAACCTGATCTCGTCGATCTACCTCGACGAGAAGGACCTCGAGGCCTTCAACGTCCGTCTCAACGAGAAGTACGCGCTCATGCGCGCGAACGAGCAGCGCGCGGACCTCTTCCTCTGCGACGACGCGGAGGTTCTCGTCGTCTCGATCGGCACGCCGGCCCGCATGGCGAAGGGCGCCGTCGAGGCGCTGCGCCGGCAGGGCGTCAAGGCCGGCCTCTTCCGGCCCGTCTCGGTGTGGCCGTTCCCGATCGATGCGTTGAAGCCGCTCCTTCCGAAGGCGCGGCGCGTCGTCGTCGTCGAGGCGTCGGCGGGCCAGCTCGAGGACGAGCTGAGGCTCGCCCTCTCGCATGCCGGCCTCCCCGCTCCTCCGATCGAATCCGTCCGCCACATGGGCGGCGTCCTGCCGCAGTCCGGAGAGGTCGTCAAGGCGGTCCTTTCCCGCGAGGAGGTGACCGCATGAGCGTCTTCTACGAGAACTTCGAGCGGCATTCCGGAGGCCAGGGCCTCAAGGCGCACGCGACGCACTACTGCCCGGGCTGCGGCCACGGCCTCGCCCACAAGTACCTCGCCGAGGCGATCGAGGAGCTCGGCATCCAGAACCGCACGATCGCGATCTCGCCTGTCGGCTGCTCCGTCTTTCTCTACTACTACTTCGACGTCGGCAACACGCAGGCCGCCCACGGCCGCGCCCCCGCGGTCGCGATCGGCCACAAGCTCGCGAACCCCGACTCGATCGTCGTGAGCTACCAGGGCGACGGCGACCTCGCGTCGATCGGTCTGGCGGAGATCGTCTCGACGGCGCAGCTCGGGATCCCGATCACGGTCATCTTCGTAAACAACGCGATCTACGGCATGACGGGCGGCCAGATGGCACCGACGACGCTCATGGGCCAGAAGAGCGCGACGAGTCCGGACGGCCGCAATGCCTTCATGGGCCAGCCCATGAAGATGGCCGAGCTCATCGCAGGCCTCGACGGGCCGGTGTACGTCGAGCGCGTCGCCCTCTTCGACGCCAAGCAGCGCATCAAGGCGAAGAAGGCCATCACGAAGGCGATGCGTCTGCAGGTCGAGAACCGCGGGTTCTCCTTCGTCGAAGTCCTCGCGGAGTGCCCGACACACCTCGGCAAGACGCCCGAGGAGACCGAGCACTGGGTCAAGGAGTGCATGCTGCCCGTCTTCCCGCTCGGCGTGAAGAAGGACGTCGTCGCCGAGCCGCACGTGAAGGCTCCCGCCCCGAGCTTCGACGCCGCCCGCCTGACGGGCCTCATCGGCGCCTCCGCCGAGAAGCCGCCCCGCTTCGCGAAGGGCTTCCCCGCGCACCTCGGCGGGAGCGACGTCTCGCTCAAGCTCGCGGGTGCGGGCGGCGACGGTGCCCAGACGGCCGCGATGCTCATCGCGCGGGCCGCGATCGCGGAAGGCTTCGACGCGACCCACATCCCGAGCTACGGCCCCGAATCGCGCGGCGGCACGTCGTACGCCGACGTCCACGTCGCCGAGGACGAGGTTCTCTCGCCGGCCTCGCCGCACCCACGAATTCTCGTCGCCTTCAACGCCCCGAGCCTCGCGAAGTTCGCGCCCGACGTCGTGCCGGGCGGGACGATCGTCTACGACAGCTCGGTCATCCACGACGTCCCGAAGGTCGCCGACGGCGTGACGCTTGTCGGCGTCCCCTTCACCGAGATCGCGGTCGACCTCGGCAAGGCGATGGTCAAGAACGTCGTCGCCCTCGGCGCGCTCTGCGCCGCGACGGGCCTCTTTCCGGAGGACACGTTCCGAACGGCGCTCCGGCAGGCGCTGAAGGACAAGTGCGCTCTCATCCCGCTGAACGAGGAAGCGTTCGCCTGGGGCGTAAAGTCCGTCAAGCCCGGCGCGACGCGCGAGAACTGAGGGAGGGGACCATGGACACCAACCAGACCCACAGTCTCACGACTGCCGAATGGCGCCTCGTGAACGCGCTGCGCGAGGTTCCCGAGTCCGTCCTGAGGACGCGCGTGAACGCGCTCGTCGAAGGTCTCATCGAGCTCGCGCGCGAGCCGAAGTGCCCGGAGCACATGGCGGACGGGGTGCCCTGCGCGAGCGTCCACGCGAACTGCGACCAGTGCGTCCAGGTAACCCGCATGCTGGAAGGGCTCGAGAACATGCAGCTCCAGATGCGGGGCTTCCCGGGCGCATGACGCCCGGCCCGCTGCTGGAACACGACGTCTACGCGCTTCTCGCGGCGGCGGGGTTCGACGTCCCGCGCCACGCGTTCTGGTCGGGTGCGCCGGACGATCCGCCGGGAGAAATTCAGGAGTTCCTTGAAAGTGTCCCGGGGGGCGAGGTCGTGCTCAAGATCGCCTCGCCGGATCTCGCCCACAAGTCCGACGTCGGCGGCTTCGCGTTCGCGAAGAAGGCCGACGTGGCCGCGGCCGCGAAGAAGATGTGGGATGACGTCGGCCGCCGCGCGCCGGGCGCCGTACGCTCCGGCGTCCTCGTCCTCGAGCGGCTGAAGCCCGCCTCGGGCACACCGGCCGCCGAGGCGCTGCTTTCTTTCAAGCACGACCCCGCGTTCGGCCCGGTTCTCGTCTTCGGGCTCGGGGGGCTCCTGACGGAGTGGTATGGAAGCCTCGCCCCCGGGGCGACGACCGTGATCCTCAGGCCGGGGGACGTGAAGCAGGGCCTCCGGGCCGCCGTGCACAAGCAGCCGGCGCTGAGGATTTTCTTTGAAAGGAGTAGGGGACAGGCGAGAGCACCCCTCGCGATTGATGCGGTCGCCTTGCTGCTCGAAACCCTTTCTAAGAATCTCTCTCTCTCTTTCTCTCCCTCGAACTCCCTCGGCAATCCGACCCTCGAAGAGTTGGAAGTCAACCCATTGCTGCTTTGCGCGGACGGCCGGTGGGTCGCCGCCGACGGCAAGGTGCGGTTCTCGTCCCGCCGCGCGGCGTACGTCGCGCGCCCCCTCGCGAAGATCGCGAAGCTGCTTGCGCCGAAGAGCGCGGCGGTCATCGGCGCCTCCGCGTCCGGCGCGAATCCCGGCCGCATCATCCTGAAGAACCTCAAGCAGTCGGAGGGCGTCGCCTACGGCCACCTCTGGGCGGTGCACGGCAAGGAAGCGTCGATCGACGGCGTTCCTTGCGTGCCGACCGTCGCGGCGCTGCCGGAGAAGGTGGATCTCGCGGTCGTCTCGGTCCCGGCGCCCGCCGCGACGGAGGTCGTCGCCGCGCTCGCGGACGGCAAGGCCGATTCGATCATCCTGATTCCGGGCGGCTTCGGCGAGGCGGGGCGCGGCGACCTCGAGGCCACCCTGCGCGCGACGCTCGCGAAGGCGCACGCGCGCCCCGACGGCGGGCCCATCCTCGTGGGCGGGAACTGCCTCGGGATCGTGTCGAAGCGCCAGTACAACACGTTCTTCCTCCCGCAATACAAGCTGCCGTTCCACGACGCGCCCGGCGATTCCCTCGTCGCGGTGTCGCAGAGCGGCGCGTACCTCGTCTCGCTCACGAGCAACCTCGACGGGATCGTCTTCCCGCGCGCGTCCATCTCCTACGGCAACCAGATGGACCTCACGGCCGCAGACTTCCTCGAGTACTTCGCGCTCGACGCGACGGTCCGCCTCCTCGTCTTCTACGTCGAGGGGTTCGCGCCGGGCGACGGCGAGCGGTTCGTGAAGGCGGCGCGGTGGGTGACGGACGAGGGCCGCACGGTGATCGTCTTCAAGGCGGGGCAGACGGCGCTCGGCGCCGAAGCTGCGAAGAGCCACACGGCCTCGCTCGCGGGCGACTACGCCGTCGCGAAGTCGCTCCTCGAAGGTGCGGGCGTCCTCGTCGCGCAGACCCTCGACATGTTCGAGGACTACACGAAGGTTCACACGATGCTGGGCGGCCGGCCGCCCGCCGGCCGTCGCCTCGGAGTTCTCTCGAACGCGGGCTTCGAGTGCTCGGCAGTCCTCGACAAGCTGTACGGCCTCGCGCCCGCCGCGCTCTCTCCCGCGACGCTCCAACGGCTCAAGGCCTGCCTGCCCGGGATCGCCCACGCTGGAAACCCCGTCGACGCGACGCCGATGGCGGACACCCCGGCCTTCGTCGAGGCCGCAGCAGCGCTCCTCGACGATCCGGATGTGGACATGCTCCTCGTCTCGCCCGTCCCGGTCACGCCCGCGCTCGACATCCTCGCGCCCGACCCGTACGGCGCGCACGCGGAAAACCTCTTTTCGAAGGGCTCGCTCGCGCAGGAGCTGCTGCGGCTCTTCCACGCGACGCAGAAGCCCGTCGCCGTGAACGTCGACTCGGGCCGGCTCTACGACGACTTCGTGATGGTCCTCCAGCGCGGCGGAATTCCGGTCTTCCGCAAGATCGACCGCGCTTCCCGCGCGCTTGCGGCGCTCTTGCGGGAGAGGTAGGGCCTGGCGCTCCTCGGGGTTCCGGCGTCCTCTCGATCGTCCGGGCGACCGCGGCAAACGGGGTAGACTGAGTTGGTGTCGTCGCGCGAGCAGAGGGCCGCATGGCCCGTGAGGAAATACCGGCTCGGCGAGGAGCCCGAGGTCGCTTCGGAGCGCAACTCCACGACCTGACCGTGGACGACCTCGCGCGACCCGGTAGACATCGTCGACGCCGACAAGCTCGAGAAGAGCTGAAGCAGCCCTGATTCATCTGCTTCGTTCCCGCGCCGTTCCTCCCGGCTAAGATTTGATCTCAGGAGGCCGCCCGTGAGCCAGGGAAACCAGCCCGTCGTCGCGATGCTCAGCCCTGCCGAGATGGAGCTGATCCGCCTGCTCCGCGAAACCTCCGCGTCTCCGGTGCGCGCCCGGGTCAAGACGGTCGTCGAAGGCCTCCTCATGGCGGCCAAAGAGCCCTTCTGCCCCGAGAAGCCGTGCCCTCAGGCACCCGGCGAGTGCGACCGCTGCTCGCAGACGATGCGAGTCCTCGAGGGCCTCACGGCCATGGAGCAGCAGATCAAGGGACTGCCGGGAGCCTGAGGTAACCTCGCCTCCTCGTGAAGGGGAGGACGCCTTGCATTTTCCCTCGCTCCGACTCGCGGCCTGCCTCATGACGACCGCCTCTCTCACCGCTCCCGCCCAGACGCCGGCCCCGCCCGTGCCGCCCGCCGCCAGGAAAGTGGAGAAGGTCCACACGCTCCACGGCGACGCGCGGCCCGATCCGTACTTCTGGCTTCGCGACAAGCCGAACCCGGAGGTCGCCGCGTACCTCGAGGCCGAGAACGCCTATACGGACGCGGTCCTCAAGCCGACCGAGCCCCTCCAGAAGGCGCTCTACGACGAGATGCTCGCGCACGTGAAGGAGACGGACCTGTCCGTCCCCTATCGCGACGGTGCGTTCCTGTACTACTACCGGACCGAAAAGGGGAAGCAGTACCGGATCCATTGCCGCAAGCCTTTCCCGGACGGCGCCGAGCAGGTCCTCGTCGACCTCAACGCGCTCGCTGCGGGCAAGACGTTCATGTCGCTGGGCGCGTTTCGCCCCTCGGACGACGGCAGCCTCCTCGCGTACACGACGGACGACACGGGCTTCCGCCAGTACACGCTCGCCGTGAAGGACCTGAAGACGGGCGCGCTCCTTCCGGAGCGGATGAAGCGTGTCACGAGCGTCGCGTGGGCGGCGGACGGGAAGACGCTCTTCTACACGGTCGAGGACGAGACGACGAAGCGCTCCCACCGCGCCTTCCGGCACAAGGTCGGGACGCCGGATTCCGCCGACGTCCTCCTGTACGAGGAGAAGGACGAGCGCTTCGGAGTCCGCGTCGGCCGCACGCGGAGCGGCGCGTGGCTCGTGATGGAGATTTCCAGCCACACGACGTCGGAGGCCCGGGTCCTCCGAGCGGACGCGCCGGACGGGGAATGGGCGCTCGTCGCCGCGCGCGAGCAGGACCACGAGTACGACGTCGACCACCGCGGCGACCTCTTCTACATCCGGACGAACTCCGGAGGGCGCAACTTCCGGCTCGTGACGGCGCCCGTCGCCTCGCCGGGCCGCGCGAACTGGAAAGAGATCGTCCCGCACCGCCTCGACGTCATGCTCTCGGGGGTCGACCTCTTCAAGGACCACTTCGTCCTCGAGGAGCGCGCGAACGGCCTCCAGCGGTTCACGATCCGGAACTTCGCGAGCGGGGACTCCCACACCATGGCGTTCCCCGAGCCCGTGTACGTCGCGTCTCCCGAGACGAACCGCGTGTGGGACACGAACGTCTTCCGCTACGGCTACCAGTCGTTCGTGACGCCCCCGTCCGTCTTCGACTACGACATGGACGCGAAGAAGGCGACGCTCCTCAAGGAGCTGGAGGTCCCGGGCTACGACCGGACGAAATACTCCTCGGCGCGCCTCTGGGCGACGGCGGCGGACGGGACGAAAATCCCGCTCTCGGTCGTCTGGCGCTCGAAGACGGCCGACGGCAAGGCCCGCTCGCTCAAGGACGGACCGTCCCCGACGCTCCTCTACGGCTACGGCTCGTACGGCATCTCGATCGGCGTGTCGTTCCGGTCCGACCGGCTCCCGCTCCTCGACCGCGGGTTCGTCTACGCCGTCGCGCACATCCGCGGGGGCGGCGAGATGGGGAAGGCCTGGCACGACGCCGGGCGCATGAAGAACAAGCTCAACACGTTCACGGACTTCATCGCCTCCGCCGAGTACCTCGTCGCGGAGAAGATCGCCGCGAAGGACCGCCTCGCGATCGAGGGCGGAAGCGCCGGCGGCCTCCTCATGGGCGCCGTCGTGAACATGCGCCCGGATCTCTTCACCGCCGTCATCGCGCACGTGCCGTTCGTGGACGTCCTGAACACGATGAGCGACGCGACCCTGCCCCTGACGGTCGGCGAGTACGAGGAGTGGGGAAACCCGGCGAAGAAGGACGAGTACGATTACATCCGGACCTACTGCCCGTACACGAACCTGAAGAAGGGCCGTTACCCGGCGATGCTCGTCAAGACGTCGTTCAACGACAGCCAGGTTTTCTACCACGAGCCCGCGAAGTACGTCGCGCGCCTGCGCACGCTCAAGACGGACGGCAACCCGCTCCTCCTGAAGACGAACATGGGCGCGGGGCACGGGGGCGCGTCGGGGCGGTACGACTATCTGCACGAGATCGCCCTCGACGAGGCTTTTCTCCTGACGCGGTTCGGCGCCGCGAAGTAGCCCGTGGTCACGTCCGGAGAAGACCACGCCAACGTCCCGGTCATTCCGCCCGTCCTCTTCGGGCTCGGGATCGGGGCGGGATTTCTCCTGAAGTGGCTCGTGCCGGTGCCCCTCGTTCCCGCTCGCTTCGCGGGCGAGGCGTGCGGGGTGGGCACCGCGCTCGCGCTCGTCTGCCTCGCCTTCGGTGGATGGGCCTTCGCGGCGTTCCGGCGCGCGAAGACGACGCCGCATCCGAACCACCCGGTGAGCGCGCTCGTGACATGGGGGCCCTACCGGTTCTCGCGCAACCCGATGTACTTCGGCCTCTCAGGCCTCACGGTGGGGCTCGCGCTCGTCGCGAACACCCCGTGGCTCCTGGCGATTCTGCCGCCTCTGTGGCTCACGCTGCGGCGCCTCGTGATCGACCGCGAGGAGGCCTACCTGACGCGGAAGTTCGGGGAGGAATATCGGACCTTCCTGACCCGCACGCGGCGCTGGATCTGACCCCGCCGCGCCTCAGGACGCGCGCAGGCCGTCCACGATCGGCCGCCGCGCGGCCATCACGGCCGGCACGATCGCCGAGAGGATGCCCACGGCGAGCGCGACGCCGGCCGCGAGGGCGACAACCTCCGGGAAGATCTTCATCCCGGCCGCGAAGGGCGACATCCGCGTCTCCATGAGCGCGCCCTTGAGGCGCGAGAACGCCGCGAGAAAGAGCAGGAACCCGAGGCCGCCCCCGACGCCCGCCAGCGCGAGGCTCTCTGCCATGATGAGCCCGACGATTTGCAGGCGCGAGAAGCCGAGCGTCCGCAGGACCGCGACCTCGACGACGCGCTCGCGCACGTTCAGCGCGATCGTGTTGGCCGCGATCACGATGACGACGCCGATGATGATCACGCCCATCGACGTCAGGAGGAGCTGGACGTTGCCGAGGAGCGCGACGAATCCGAGCGTGAATGCATTCTCGGTCTCCGTCTTCGTCGGATTCGGCGAGTTCTCGTACCAGTCGTCGACTTCTTTCGGGAGTCTCTCGGCGCACGCCGCGTCTGCGCAGCGCGACCAGACCGTCGAGACGGTCCCGCGGAAGGGCGGCCAGGCTTCTTCGAGGTACGCGCGGTGAAAGAAGATGCTCGCCGAGTTCTCGTACGGGAGGCTGTAGACGCCCTGGACCGTGAACGAGAGGTCGACGGGATAGAGCGTCCCCGCGATCGTCACGCGGTCGCCGATCTTCCAGCCGTACTTCTTCACGAGGGCGACGCCGACGAGGCCGCCGGAGCGGTCCCGCTTCCAGTCTTCGGCGGAGCCCTGCACGATCCGGGCGTCGTCGAAGACGTCGAGGAACGTCTGGGGATCGACGGCGAAGCGCGGGAAGACGTTTCCGGCAGTCGCGTCGCGGTACGTGCCGCCGAACCGGTCGATCGGCGTGATCGAGCGGACGCCCTCGAATGACGCAATCCGGGAGACGACCGCGGACGGCAGGGACGTCGTGAGCCCGACCTTGTGCCGCGTCACGAGGCGGTAGAGGCCGCGCTCGCGCGCCGGGTCGGGGAGATTCAGCGTCCGCAGGAACGTCGCCATGAACGCGACGAGGAAGACCGGGAACAGGATCGAGCCGACGGTCAGGATCGTCCGCGTCCGCTTGCGGAATAGGCTCTTGAGGACGTAGGGCAGGAAGCGGATCACGTCACGAGGCTTTCGGGGCAGCCTCCGTCAGGATACGCGCGCCGGATTCCGTCACGAGGACGTCGTCCTCGATGCGGATGCCGAGCCCGAGGTACTCCTTCGGGACCCGGGTCTCGTCGGGCCGCACGTAGAGGCCCGGTTCGATCGTGAGGACCATGCCCGGCTCGAGCGCCCGCGGCCGGCCGCGCTCGTCGCGGTAGCGGCCCCGGTCGTGGACGTCGAGGCCGAGCCAGTGCGAGGTGTGGTGGAGGGCGAATCGCTGCGCGGCGTTCTTCCTCTTCAGCGCCTCGCGCCGGCCCTTCAGGAGGCCGAGGTCGAGGAGCGCGTCGAGGAGGACGGCGCGCGCGGCCTCGTGCGGAGCGTCCCACGAGGCGCCCGGCTTCACGGCCGCGATCGCGGCGCGCTGGGCCTCGAGGACCGCCGCGTAGAGCCGGGCCTGTGGACGCGTGAACCGGCCCGAGACCGGAAACGTCCGGGTGACGTCGGACGCGTAGCCCTTCACCTCGCAGCCCGCGTCGACGAGGACGAGATCCCCCGCCGCGAGACGCCGGGAGTTCTCGACGTAGTGGAGGATCGTCGCGTTCTCGCCCGAGGCCACGATCGTCGGGTACGCGGGACCGCTCGCGCCCATCGCCCGGAAGCGCCGGTCGACGGCCGCCTCGACCTCGTACTCGAAGCGGCCCGGCCGGGCCGTCTTCTGCGCGTCCCGGTGCGCGGAGGCCGCGATCGCGGCGGCGCGCTCGAGGAGGGCGATCTCCTCGGGCGACTTCACGAGCCGCATCGTGTGCAGGAGGTCCGTCGGATCCGCGACGGTGACCGGCCCCCGGTGAGCGTGCCGCGCCTCGCGGCGGAAGCGCGCGAGGATTCCGGAGACGAGGCGGTCGTGGGCGTCCGAGAGGCCGAGCGCGTGGTGGAGGACGCGCGCCTTGCGCACGAGGTCGGGGAGTCGCCTCTCGAGCTCGCCGGCCGGGTGGGCCCTGTCGGCGCCGAACGTCTTTACGGCGCCCTCGGGTCCCGCGCGGCGGCCCTCCCAGGCTTCGCGGTCGCGGTCGCGGGGGAGGACGAAGAGCGTGAGCGTCCGGGCGTCCGCGTCGAGGACGGCCGCGGCGCCGGGCTCGGAGAACCCCGTCAGGTAGAAGAAGTCGGGATCGGGCCGGTAGCGGTAGTGGACGTCGTGCCCGAAGGAGGCCTCGGGGGCCGCGAACAGGAGCGCGACGCCCTCTCCCATCGAGTCGTAGAAGCGCGCCCGCCGGCGCTCGAAGGCGGTGCGGTCCGACATGCCGCGAGTCTAACCGGCGCGCCATGCGAGGATGGGGTATGGACTCCCGCATCGTTCCGGCGCTCCGCACCCGCTACCCCGACTTCTCGGGCGCCCGGCTCAAGCGGGCCGTGATCGAGGGCCAGGTCCTCGTCGACGGCGTCGTCGTGAACGACCCGGGGGCGCTCGTGAAGGCCGGGGCGGACGTCCGGTGGGACCGCGACCGCCGCATCGAGCGGCGCGTCGCGACGGCGCTGAAGGTCCTCTACGAGGACGACGACGCGATCGCGGTCTTCAAGCCCTCCGGTCTCCTCACGCATCCGACCGAAGCGAAGGAGAAGGACACGCTCCTCGCGCGCGTCTCGACGTACGTCCAGAAGCGGCACGGCGGAGGAGCGCGGACGTACGTGTCCATCGTCCATCGCCTCGACAAGGAGACGTCCGGCATCCTCGTCTTCGCGCGCAGCCGACGCGGCCTGATCGGGATGCAGGCGCAGCTCCGCGCGCACACGATGGACCGGCGATACCGCGCGGTCGTCGAGGGGGACCTCGTCGGGAACGCGGGCACGTTCGACAAGGACCTCGTCGCCGAGCCGGGCGAGCGGCGTCGCGGCGTCGTGAAGGCCGGCGAGGCGGGGCTCAAGGCGATCACGGAGTGGACCGTCCTCGAGCGCTTCGGGATCGCGACGCTCGTCGAGGCGCGCCTGAAGACCGGGCGTACGCACCAGATCCGCATCCACTTCGCGAACGCGGGGCATGTCCTCGTGGGCGACTCCGTCTACCGCGACCGCAAGGCCAAGCCGTTCCCCGTCGCGTTCCCGCGCCAGGCGCTCCACGCCGGGCACCTGGGCTGGAAGACCGAGGAGGGCAAGACGGTGTCGCTGGACGCGGACCCTCCTGGCGACTTCCTCAAGCTCCTCGAGGAGCTGAGGAAGAAGGGGAGAAAGAAGAAGACTTGAAGAACAGCGGGCCCGTGAGGGCCCGCAGCAGAAATCTCCGGGTCTTCTTCTTCTACTCGAGGACGACGACGACGACGCGGCGGTTCTTCGACCGGCCGAGGGCCGACTTGTTGCTCTCCACGGGGAGCGTGTCGCCGTAGGAGATCGTCGACATGCGGCCCAGCGGGAGGTGGTGCTGGCGGGCGAGGTAACGGCGAACCGCCTCGGCGCGCTGCTGGCCGAGCTGGTCGTTGAAGTCGGCGCCGCCGGTGTCGTCCGTGTGGCCCTGGATCTCGAGGTAGACGCCCTTGTCGAGCGCCTTGACCTTCACGGCGAACTCGTCGAGCGCGGCCTTCGCGTCCTTCGTGAGCTCATAGGACGCCGTCTTGAAGCGGACGCGGTCCTCGGCGAACGACTGCTGGAAGACGATCTTGCCCTTCGCGAGGACGCCGGCCTCCTGGGCGCGCTGGAGCGCGTCCTTGGCCGACTGCCCGAGCTGCTCGATCTGCTTGCTCTGCTCGTCGAGCTTGCCGGCCGTCACCTTCTGGCCGTCCTGCAGCTGCTCGACCTGCGTCTCGACCGACTCGATCTTCTTGTCGGTCTTCGACTGGGACTCCGCGATCTTCTTGTCGACGTCGCTCGTCGTTGCGCAACCGACGAGGGACAGGCCGAGGGCGGCCGCGAAAACTGTGACGGGTACCTTCATGAGTCCTCCTTGTTCCATGGTTCAGCCGCCCTTGATGGGCGGCAAGGTGCCCCGGTAGCCCGCCCGGACGCGGACGGGTCGTGCGGGGCCTGAGAGTCGTAGCGAGATGCGGCGGTACCGGACGGGGCCCGCGCCCGTGGGCGTGAAGCCCATCAGGTACTGCGTGCGCAGGTCCTTCTCGACGCGCCCGATCGCGGCCGGCAGCTGGGCGGCGTCGTCGACGATCGAGAGGAGCCCTCCGGACAGGCGCGCGACGTGCGCAAGGATCTCGAGGTTCAGCATCGCCTCCGGCGTCACGCCAGGGGGCGGCACGAGCGGCGCGCCGGGTGAGCGCAGGCCGATCGGGTAGACGGGGACGTCCACGCCTTCCAGCAGCGCGGCCAGGTCGACGCGCGTCAGCTCGGACGCGTTGTAGATCCCGTCGGTCAGGAGGATGATCGCTCGAGACCCGTTCCGTACGACGATCGTGCGGTCGGGCATCCGGTCGAGCGCGTCGTAAAACGCGTAC
>JBBQDQ010000028.1:0-26186 GCA_038319835.1 Thermoanaerobaculia bacterium | reverse complement strand
CCTCGCGCGGCTCGCGGCGCTTCCGGTATTTCCCGCCGCGCTGCCGTCCGCCTCGCGCCTCGCGTGGGCGCTCGCGATTCTCGGCGCCGCCGTGCTCCTCTTCTATGCCTCGCTCGCGGCCGGGCCCGACCGCGGCGTCGCGGCGTTCCGCGTTGTCGCGCTCCTCGCCGCGTGCATCCTGCCGATCCTCGCGGCCCGGCTCGTGCCCGCGGGCCACGCGCGCCCGTTCGGAGGCGCCGTCCTCGTCCTCGTCTTCGCGGCCGCGCTCGTCCACCGCGGGCTCGCGCGGCGCCGAAGGGAGAGTCTCGCCTCCCGGATCCTCGAGGGCGCGCGGTGGGTCCTCGAGCTCGCCGGGATCGCGCTCTGCGCGGCCGCCGTCGTCGTCTGGTTCCGCGAGGGGCGCGTCCTCGGCCCGGCGGCCGTGTGGGGGCTCCTCTGCCTGCGCCTCTCGATCGCGGATCTTCTCGACCCCTCGCGTCTCGCGAAGGAGACCGGCCTGACCGGCAGCGCCGCGAAGGACCTCAAGGCCGCTCGCCGCGGAACGGCGCCGGCCGCGCGGCGCGGCACCCGCCTTTTCTCGGGCCTCTTCAAGCTCGCGCTCGCGGTCCTCTGGGTGTTTCTGCCGCTCCTCGCGGCGATCGCGCCGGGCGAGGTTGCGCGCGGAGAGTGGTCGCCGCTGGCCCGCGTCCTCGTACTGTATCCCGCGGGCGCGCTCTTCCTCACCGGCATCCTTCTCCTCGTCGGCGGGGTGAAGCGACTCACGTCGAACCCGTTCGAGGCCGCGCGCGGAGCCGTCGTCGGCGCCGGGACGCTCCTCTGGCTCTGGCTCGTCCTCGACCGCGCGAGCGTCGGCGAGACCGTCGCGGTCCTGCCGGGGCTCTACGCGGCCGAGACGCTCGCGGGCTTTCTCTTCGGCGCGGCGGCGCGCGGACGCGGCCGCGTTCCGACGTAACATCCTCGGATGCCCGACGCCATCTCCGGAAACGACGCCCCGGTGCTCGCCCGCCGCATCGGACTGTGGAGCGCCGTCGCCGTCGTGATCGGCTCGACGATCGGCTCCGGCATCTTCCGCTCGCCCGCGGGCATCGCGGCCAAGCTCCCCGGCCCTCTCCCGATGCTTGCCGTGTGGGCCGCGGGCGGCGTCTTCGCGCTCTGCGGCGCGCTGACGCTCGCCGAGGTCGCGAGCGCGCTCCCGCAGACGGGCGGCATGTACGTCTTCTGCCGCGACGGCTGGGGCCGCCTCGCCGGGTTCCTCTTCGGCTGGGGGCAGTTCTCGATGATCCGCGCAGCGTCGCTCGGCGCGATCGCGATCACATTCTCGGAGTACTTCTTCCGCGTGACGGGCCAGAACCCGCAGGCGCCGGACAAGATCATGGCCGTGCGATGGTTCGCGGCGTTCGCGATCGCGCTCACCGCCGGATTCAACATCCTCGGAGTGCGCTTCGCCGCGAACGTCAGCAACGTGACCGTCCTCGCGAAGTACGGCGGGCTCGTCTTCATCGTCCTCGTCGCGCTCTTCGTCGGACTCCCGAAGACCGGAGGCAACTTCACGCCCGCGGTCCCGGCCGGCAGCTTCTCGGTCGCCGCGTTCGGCCTCGCGCTCGTGTCGACGCTCTGGGCCTTCGACGGCTGGGCCGACCTCGCTTACAACGCGGGCGAGGTGAAGGACCCGCAGAAGAACCTCCCGCGCGCGCTCATCGGCGGGACGCTCCTCGTCGTCGCGATCTATCTCGCCGCGAACGTCGCGTACCTCGCGGTCCTCCCGATCGAGAAGATCCGCGTCTCGAAGCTCGTCGCGGCCGACGTCGCCCAGGTCGTGCTCGGCCCCGTCGGCGCCGCCTTCGTGTCGGTCACGGTGATGATCTCGACGTTCGGGACGCTCAACACGGTCCTCTTCACGAGCCCGCGCGTCTTCTTCGCGATGGCGGCCGACCGCCTCTTCTTCCGGCCCGTCGCGTCCATCCACCCGCGCTTCGGGACGCCGTGGATCTCGATCTCGATGACGGCCGGCCTCGGGATCGTCTTCGTCCTCCTGCGCAACTTCGAGCAGCTCGCGGACGCGTTCGTGACCGCGTTCCTGCCGTTCTACGCGCTCGCGGTGGCTTCGATCTTCCGGCTGCGCAAGAAGCCCGGCTACGCGCCGTCCTTCCGCGTGCCGCTCTACCCCGTGCTCCCGCTCGTCTTTCTCGCGTCCGTCCTGTACCTCCTCGGCAACGCGATCGTCCAGCCCGAGAGCCGGTGGTCGACGCTCGCCGTCCTCGGCGTCGTCGCGGCGGGGGTCCCGGTGTACTACCTGACGGTGGGGCGGAAGACCGCGACCGCTTAGGCGAGGCGCTCGCGGACGGCCGACTCGATTTCGCCGCCGAACGCGACGAGGCCGTGGTCGCCGCCAGCGACGCGGTGGAAGCGCGAACCCTTCGCGAGCCGCCCAGAGGCCTCCCATCGCGCCCACGCGTTCGCCACCTGCGCGAACGGCACGTTCTCGTCCTCCGTCCCCATGACGACCGAAACTGCCACGGGCGGTGGCGTCTCGTCGACGCGCACGAGCGCCATCTCTTCGAAGAAGCGGCGGTGGATCGGGAGCGGCCGCTCCTCGCCGTGGTGGAAGAGCTCGAGCTCTTCGCCGTCCGGGAGCTTCTCCTTCCAGCGTTCGTGAAAGCCCAGGGCTGGCGCAACGAGAACGAGAGGGGGACACGAGGAAGAGAGAGATTTCGCGAGGGCAAGAGCGACCAGCGCGCCGAGGGAACTCCCCACGACGACCCGCGCGCGGCTACGCTCGCAGGCCGCGCGGGCCGTCGCCACCATCTCGAGGAAGTTCAATCTGCGAAACGACGGGACGTTCAGATCCGGAGCGACGACCTCGAAGCCGTCCGGGCCGAAGCGGTCCTCGAGGACGGCGCGCTTGCGGCCACGGGGCGACGACGCGAAGCCGTGGAGATAGAGGATCGCCAACGACGACGCCACGAAGCGACTCTACCCGATCCAACGGTTTGGAGCGTTCAAGGTTGACGCAGACCGCGCGTTAAAATCGTGGTAAGAATCACTCTGCACTCTTACTTTTCTTTGGAGGAGGTTTTCAGAAATGCGCTTGATCTCGCGTATCTCTCTCGTGCTCCTGCTCACCGTTCTCGCCTCGGCGGCGTGGGCCGGTGAGACGGGTTCCGTCTCCGGTGTCGTGAAAGACGGCAGCGGCCTTCCGGTCCCCGGCGCCGCCGTCACCATCACCGGCGCTCAGGCCCCCCGCACCACCGTCTCGAACGCGAACGGCGCGTTCAAGTACGCGGTCCTTCTGCCTGGCGACTACGTCGTCACCGCGGACCTCAAGGGCCTCGGCACGGCGAGCCAGAAGGTCAGAGTCTTCGTCGACAACGACGCGCAGCTCGCCCTGACCCTCGTGTCGAGCGCGAAGGCCGAGGTCGTCGTGACCGGCGCCGTCGCCGAGATCGACAAGAAGGCCTCCGAGGTCAACTTCAACTACACCGACAACACGATCAAGGACCTTCCGCTCTCGCGCACGTACCAGGGCGTCATCAAGCTCATCCCCGGCGTCGCGACCGACACGAGCGGCTCGGGGTACGTCTCGATTTCCGGCGGGACGCGCCAGGACAACAAATACCTCCTCGACGGCGTCAACGTCACGAACCCGGGCTACGGGTTCCTGGGCGTCGACACGAACCAGCTCGACATCGCGGACTTCAACGTGAAGAAGGGCGGCATCTCGGCCGAGTTCGGCCGGACATCCGGCGCGATGATCAACGCCGTCACGAAGTCGGGGACGAACCAGATCGCCGGCAGCGTTCAAGCGAACATCTCGCCGTCCTCGTTCCAGGCGAACCGGCAGTTCGACACCCAGTCGGACACGAGCAGCTACAACGGGCAGGCGAACGTCGGGTTCCCGATTCTCAAGGACGTTCTGTTCGGCTACGTGTCGGGCGCCTACTACGACAACAAGACCACCGGGCAGGCGGCCACGGTCGGCGGCGTCACGTCGACGCAGCCCGACTCGAAGTCGCACAACGGCGACTACTTCGGAAAGCTGACTGCTTTCGCCGGCCAGTCGCTCCTCGTCAACGCGGGCTTCCGCGCCCTGCCGGCCAAGTCGACCGACCAGTTCGGCTCGATTTACGACCTGGCGACCTCCGCACAGGGGGCGGACACGACGAACTACGTCGGCAATGTCTCGCTCGACTGGTTCGCGTCGAAAAACACTGTCCTCGAGGCGAAGTACGTGTACCTCGCCGAAGACGACACGTCGTCTGCGACGAGCGTCCTCGCGCCCTTCCAGCCGGCGACGATCGACCCGAAGAACCTCGGCGCGTACGGCTACTACGGCGATCCGGCCCGCAACTTCGGGAACGTCGGCTTCCCCGAGTTCGCGAACGCCGGCGACAAGTACAAGCGCTCCGAGATCAAGGCGACCCTCAGCCAGTACTTCGACGCGGGTTCGACACAGCACGCTTTCAAGATCGGCGGCGGGTACGAGGACACTTCCAACGACACGGTCCGCGCGACGAACGGCTGGGGCATATTCGCCACCGGCCAGACGTGCCCCGCGTCCGTCTGCGGCGTGTCCGTGCCCGGCTCGGTCCGCGCCCGCTACTACACGTCCCAGCCCATCCAGTTCTCCAAGGCGCGGACGTACTCGGCGTTCCTCCAGGACACGATCTCGATGAAGAACCTGACGGTCTACGTCGGGGTCCTCGTCAACAAGGACGACTTCGCCCAGGTCTGCCCCGCCGGACAGGTCTGTGGCCCGACCGGCACCGCGCCGTTCACGTCCGACACGCGGTTCAACTTCATGACGTTCGACTGGAGCCAGCAGATCCAGCCGCGCGTCGGCATCACGTGGAACTCCAACCTCCTCCCGAGCGACAAGTTCTACGCGACTTACGGCGAGTACGCTGGCGTGGACCAGAAGTCCACGTCGCGCTCGTTCGCGCCCTACCGGATCCGCCAGGACCAGGCCTACTTCTGCGCGACGGCCGGCGGTTGTCCCGGCGGATACGCCTACGGCGCCTACATGGGCGCTCAGTTCCGCGGCTCGTCCGGCGGCAAGGTCATTCCGAACGACCTCAAGCCCCCGCGCTACCAGGAATTCATCGTCGGCTACTCCGCGGCGGCCACGAAAGACGTCTCCTTCGACCTCTACTACCAGTATCGCAGCCTCAAGAACGCCTTTGAAGACACGCCGATCGACCGCGCCAATTACTTCGGCTCGTTCCAGGCGAAGAACTTCTACGACGCGCGCCGCTACTACCGTGCCCTCACGCTCGACGTCCAGAAGCGTTACGCGAACGGCTGGTACGCGGACATGAACGTCACGTACAGCAAACTCTACGGCAACTGGGACGAGGACTACGGCACGGGCCTTTTCAACACGTCCTCGTTCCTCGAGGACGAGCCGGGCTACTACACGAACGACCCGAACCGCGAGGGCCGTCTCGGCCAGGACCGGCCGATCATCTTCAAGCTCATGGGCTCGTACGACCTGCCGATGGGCCTCGTCGTCGGCGGCTTCCTCCGCGTCCAGAGCGGCACTCCCTGGGAGGCCCGCGGCGGCACGCCTTCGACGGCCTCCGGCCGCTACCTCGAGCCGGCCGGCTCGAACCGCCTCCCCACGTGGACGACGGTCGACCTGCTCCTCGCGTACAACCTCAAGCTATCGGGTAACTTCGGCGTGCGCCTCGAGGCCCGGTGCACGAACGTCTTCGACACGCAGACCGTCCTGAGCGTCGATTCCGTCAAGTACAACGACGGGTACGTGGACCCGGCCCCGCCGACCTCGGCCGCGAATCTCGGCCCCCAGGGAACGACGCAGCCAAACGCGAACTTCGGAAGCGCCACCAGCTGGTCAGCGCCCCGGCGCTTCACGCTCACGGCGAGAGTCGACTTCTAGGACTCCCTCGTTTCGGTTCTTCCAGGCCCGGCGGAAACGCCGGGCCTTTTCTTTGACGGCTACCGGAGGGCCTTCAGGAACGCCTCGGCCTTCCCGTAACCCGGCTCGAGCGCGAGCGCCTCGTGCGCGAGCGAACGCGCCCGCTCCGTCTCTCCGGCCATCGCGCACGCGACCGCGAGGTTGAGGCGTGCCGCCGCGCTCGTGCCGTCCAGACGGACGGCCTCCTCGAGATCCGCCCGCCCGGCCGCCGCGTCGCCGGCCTGCACGCGCGCGAGGCCCCGCCGCTCGAGAAGCGCCGAGAGCGCGACGGCCGCCTCGGGCCTCGGCATCGGCGACGCGAGGGAGCGCGCGAGGGCCTGCGCCGCCTCGTCGGGCTTCCCCGCAGCCGCGAACGAACGCCCGGCGCGCAGCCAGACGAGGCCCGGGTCCGGGTGCGCGGCCGCCGCGGACTCCGCGTGCGCCATCGCGCCGGCGTCGCCCCGCTCGATCTCCCAGAGGACGAGGTGCATCTCCTCGTCAGCCGCGCCGTCCCAGAGGCCCGTCGGCCAGAGCGAGAGGGCTGCGAGAACGACCGCAACGGCGGCTGCGGCTCCGACTCCGCGCTTCGCCTTCCACGCCTCCGGGAGGCGTGCGACAGCCGCGCCGCAGAGCGGCGCGAGAGCCGCCAGGAGCGGCAGGCGGTAGCGTGTCGCCACGAAGAAGGCCGCGACGGCGGCGACGTACACGGGGACGAAGGCCGACCAGACGAGAAGCGCGCGGCGCGACGCGCCTGCCGAAGACACCAGCGTGAGCACGAAGCCCGCGCCCGCGAGCGGCACGAGGAGGCCGGAACCGACACAGAGGAGCCTCAAGGCGAGGCTCTTCCCGCGGTACCAGGGGAAGGAGAAGTTCAAGGGCGCTTCGTCGCCGGAGAGGACGAATTGGATCTTTCTCAGGAAGAGGGAGAACGCGGCGCCGGGCTCGGAGCGGATCCAGCCCCAGGCCTTTCTCGCGAAGTGGGCGGAGACCTCCCCCGTCGAGAGCGTGTGCCCCTCTTCCGCCTCCGCGACCCGCTTCGTGTCCGCCGCCTGCCCGCCGATGTCCGGCGTGATCCCGGGGAGCGCCCGGTAGACGCCGTTCGCGCCCGGCCCGTTTCCGACGAGGAAGTTCAGCCCCCCGTGGGAGGAGATGAGGACGAGCTCGTGCGAGACGACGAGGTTCCGGAGCGTGAACGGGGCGATCGCGAGGGCCGTGCCTGCGAGGAGCGCTGCCGCGGGGAGGAAGGTCCGTAGAGGGATTTCTTTGAAGGTGAAGAGCGCAAGGGCGGCGGCGATCGCCAGGACGCACAGCAGCGCATTCGGCCTGTTGAGCGCGAAAAGGCCGAAGGCCGCACCCGTGGCAAGCCAGCGCCCCGCCCCGGCCCCATTCACCTTCGAAGAAATACTCCCGCGCGTGAGCGCATCGGCCAGCATGAAGAGGGCGAGCGCGGTCAGAAACGGATCGATCGCCGCCTGCAGGATGAGTACCTCGTGGAACGTCACGACGCCCGTCAGCGCGAAGAGAGCGCCCGCCGGCAGCGCCGCTCGCTCGCCGAAGAGCCGCCGCGCGGTCAGGAAGACGAGCGCGACCGCGGCGGTCCCGAGGAGGATCTGAATGACCCTCGCGGCGACAAACGAGCCGCCCGTGCATGCCAGGAAGTAGGCATAGAGCGGCGAGACGAAGTACGGCACCGGCCCCTCCCCGCGCAGGAGGAGGTCGCCGCCCGCGATGCGCTTCGCGAGCCGCGCGTATACGCCGCCGTCGAGGTCGCCGTACGGCTGAAGGAGAGGATGGCCGCCGATCTCGGCGAGAACGGCCGCCTTCACGGCGAGCGTCCCGGCGAGGAGAACGAGAAGGCGGCGGGCCACGGGGCAAGGTTACCTCTCGCGCCTTGCTAAGCTGGCCGCCATGCCCGGGTTCTGGATCGGCGTCGACGGGGGCGGCACGCGCACGCGCGCCGTCGTGGCCGGCGAGGACCTCGTCCCGATGGGACGCGGCGCCTCGGGCCCCGCGAACGCCTCGACCCGTCCGCTGCCGCTCGTCGTCGAGACGATCCTCGAGGCCGTCGGCGACGCCGCGGTCTCGGGCGTCGTCACGGTCGGGTGCGCGGCGGGCGTAGGCGTGGGCCTCGCGGGCGTCGAGTCGGCCGGCCTCGTGAAGCCGCTGACGGCGGCCCTCGAGGAGCATCTCGGCGCGGGCCGCGTTCTCGTGACGACGGACGCGCGCATCGCGCTCGCGGGCGCCGCCCCCAGGGACCCGGACGGACCGGGCGTCGTCCTCATCGCGGGCACGGGCGCAATCGCCTTCGGGCGCGGCAAGAACGGCGCCGAGGCGCGCGCCGGCGGATGGGGCCCCCTCCTGGGCGACGAGGGATCGGGTTACGCGATCGCGCGGCAGGGCCTCGCGGCCGTCGTCCGCGAGCTCGACGGGCGCGGGCCGAAAACGGAGATCCGCAGGCTGCTCTTCGAATCGGAGCGCGGCGTGCACACGCTCGAGGAGCTGCTGGCGAAGATCTACCGCTCCGAGGGCGGCGCCGGCGACGTCGCGGCGTACTTCCCCGTCGTCCTCCAGGCCGCGAAGGGCGGCGACGAGGAAGCGCGCCGGATCCTCCGCGACGCGGGCCGGGAGCTCGCGCTCGCCGCCATCACGGTCATCCGCAAGCTCCACCTCGAGACGGAGTCCTTCCCGGTCTCGACGGTCGGCGGCGTCTTCGCCGCCGGCGACCTCCTCCTCCTGCCGCTCGCCGCGGCGCTCCACGCGGTCGCCCCCGGCGCGCGCCTGGGCCCGCCCGCGTATCCGCCCGAGATCGGCGCGATCCGCCTCGCGCGCGCCCGGGCCGGAGGCCACCCGTGACCGCGACCGAAGATCTCCTCGCGCGGATGCACGAGGCCGACGCCGAGGTGCAGACGGCCGTCGGCGCGGCGCTCCCCGCGCTCGCCCGGGCCGCCGACGCGATCGCGGCGCGCCTGGACGCGGGCGGCCGGTGGTTCTACACGGGCGCCGGAACGAGCGGAAGGCTCGGGGCTCTCGACGCGGCCGAGCTCCCACCCACGTTCGGGACGGACCCTTCGCTCGTCGTCGCGCTCCTCGCGGGCGGGCGCACGGCGATGTTCGAGGCCGTCGAGGGCGCCGAGGACGATTCCCAAGCGGGCGCGCGCGACCTCCTCGCGGCCGGAATGACCGGGCAGGACGCCGTCGTCGGGATCGCGGCGAGCGGCGGCACGCCTTACGTGCGCGGAGCGATGGAAGCAGCGAAGGCGAAGGGTGCCCTCACGGTCTCCATCGTCTGCAGGCCCGGCACGCCACTCCTCTCGGAAGCGGAGATCGGCATCCTGCTCGACACCGGGACGGAAGTTCTCGCCGAGTCCAGCCGCCTCAAGGCCGGCACGGCGCAGAAGATCGCGCTCAACATGCTCTCGACGGCGGTGATGGCGAAGCGCGGCCTCGTCTACGAGGGCGAGATGGTCGCGATGCGGCCGACGAACGAGAAGCTGCGAGCGCGCGCCAGGAGAATCGTGACGCTGCTTGGGGGGACGTCCGAAGAGAGCGCGGAGAAGATTCTTAGAATGGTCAATTGGCATTTGCCTTCCGCACTCATCGCGGCGAAATGGGGACTTGACGCTCCGACGGCCGCTCTTCACCTTTCGAAGCAGAAATCGAACGTGGCCCTCGCGTTGAGTCAGCGGCCCGAGAAAGGCCGCGGATGAGCAAGGGAGCAAAGAACTTTCTGGATCTCCACCTCCACGGCGCGTTCGGCGTGGATGTCCTGACGGCGTCCGCCGCGGACATGGACCGCCTCGCCGCCGGCCTCTTCTCTCGCGGCGTCACAGGCTTCCTGCCCACGCTCGTTCCGCTTCCGCTCGCCGAGATGGCAGCCGTCGTCGCACAGCTGTCGGCGTGGATGAAGACGCGAAGCGAGGGGGACGGGCGCGGGGCGCTGCCGCTCGGCCTGCACTTCGAGGGGCCGTTCGTCTCGCACGCGCGCTGCGGCGCGCTCCACCGCAAGGACTTCCTCGACGGGACCGACGCGCTCGCGATCGGCGCGTTCTTCGAGATCGCGTCCTCGGCGCCGGGACGCGGGATGACGACGCTGGCGCCCGAGATCCCGGGCGGCATCGCGGTCGTCAAGGAGTTCGTCCGGAGGGGGTTCGTCGTCTCGATCGGCCACACCGACGCGGACGTTCCGGCGCTCGACGCCGCGCTCGCAGCGGGCGCCCGGCACATGACGCACTTCGGCAACGCGATGAAGCCCCTCCACCACCGCGAGGCCGGACCGATCGGCTGGGGTCTCATCACGGACGGCGTGAGCGTGGACGTGATCGCCGACGGCCAGCACTTGTCGGCCCAGATGCTCAAGCTCGTCTTTCGCGCCAAGGGCGACGCGCGGGTCGTCCTGATCAGCGACGCGATGCCGGCCGCCGGCCTCGCGGACGGCGACTATTCCATCTGGGGCGAGACGCTCACCGTGAAGGACGGCGCCGCGCGCAACGCCTCGGGCGCGCTCGCGGGATCGACGGCGCTCCTGGATGACTGCGTCGCGCGCCTCGCGTCGGCCGGCCTTCCGGCGGAGGTCGCCGCGCGCTCGGCCTCGATCGTCCCGCGCCGGCTGCTCGCCTCCTAGGGCCTCAGATCTTCCAGAACCAGCCCTTCTTCTCGAAGACGCGGAGGACGGCCCACCAGAAAAGGATCGTCACGAGCGCAAAGGCGTGCGAGCGCAGGGTCGGGTCCGCGATCCACGAGAAGCCCGCGCGGTAAAGCCACGTGTGGAGCGAGATCGCCTTCCCGGCCGCGTCCGTCCACTTGATGAGGCCCATCGTCTTGGCGAGAAGGCCCGAGAGGACGAAGACGAGGAGCGGATTCGTCCCGAACGTGGAGAAAAAAGACAAGAACGGGGCGAACGGCCTTTTCCAGTCGAGGACGTCGATCACGAGGACGCAGAGCGCGATCGCGAGGAGTGCTGCGCCCGACGTGAACACGACGTACGACGCCGTCCAGAGGTTCTTGTTGATGGGGAGGACGCGGCCCCAGAGGAGCCCTGCCGCCGTGGCGGCCGCTCCGAAGGCGAGGAGCCGCGCGGCCTTCGCCTTCACGCCGGCCCCGCTCCTCAGCAGGAAGCCCGTGAGCGTCCCGGTGAGCATCGTCGCGATCGCCGTGAGAGTCGAGACGAGCCCCTCCGGGTCCCAGCCCTGCGCGTTCTTCCAGAGGTGGCCCTTCAGGACCGCGAGGTCGACGGCGCGCTGCACGTTGCCCGCCGGCGTGAGGTCGTAGCCCGTCCCGAGGAGGATCCACGTGTGGACGGCGAGCAGCGCGGTCACGGCCGCCGCGACGCCGGCGTAACGCCGCTTCCAGACGGCGAGGAGGATCCACGTGCCGAGGACGTACGTGATCCCGATGCGCGGGAGGACGCCGGGGATCCGGATGCGAGAGAGGCGCTCGAGGAACGGCACGAACGGATAGAACGCCATGAGCCAGCCGACGAGGACGATCGTCATCCCGCGGCGGAACGCGTGCCGCGCGAGGTCGAGGCGGTCCGCACCCTGCGCCATCCGCTTCTCGAGCGAAAAGACGCCCGCGACGCCCACGATGAAGAGGAACCACGGGAAGATGAGGTCCGTCGGCGTCCAGCCGTGCCACTCGGCGTGGTCGAACGGCCAATACAGGTGCCCCCAGTCGCCCGGGTTGTTGACGAACACCATTCCGACGACCGTCAGGCCGCGGAACATGTCGAGGGCGGCGAGGCGCTGCTCTTTCTCGATTCGTCCATGTTAGAACGGCCCTATGTCACGCGCGCCCACCCTTCTTCACCTTCAAAGAAAATCTTCTCTTCCTCTTCTCCTTCTAAGCAGCATTCTCCTTCTTCTCTCTTCCTGCACGACGATCCCCGCCTCGCTGCACGTGACGCCGGAGGACGCGCCCCTCGCCCGCCGCGTCGCGAAGCTCGCGGCGGGCAGCGGGGCGCACATGGGGATCGTCGCGTTGCACGTCGAGAGCGGCAGGCGCTTCGAGCTCGACGCGGCCGAGTTCTTCGAGGCGGCGAGCGTCATCAAGATCGCCCTCCTCGCCGAGGCAGCCGCCCGCGACGCCGAGGGCACGCTGGACCTGACCGACCGCTGGAAGCTCACGGCGAAGAACGTCGCCGCAGGCTCGGGAATGCTCGACGAGTTCGATCCCGGTCTCACGCCGACGAACCGCGACCTCCTCTCCCTCATGATCGCGATCTCGGACAACACGGCAGCGAACCGGTTCATCGACCTCTTCGGAAAGGGCGCCGTGAACGCGCGGATGGAGAAGCTCGGGCTCCCGGGCATCCGGCTCGTCGGCCGCATTCCCGACCGCGACAGGGAGCCGGAAAAGTGGGAGCCGCTCGGCGTGATGACGCCGCGCGACACGGCCGAGTACTACCGCAGGATCGCGACGCGCACGCTCCTCGACCCTGCTTCCGACCGCGTCCTCGCGAAGCTCCTCGCCGTCCAGCACACGCGCGACCGCCTGCCCCGTCTCCTCCTCGAGTCGAAGGACGCCTCCTGGGCGGGCAAGACCGGAAGCTACGGCGGCGTGAGAAACGACTCCGGCATCCTCACGACGAAAAAGGGCCGGTTCGTCCTCGTGGCCTTCGTGGACCACATCCCGGACGAGAAGGGCGCCCCGGGCCGCGCGACGCACGCGATGGGCGACATCGCGGCGGCGATCGTGGAGACGTGGTCGGAGTCGCTCCCGGACGTGACGCTCCCGCCGGAGCCGCCTCCCGCGGCCGCGCTCCGTCCCGCGGTGCCGCGCATGGAGACGACGCTCGCCGAGGCGCGCGCCCACACGGAGCCTTCGGGTCTCGTTCGCGTGTTCCGTGAGACCGACCGGCGGTTCTGGGACGCGTGGGCGCTCGCGGGCGGCGACGGCCGCGACGCCTGCCTCATCCCGATGCCGAATACGTGGTGGGAAGGCTTCCGGCCCTCCAAGATCGAGCCGATCTCGGCGCTCATCCTCCACCACACGTCGCAGGCCACGGACGAGGAGTGCATCTCCCTCTTCCAGAAGCCCGAGAGCCGCGTCTCGTCCCACTTCCTCGTCGGGAGGGACGGCCGCCTCTATCAGTTCGTCTCCCTCGAGCACCGGGCCTGGCACGCAGGCCCGTCGCTCCTCCACGGGCGCATGGCGCTGAACCGGACGTCCATCGGCGTCGAGATCACGGGCGACGGGAACAAGTATCCGTTCACGCCGGCGCAGATCGAGACCGTCGTGCGCCTCGTGGGCGTCCTGACCGCGATGTTCGACATCCAGGCCCCGTGGATCGCGGGCCACGAGCACATCGCGCCCGACCGCAAGGACGACCCCGGGGCCCTCTTCCCGTGGAACGACGTGGTCCGGCGCGGACTCGAGATGTCCGAGTCCCTGCGAAAAAAGGGCCTCTCGAAGGGGGATTGAAATCCCCCCCGGGGACTCCTATAGGATCCGTCTCACTCAACATGCCCAGCAAGCTCTCCCGGCTCGACGACGCCGAGACGCTGCGCGGCCTCGTCCGGGATCTCCGGGAGGGGATCTACGTCACGGACCGCGACGGCCACGTGCTCGATGCGAACCCCGCGTTCCTCGAGATGCTCGGGGTTTCCTCGCTCGAGGAGCTCCGCACGCGCGCACCTCGCGAGACCGCCGCCGGCGACGCGGTTCCCGAGGGCGGATTCCGGATCCTCCACCGGGCGGGCCCCCACCGGGACATCGAGGTCGAGATTCGCCTCGCCGACGGCGAGGTCCGCACGGTCATCGACTCGGCCACGTGCGCGAAAGATCCCGTCACCGGCGAGGTCTTCTTCCACGGGATCCTGATCGACATCACGGACCGCAAGCTCCTCGAGCAGCGTCTCCTCGACCAGAGCCTGCGCGACCCGCTGACGGGCTGCTTCAACCGGCGGTTCCTGGGCGAGTTCGAGCGGAGCCACGCGGAGGGCCCCCGGGCCCAGTTCGCGGGGGTCTGGGGCTGCATCATGGTCGACCTCGACCACTTCAAGCAGTACAACGACGAGTTCGGGCACGAGGCGGGTGATGCCGTCCTGAACCGCGTCGCGCGGTTCCTCATGCGTCAGACGCGCGCAGAGGAAGCGGCCGTCCGCATGGGCGGCGACGAGTTCCTCCTCCTCCTCGACGGAGCCGACGCGGCGGCGATCGAGTTCGCGGCCCGGCGCCTCCAGGCCACGGCCGACCGCGAGCTCATCGTCCCCTTCTCCATGGGCTGGGCGGCGCGCGAGGACGCCGAGACGCTCGAGAAGACGATCGCGCGCGCGGACCAGCGTCTCCTCAAGTCCCGCAGCCTGTCGCGTTCGGGCGAGCGGCCCCGCCTCGTCCTTCCGGCCTAGGCCTGGACCGGCGTCACGCCCAGACCCGGCCCTTCCGGCATCGTCCAGACGCCGTTCGCGATCCGGAGCCCCTGGAACGGATCCTTCGCGAGCAGAAGGTTGCCGTCGAGGTCCAGCCAGTCGAAGAGCGGCCCGAGCGCGAGGCCGGCCGCGATCCCGACCGAGGACTCGATCATGCAGCCGCACATCGTCTTCAGGCCGACGGCGCGCGCGACGACGGTCTGCTCCCACGCGCGCGTGATCCCGCCCGCCTTCGCGAGCTTCACGACGACCCCGTCGAAGAGGCCGGCCTTCCGCGCGACGTCCGCCGCGGTCAGCACGCCTTCGTCCCCGAGCACGGGATACGTCGCGAGCCCTTTCAGCTTCGCCATCTCCGCATCCATCGCGGCTGGCATCGGCTGCTCGAGGTAGAGCGGCTTGACGCCGTTCAGCCAGAGAATCTTCTTTCGCGCCTCGTCGACCGTCGCCCATCCCTCGTTCGCGTCCACCGTGATCGGCTGGCTCGAGACGGAGCGGATCGCCGCGATGTTCTCCTCGTCGTTCGCGAGGCCGATCTTGACCTTGAGCTTCGGGAACGCCGCGGCCTCCTTCACCTTCTGCTTCATGACCTCGGCCGTGTCGATCCCGATCGAGAACGTCGTGACGGGCATCCCGTGGGCGGGCACGCCGAGGATCTCGTGCACCGGGCGGCCGAGGCGCTTGCCCTTCCAGTCCCAGAGCGCGATGTCGAGCGCCGCGACGACCTCGTGGTCGTTCCCGGCCGCGGCTTCCGCCTTCTCGAGGATCGTGAGGTGGTCCCACGGCGAGAGGCCGGCGACGGCCTTCTCGACGCGCGCGTACGCCGCCTCCGACGTTTCCCAGCTCTGGCTCCAGCGCTTGTTCGCGGCGGCCTCGCCGTAACCCGTCACGCCCTCGGCCGTGATCGTCAGGAGGCCGTTCTTCTTCTCGTCGGACGAGCCGCGCGCGATCGTCCACGTGTGCGCGAGCTTCAGGACGAGGGGGCGATAGGCGAGCACCGGCGCGGGCCCCGACCCTTCGGCGGGCTTCGGCATCCCGCCGGCGGTGACGGCGCGCGGGAGTGCGGCGGAGACGGCGGCGGCGGCTGAGGAGAGAATGAGACCACGGCGGGAAACGGGCTGCGTCATGACCCGATTATGGTGTGAGAATCGACGGATGCGCCACGTCCGGGCCCTGAAGGCCGCCCTTCTTCTCTTCTCACTCGAAGAAATCTCTCTTTCCGCGACTCCCATCGCGACGGCGGAGACGGCGGAGCCGGCGAAGACAGCCGTCGTCGTCACGGCGGTCCAGGACCTCTTCGTCAGGCCCGACGAGACGTCGAACGTGGACGACCAGACGATCCTCGGGGAACGGCTGACTGTCCTCGAGGACGCGGCGGGTTTCGCGAAGGTGCGGACGGCCGCGGGCGCCGTCGCGTGGATTCCCGAGCGGGCTCTCCGCAGGGGCGAGGCCGCTCCGGCGCCGGGGACGAAGATCGCGCGCGTGACGTCCAACTTTGCGCACGTCTACGCGGCTCCGTCCTTCACGAAACAGAAGCCGCTCCTCACGGCCCCGGTCGGGGCGAGGATGGGAATTGAAGATTTCCTGGAAGGGAAAGAGGGGGACCCCTATTCGTGGGTGCGGGTGCGTCTGCCGGACGGGCGCAGCGGTTACATCGCCGCGCGCGATGTCTCCCTCTTACCACTCGAAGAAGATTCTTCTTCTTCCTGGATCTCCTTCGGCGAGCGGTTCCTTGGCGCGCCGTATACGTGGGGCGGGACGACGCCGCTCGGCTTCGACTGTTCGGGCCTGATCACGCGGATCTTCTCGGAGCACGGCGTCTCGCTGAAGCGCAACAGCTACGAGCAGGCCTTCCAGGACCCGCAGCTCGTCGCCGTGACGTTCGAAGCCCTTCGGCCCGGCGACCTCCTCTTCTTCGGGACGCCGGACAAGATCGACCACGAGGCGATGTGGGTCGGCGACGGAACGGTCCTGCAGTCCACGCGCCACGGCGTCCCCGGCGTGCAGGTCACGCCTTTCGACAGCCCCTTCCTAAAGCCTCTGTTTCGATATGCGAGGAGATTGAAGAAGAATTCCCTAGAAGGTGAAGCGGGGCCGCGGCTCAACGCGGCGAAGGTGCGTGAACTCCAGCGCTCCCTCGATGAAATTGCCGGGGGCAGCGGGATCCGATTCGGCATCTTCTTCAAGGATCTCTCCTCCGGTCTCTCACTTTCGAAGAATTCTTCTCTTCCGATGCACGCGGCCTCGACGATGAAGACACCTGTCCTCCTCGAGCTCCTGCGCCGCGTGGACGCCGGGACGATCCGGCTCACGGACGAACTGCCCGTGAAGAACGAGTTCAAGAGCCTCGTCGACGGCTCGCCCTTCTCGATCGGGCTCGAGGAGAACGATGGCCCCACGGCCCTTCACCTCGGAAAGACCGCGACGATCGAGTTCCTGGCGAAGGAGATGATCGTCCGCTCCTCGAACTTCGCGACGAACATCCTCCTGACGCTCCTCGGACCCGCGGAGGTCCAGAAGTTCACGGACGCGCTCGGCGCCCCGACGGTCCACGTGCGGCGCTGCGTCGAGGACTCGAAGGCCTTCGAGAAGGGCCTCAACAACGAGACGGACGCGGCCGGCATGGGCGCCGTCATGGAAGCCGTCGTGAGGACGCCGAAGCTCTCGGCGGCCGCGAAGGCGAAGGCCTGGGAGATCCTGATCGGCCAGACGTTCAACGAGGAGATCCCCGCGGGCCTCCACCCGCAGTCCGGCGCGGTCGTCGCGCACAAGACAGGCTCGATCTCCTCCGTCCAGCACGACGCCGCAGTCGTCCGGCTGCCGGACGGGCGGGAATACATCCTCGTCCTCCTCGCGAACGACTTCGGCGCGAACGAGGCCGGCCGCGAGCGCGTGTACGCAGCCGCGAAGAAGATGTCCCGCGCCGTGTGGGAGGCGATGGTCGCCCCGTGATCCCGAACTCCGCACGCGGCTCACGCGTCTGGATCGCGCTCCCCGTCATCTACGTCGTCTGGGGCTCCACGTACCTCGCGATCCGCTGGGCGCTCGAGACGATCCCGCCGTTCACGATGGCTTCGGTGCGGTACCTCGTGGCCGGAAGCCTCCTCCTCGCGTGGGCGAAGTACCGCGGTGCGCCGCCCGTCGCCCTCCGGGACCTCGGCCCGGCCTTCCTGACGGGTGGGCTCATGCTCCTCTGCGGCAACGGCGGCGTCGTCTGGGCCGAGCAGCGGATCGCGTCGGGCCTCGCCGCCCTCCTCGTCGCGGTCGAGCCGCTCTTCATCGTCCTCCTGCAGGCGACGCTCCCGCAGGAGCGCCGGCGGCCGTCGGGCCGCGCCCTCGTCGGGGTCGTGTTCGGCGTCGCGGGCGTCGTCCTCCTCGTCGGACCCGCCGGCGGCCTCGCCGGCGCGCGCGTCGACTTCGCCGGCGCTCTGGCCGTCCTCTTCGCGGCCTTCGCGTGGGCGCTCGGCTCGCTCCTGTCGCGGCACTTCACTCCGCCCGCCTCGCCGCTCCAGGCCACCGCGGTCCAGATGCTGGCCGGCGGCGTCCTCCTCGGCGCCGCCTCGGGCGCCGCGGGCGAGTGGACGCGATTCTCTCCGTCCCTCGTCTCCGGCCGCTCCCTCGCGTCCGTCGCTTACCTCGTCGTCTTCGGCTCGCTCGTCGCGTTCACGGCCTACGTCTGGCTGCTACGCGCGGCCTCGCCGGCGCTCGTCTCGACGTATGCGTTCGTGAACCCGGTCGTGGCCGTGTTCCTCGGCTGGCTCCTCGCCGCCGAGCCCGTATCGACGCGGACGGTCGTCGCGGCCGCGGTGATCGTCGGAGCCGTCGTCCTCATCACGCTCGGGGAGTCGGACCGCCGCTCCACCTGAGATAGGATCTCTCCATCAGATCCGGGGAAGAAAAGAGGAGAGTTCCATGAAGAAAGCACTCGCGGTGTGTGTTCTCGCGTGTCTGGCCCTCGCGGCCGGGCCTCTCGCCGCCGCCGACAAGCCCGCGCCGACCGGCCTGCAGATCGTCGACGCAGCCTGGACGAAGGCGATGCTCGCCAACGACGGCGCGGCGGCCGCAGCCCTGTACGCGGACGACGCCGTCCTCGTCCTCCCCGGCTCCGGAGCCATCAAGGGCGCCAAGGCGATCGCCGAGGCTTACGCGGGCTGGCTCAAGGACGTCAAGGTCACGGACGTCGTCCTGACGGACACCCACTACCGGACCGTCGGCCACATCTCGGGGGCATGGGGCCACTGGAAGATGACGACGGTCCCGAAGGCCGGCGGAGCGCCGACGACGGAGATCGGCACGTTCTCGGCCGTCGCGGCGCGGCAGAAGGACGGCGCCTGGAAGTACGTCTCCGACCACGCCTCGGCCGACCCGGCGCCCCCCGCGCCCAAGAAGTAGGAGCCGCTACTCGATCGACTCGCCGCTCCGCGCCTTCGCGAGGTGTGGGGCGGCGCCGTCGGGCCATGTGAGCGAGCCGCGCGCCTGCGACGCGAGCTTCCCGTCGGCTCCGAAGAACATCGTCTCGTTCGGCCGTTTCGAGTTCAGCTTCGTCGTCGCGTCGCCCGATGGGTCGAGCACGAGCGTCTGCGGGAAAGGCGGGACGAGGTTCTTCTCCTTGAGCCACGCGTCCAGCGTCGCGAAGTCCCTGTCGCGCGCGATCAGGACGAACTCGACGCCCTTGTCGTCCTTGAGCGCCTCCTGCTGCAGGAAGATCCCCGCGAGCTCGTCGGAAGCGCCGGGCGCCGCCGTCGAGAAGAAATGCAGCACGAGCGCGTGCCCCGGTTTTCCGACGAGGTTGCGGCTCTTCCCGTCTCTCGTCTCCACGACGAGCCGGCCGCCCGCGTCGAGGTTGAGGATCCCGTGGTCGTGGTCCGGGTGCGTCGCCGGCGTGAGGGACAGCCAGTACGCATAGGCCCCGGCGGCGGCCACGCAGACGCCGGCGGCGAGGAGGATGTTGCGGCGGCGGGAAGGGGTCATCGGTTGCTCCCGGCGTCCGCCTCGGGGCGGACGTCCGTTTCGGTCTCGACGTTGAAGCGCCTCAGGTTCGTGAAGGTGGCCCGGAACGACGTGTCGAGGCGGAAAAACAGCGCCGTCTTTCCGGTCACGCGAAGGTCCACCGCGCAGGGGAACCACAGGCCGCCCCCGACGGGCTGGCCCGTGTAGGACACGTCCGCGTCCTTCACGTTCACGGCGAGCCCGCCCGCGACCTTGACGGGACGGGTCAGGCGGGCTTCGACGGACCGGACCTGAAAGGTGGAGGCGTCGATGACGGCACGGCCCTCGAGGGCGTTCAGCGCGCGGTCGCCGAGCCCCTTCGGAGCCGGCGCCGTCGGGCTGGGAGCGAAGTCGAGGACGTAGGCCGGCCGCCCCTCGATGACCTCTTCTCCCACGATCCGGATCGTATACCGGCCCATGAGCTCCGAGAGGCGGCGCGATCCGACGAGCGGGTCGTCCTCATCGCCCGCGACCCGGGGCGGCGCCTTCGCCTGAGCCTCGGCCTTCTGCTCGACCCTTCGCCTCCGGCCTTTCTCGTCCTCCTCGGTCGCCCTCTTCTTCTCGTCGTCCGTAGCAGGATGGCCGTCGACTTCGATCAAATCCCGCGTCCCCTCCGCTCCACCCTCGCCCGCGAGGACGTAGAAGAGACGCGATTCGACCTTCTCGGGGCGGCCCTTCGAGCCCCACGTGATCCGGACCTCGCGCTGGTCGTACGTCGCGCCTTCGAACGCCGACTCGACGCGCCTCTGGCTCTTCACGACCCGCCGAATCAGCTCGAGCGGGTCCACGTCGGACGCGCCCGCGGGCCCCGCGAGGAGCGCGAAGGCGAATCCGGCGGCGGAGACGCGGCGGACAACTCTCACGTCCGGAAGGATACGGCGGACCCCGCCGGTCCGATTTCGGTACGATCAGGGGACAAGGAGAGCGGATGCGCGTCATCGTGACTGGCGGAACCGGCTTCATCGGGCCGAAGCTGTGCGCCCGGCTCGTCGCGAAGGGGCACGACGTGATCGCCCTGACCCGCGACGCCTCGCGTTCGCGGGACGACGTGCACCCGAAGGTGCGCGTCGTGTCCTGGGCCGACGGCGCGGCGTGGGAAGGGTTCGTCGACGGCGCGGGCGCCCTCGTGAACCTCGCCGGCGAGTCGATCGCCCAGCGCTGGACGCCCTCGGCCAAGGCGCGCATCGCGAAGAGCCGCCTCGACGCCGCCGCAAAGCTCCGGGCGGCCGCCGAAAAGGCGGCGCAGAAGCCCTCCGTCCTCGTGAACGCGTCCGCGGTCGGCTACTACGGCCCGGCCGGCGACGAGGTCCTCGACGAGAGCGCCCCGGCCGGCCAGGACTTCCTCGCGCGAACCTGCGTGGACTGGGAAGCCGCCGCGCGCTCGCTCGAGCCGCTCGGCGTGCGCGTCGCGATGCTCCGGACGGGCGTCGTCCTCGGCGCAGGCGGCGGCGCCCTCGCGAAGATGCTCCCGCCCTTCCGGGCGTTCGTGGGCGGGCCGCTCGGAAGCGGGACGCAGTGGATGTCGTGGATTCACGAAAGCGATCTCGTCGAGCTGTTCCTCTGGGCGATCGAGAATCCGGCCGTCGCCGGGCCGGTGAACGCGACCGCGCCGAGCCCGGTCACGATGCGCGACTTCGCGACGGCGCTCGGCAAGGCCCTGCACCGCCCGAGCTTCATGCCGGCGCCCGCCGCCGCGATCCGCCTCGCCCTCGGCGAGATGGCGACCGTGGTTCTCGACGGGCAGCGCGTCGTGCCGAAGAAGGCCCTCGCTCTCGGCTTCACGTTCCGCTTCACGGACGTCCTCGCCGCGCTCCGGGACGTCGTCGGAGACTGATGGCGCTCGTCGGACGGAGCGTCCCGCGCCCGGACGGGCCTGCGAAGGTCACGGGACGGGCGCGCTTCGTCGACGACGTGACGCGGCCCGGCACGCTCGTCGGCGCGACGCTGCGCAGCACGGTGGCGCGCGGGCGCCTCAGGGGCATCGTGAAGGACCCCTCGTTCGACTGGACGGGTCTGACCGTCGTCACGGCCGAGAACGTCCCCGCGAACGTCGTCGCCCTGATCGAGGAGGACCAGCCCGTCCTCGCGTCGGACGACGTCCGCCACGCGGGCGAGCCGCTCGCCCTCGTCGCCGGCGAGGACGCGCTGAGAGTTCAGCGGGCTCTCCAGCACCTTCGGGCCGACGTCGAGCCGCTCCCTCCCGTGCTCACCGTGGCGGATGCTCTCCAACACACCGCGCAGATCTACGGGTCCGACAACGTCTTCCGGACCGTCCGCATCGCGAAGGGCGACGCGGCCGCCGCGATCGCGGCCTGCCCCGTCCAGCTCTCCGGGACCTACGCGACGCCCTACCAGGAGCACGTGTACCTCGAGCCGCAGGGCGTCCTCGCGTTCTGGGACGAGGGCGGCGGCGCGCACGTCCTCTCCTCGTGCCAGTGCCCGTACTACATCCACAAGGGCGTCAAACGGACGTTCGGGCTCACGGACGAGCGCGTCGACGTCACGCAGGCGGTCACGGGCGGCGGCTTCGGAGGCAAGGAGGAGTACCCGACGATCCTCGCGCTCCACGCTCTGCTCCTCGCGCGCGCCAGCGGACGCCCGGTCAAGATGGTCTACGACCGCAAGGAGGACATCGAGGCGACGACGAAACGCCACCCCTCTACGGTGACGGTCACGTCGGGCTGCGACCGCGACGGGACTCTCCGGGCCGTCTCGATCCGGATCGTCCTCGACGGAGGCGCCTACGTGACGCTCTCCCCCGTCGTCCTCTCGCGCGGCGCGCTCCACGCGGCCGGCGCCTACCGCTGGGAGCACGTCTCGATCGAGGCGCAGGCCGTCGCGACGAACACGCCGCCGAACGGCGCGTTCCGCGGCTTCGGCGCGCCCCAGACGATCTGGGCGATCGAGCGGCACATGGACCGCATCGCGCGCACGCTGCGGCTCGACCCCCTCGCCCTGCGGGAGAAGAACCTCCTGCGCGTCGGGGACACGACGCCCACCGGCCAGTTCCTGAAGGAGTCCGTCGGCGTCGCGCGCTGCGTCGAGGAGGCGAAGAAGGCCAGCCGCTGGGACGCGAAGCGCGCATCGCTCGCGGCCCCCGCGTCCTCCGGGATGTTCCGGCTCCCGCCTCCCGGCGTCTTTCCGGCGCGCAAGGCCCGCGGCATCGGCGCGAGCGTCTACATGCACGGCGCCGGCTTCACGGGCTCGGGCGAGCTCGCGCACCGGGCGCGGATCGCGGTCGACCTCTTCGCGGACCCGGAGACGGGAAAGGCGCGCTTCCGCGTCCGCGGCGGCTCGACGGACATCGGGCAGGGCACGGAGACCGTTTTCCGGCAGATCGCGGCCGAGGCTCTCTGGGTGTCGATGGACCGCGTCGACTTCGCGACGCCCTCGACCGCATCCGTCCCGGACTCCGGGCCGACGGTCGCGTCGCGGACTGTGATGGTCGTGGGCGGCGTCGTCGAGGCCGCGGCGCGCGCGCTCTTCGCGCGCATCGAAGGCGACCGGCAGGCGAAGGGCGGCTCATTCGAGGGCGCCGCCCGCCGCCTCCTCGCCGCGCACGGGATCGTCACGGTCGAGCGGGAGTACGAGCCGCCGCCGGGCCTCGCGTGGGACGACGCGACGTACCGCGGCGACGCCTATCCGGTGTACGGCTGGGGCTGCGCGATCGCGGAGGTCGAGGTGGACCTCGACACCTTCGAGACACAGGTTCTCGGCCTCTGGAGCGCGCACGACGTCGGCAAGGCGATCCACCCGACCAACTGCAAGGGACAGATCGAGGGCGGACTCCTGCAGGCGATCGGCTGGGCCCTCCAGGAGAACCTCGTCGTGCGCGGCGGCCGCGTCGTGAACGCCCGGCTCACGGACTACGTCATCCCGACGATCCTCGACGCCCCGCGTTTCACGACGCTCCTCGTCGAGGACCCGTATTCCCGCGGGCCGGGCGGCGGCGCCAAGGGCCTCGGCGAGATCCCGATGGACGGCGGCGCGCCCGCCGTCGCCGCGGCGGTCGAGCACGCGACCGGGATCGTCTGCGACCGCCTCCCGCTCCTCCCCGAGGAGCTCTACGCGCTCTCGAAGGAGACCCGGCGGTGAACGTGCTCTTCTTCCTGAACGGCCGGGCCGCGACCGTCGACGCGCCGCCCGCCGCGCGCCTCCTCGACGTCCTGCGCGGCCCCCTGGGCCTGACAGGCACGAAGGAAGGCTGCGGAGAAGGCGAATGCGGTTCGTGCACGGTGCTCCTCGACGGCGCGCCCGTGAACGCCTGCCTCGTCCTTTTCGGCCAGGTCGAGGGCCGCTCCGTCACGACGGTGGAGGGCCTCGGCGACCCCGAGCACCTCTCGCCTCTCCAGGAAGCGTTCGTGAAGGAGGGCGGCTCGCAGTGCGGTGCCTGCACGCCCGGCTTCCTCCTCTCGGCCGAGGCGCTCCTGTCCACGATCCCCCAGCCGGGCGAGACGGACATCCGCGAGGCGCTCGCGGGCAACCTCTGCCGCTGCACGGGCTACCAGCGCATCGTCGAAGCCGTGCGCGCGGCCGCGAAGGAGAGGACCTCGCGTGAGCCTGGCTGAGCTGAGCCTTCACGCGTTCGAGCGGCCGGCGTCCCTCGCGAACGTCTGCGCGACGCTCTCGCGCCGTGCCGGCAAGGGCGAGGAGACCGTGCTCCTCGCGGGCGGCACGGACTGGGTCGTCGCGCAGCGCGTCGCACCGCTCTCGCTCGGGGGCGAGCTGCCTCTGGTCCTCGACGTCTCCGACGTCCCCGAGCTCCGCGGCATCCGGGTCGCCGGCGAACGGGCCGCGATCGGCGCGGCCGCGACTTACTTCGAGCTGCGCCACCACGCCGTGCTCTCGCGCCGCGTCCCGATGCTCACGGCGATGGCGCGCGACGTCGGCGCCCTGCAGATCCAGGCGCGCGGGACGCTCGGCGGCAACCTCGCGACCGCCTCGCCCGCGGCCGACGGGAGCGCGGCCCTCATGGCGCTCGACGCGGACATCGTCCTCGCGAGCGTCAACGGCGAGCGGCGGGTGCCGATGGGCCGGTGGTTCACGGGCTACCGGCGCACGGCGCGCGCGGCGGACGAGGTCATCGTGCGGATCGAGTTCACGCTCCCGAAGGCCGGCGGGCACCAGCTCTGGCGGAAAGTCGGGACGCGCGCGGCGCAATCCGTCTCGAAGGTCGCCCTCGCGGCCGTCGGGGAATACGAGCGGGGCCGCTGCGTCCGCGTGGGGCTCGGGATGGGCTCCGTCGCGCCCGTGACGGTCTCGCTCCCGAGCGTGCGCGCCCTCGCCCTGTCGCCGGGCCCGCTCGCCGTCGGGGACGACGTTCTCGACGCCGCCGTCCGCCGGGACATCTCGCCGATCGACGACGTCCGGTCGACCGCGGCGTACCGCGCCCACGTCGCCTCGGCGCTCGTCCGGGGGTTCTTCCGGACGCTGCGCCCCGTCTCGAGCGCCGGCTGACGTCCGCCCGTTCTCAGCCGATCTTGCGGTACTTGATCCGGTGCGGGCGGTCGGCCTCGGCGCCGAGGCGCTTGTGGCGGTCGGCCTCGTAGTCCTGGTAGTTGCCCTCGTACCAGACGGTCTTGCTGTCGCTCTCGAACGCGAGCATGTGCGTCGCGACGCGGTCGAGAAACCACCGGTCGTGGCTGATCACGACGGCGCAGCCGCCGAAAGACAGGAGCGCCTCTTCGAGGGCCCGAAGGGTGTCGACGTCGAGGTCGTTCGTGGGCTCGTCGAGGAGGAGGAGATTGCCGCCCTTCTTGAGCGTCCGCGCGAGGTGGAGGCGGTTCATCTCGCCGCCCGACAGGTTCGCGACGAGCTTCTGCTGGTCGGCGCCCTTGAAGTTGTACATCGCGCAGAACGCGCGGCTCGGCATCTCGCGCTTGCCGAGCATCACGAGGTCCTGCCCCCCGGAGAGCTCGTCGTGGACGGTTTTTTTCGCGTCGGGCTTCTCGCGGTTCTGGTCCACGTAGCTCGGGACGACGGTTTCGCCCACCTGGAGCTTTCCGCCGTCGGGCTTCTCGAGCCCCATGATCATCTTGAAGAGCGTCGTCTTGCCGGCGCCGTTCGGCCCGATGATCCCGACGATGCCGCCCTTCGGCAGGTCGAAGCTGAGGTCGTCGAAGAGGAGCTTGTCGCCGAAGGTCTTCTTCACGCCCTCGGCCCGCACGACGACGTCGCCGAGCCGCGGGCCCGGCGGGATGTAGATCTCGTTCGTCTCCCCGCGCGATTCGATGCCGCTCTCGGAGACGAGCTGCTCGTAAGCCTGGAGGCGCGCCTTGCTCTTGGCCTGCCGCGCGCGTGGCGCCATGCGCACCCACTCGAGCTCCCGCTTGAGCGAGCGCTGGCGGGCGCTCTCGGTCTTCTCCTCGATCTCGAGGCGCGCTTCCTTCTGCTCGAGCCACGAGGAGTAGTTTCCCTTCCACGGAATGCCCGCGCCGCGGTCCAGCTCGAGGATCCAGCCCGCCACGTTGTCGAGGAAGTAGCGGTCGTGCGTGACGGCGACGACGGTGCCCGGGAACTCCTTCAGGAACTGCTCGAGCCACGCGACGGACTCGGCGTCGAGGTGGTTCGTGGGCTCGTCCAGGAGGAGCATGTCGTTCTTCTGGAGAAGGAGGCGGCAGAGCGCGACGCGCCGCCTCTCGCCGCCCGAGATCTTCGTGACGTCCGCGTCGGGAGGCGGGCAGCGGAGCGCGTCCATGGCCGTCTCCAGCGTGCGGTCCAGGTCCCAGCCGTTCGAGGCCTCGATGGCGTCCTGCACCTTCCCGTACTCGGCCATGACCTTGTCCATCTCGGCGTCGGGAAGGCTCTCGCCCATCTTCTCGCCCAGCTCTTCGAACCGTGCGAGCAGCTTCTTGACCGGAGCGACGCCTTCCTCGACGGTCTCGAGAACGGACTTCTTCGGGTCGAGCTGCGGGTCCTGT
>JBBQDQ010000027.1:0-26235 GCA_038319835.1 Thermoanaerobaculia bacterium | reverse complement strand
CACTGGAGGAGGACCTTCGGGAAGCGGCGCTGGACGGCCTGCACGAACTCCTCGACAAGCGAGTCGTACTCGGGGCCGCGCAGCCGTGGAAACCGCCAGCCGAGGTACAGCTCGTCGCTCAGGAGGGACTCGTTGTCCGTCCCGACGTCGAGGCTGATCGGGAGCGTCTGCGCCGGGTGGATGCCCGCGGCGGCCGTGTAGAGCGCGAGCTTTCCGATCGGGATCCCCATGCCGCCGGCGCCCTGGTCGCCGAGCCCGAGGATGCGCTCGTTGTCCGTGACGACGATCAGGCGGACGTCCGCGAACGGGGCGTTTCCGAGAACGTCGTAGATCCGTCCGCGATGGGCCGGCGTGATCCAGATCCCGCGCGAGCGGCGGAAGATGTGGCTGAATTCCTGGCAGGCCTTCCCGACGACCGGCGTGTAGACGATCGGGAGGAACTCCTCGATGTGGTCCACGAGCGTCCGGTAGAAGAGGTGCTCGTTGCGGTCCTGCAGGGACGCGAGCCCGATGAACTTCTCGAGCTCGTCGGACTTCCGCGAGATGTTCGCGTAGAGGCGCCGTTCCTGCTGCTCGAGCGTCGAAACGGCATGGGGCAGGAGCCCCTCGAGGCCGAAGGCCTCGCGCTCCTCTTCAGTAAAAGCCGAGCCCTTCGTGTACATGGGATGGCGGAGCAGGCGGGTGCCCCGATAGGGCACCTCCAGCCGGGCCGTCCCCTTGGAATCATGCCGAACCGAGTACTTCTCCATCGTCGGAAGCCTCCGTCCCTAGAACGTGGGCTCCCGGAGCGCCTCAGGCATGAGGCATTTGCTTCAGTCGGGCAGCATCACGACGAGGTATTTGCTTCCCTTCCAGAACCGGGCGGCGTCCGTCACGGTCAGGGTGCTCGCCTTCGGGCCCGCGGCGGCTAGGGTGTAGGCGTCCCTGGGGTGGTCGGAGAGCACCCGGGCCTTGTCGGGCGCGGCCGCCACCTCGAACGTCGTCACCTTGCGCGTGTCGACCGCCTTGAAGAGGGTTTCGTCGAACTGCCCCGTGCGCTGCCAGTTGCCGCCCAGGCCGAGGACCGAGCCCTTCTTCTCCACGAGGCCGGCCTTCTTGAGGGCCCCCTGGGGCGCGATCAGGACGTAGGCCGTCGCCATCTGCGCCTCGCGATCCGCGATGACGGCCTCCTTCTGTTGCACGGTCTCTTCCTTCTCCTTCACCGTCCCACGCAGCTCCTCGGTCGTCTTCACGAGCTCCTTGGTCTTCTCCTCGAGGGCGGCAATCGTCGCCTCCTTCTCCTCGAGCTGCTTCGTGAGCTCGCCGACGAGGCGCTGGAGCGACGTGACCTTCGCGTCGGATGCCTTGAGCGACTTCTGGAGCGTCGCGAGCTTGTCCAGGTTCGCCTTGACCGCCTTGCGGATTTCCGCAATCTCCGCCTTCAGCTCCTCGCGGCCGCCCGCGGAGGTCGTGCCTTCCTGCGCGACGGCGATCGACGTCCGGATGGCCTTGAGCTCCTTGACGCGGAGCTCCTCGAGGCCCTTCTGGACCTCGTCGAGCGTGCCCTGCATCTCGGAGGTCGCGGCGCCGGCGGCGCTGAGCTCCTTCTGGGCGCGCGCCTTCTCTTCGGTCAGCGTCTTGTTCTCGGCCTTCAGCGCGTCGACGTCCTTCTTCCACGCGCAGCTCGACAGGGCGAGAGCGGCGAGGAGGGCAGCGGGAATGCGGACACGGGGAAGAGTCTTCTTCATGGCGTCACCTCGATTGCCCCCATCGTACCTCCGCCGCCGGGGTGCCCCTACGGCGTCCACGTCCGCGCCGGGATGCTCGTGCCGTCGTTCGACGCGTTGTTCACGTTGACGCCGTAGCAGAAGACCCCGGCGCCCGGCGACCCCGAGACGAGCCAGAAGATCGCGATGACGTCGTCCCCCTCCACGGGCACGGCCTGCTGGGCCCAGCCACGCGGCGCGAGATCGAGGGAGGCGCTCGTCGTCGCGATCCGCACGAAGTTCCGGAAGGCGTAAAAGTCCGCCCGGACCCGGACCGTGTCCGCGCTCGCGCTCGAACAGCCGAAGTTCGCCCGGTTCGCGGCGTCGACGCGCAGCCCGGCGGCGACCGAGATCGGGCTCGCGACCGGGTTCCCGAGAGGAACCACGGCGTCGTCAGGGAGGAGGCCCGTGAGGGGCGTCGAATAGCGCCCCGCGTCGCTCTGCGTGAAGACTTCCGCAACCGCGACGAACGATTTCGTGCCCGTGCTCTCGGCGAGGTTGATCCCCGCGCCGCCCGTGTAGCCGAACTTCTCGTCCAGGAAGTTGTCCCATCGCGTGTAGGCGTTCGCCGAGAGCGTGACGCTGGCGGTCTCCGTGGCGCCCTGAGGCGTCGAGAGGAACGCGCGGATCGTGACCGTCTCCGCGTTCGGGTTGTAGAGCGTCAGCTTCGTCTTGAAGTACGCCCCGAACTGCCCGGCGGCGTTCGCGGACGACGGAAAGACGTAGCCGCGGCCGACGAGACCCGCGGGCCGCCGCGCGTCCTGGGCGGGCGCGGCGCCGGCCGCGGCCAGGAGCCCCAGGAGAAGAATGGCGCCGGTTCGGACAACGTTCACGAAATGCCTCCTCACGGGAAGTGTGCGCGGGCCACGCCGGACCACGGGGCTTCTCGAGGAGCCCGACTGCTAGGATTCGCATTCCCGGCTCATTCCGGACGGCTTCGCCCGAGGACTTCGACCGGCTGATCGAATCGGGCTTCATCGCGCCCCGGACTCCTCCGCCACCCGCTGCCCGGCCGGCCGAGGCCGCGCTCGCCCGCCGGGCGCGGGAGCTGACGCAGGAATCCGGACCACAGGTCAGGAAGTAGCGGATGGGTTCTTCCTGATGGCGGCTACGGCAGCGTGTTCGGGGGAGGAGCCACGATGCAGGCCTTCCAGCGGTTCGACCACTCTCGCTGGACCCAGTAGCCGTCCAGCATCTCGTCCGTGTTGGGCCCGTAATTGCAGATGTCTCCGATCTCGTCTTTGCCCGACTGGGGGTCGTCCCAGCCCGTCGGGCGAACGGGTCCGCCCTTGGAATCGACGGCGATGACGGGATCCGTGACGGCCTCGACGAGCTCGTGCGACGCGTTCACGGTCGCGATGTCGAACGGATTCGGGTGACTGCCGCAGCCCGCCAGGCAGCCGCCGGCTACCGCGGGCAGGACGGCGTAAGGGACAGGCGTGCCCTTGAGCGACACCCACGAGTGGTAGGCGCAGTAGTCGACGCACGACGTGAAGCCACGCCCCGAACGGATCGAGACCGTCGACGGAAAGTCGATCATGTAAAGAACCGTCGGGTTCCCGTGAGCATCGACTTCGGGCGGCGGGACCGCTCCGGAGGCGATGTGCGCGGCGAGCTCGCCGACAACCTGCTGATCCGTGATCCTCGGTCCCGCGTTGTCGAAGGCGGGCGTCATCGTGTACGTCCCCGCGAACGTGCCGTGGCCGATCCGCTGCTCCAAGCCAGGACGTCCATCGAGGACGCCCATGAGACCCACCGTGTCGTACTCGCTCAGCCAGTCGAACATCGCGCTGCCGGTGAACGCGCGATAGAAACCTTCGATCGCGGCCGAGTGGTCCGCGGGCACCGCGGCACTCCAACGGAGGGCGATGACCTTGACCGCCGGGAGCACCGGGCCCCCGTAGTAGAGGAGGTGCGGCTTCTCAAGGCGACGGACTTTCGTTAGAGGCGACGAGACCGGCGGATGGGCGACGAGCGCGGCCCGGTCGGCCTCGGAATCGTTTTCTTCGCACGGGACGGCGACCTCCACCATCAGCGGCCTGAAGTTGGAAGGGAGGCTCGCCGCCGGGCGCCGGGCGACGCACGGGCCGCGTTCTGGCGAGGCGGCGCGCGCCGTGTTCGCGGCGAGGCAGGCTGCGGCGAACAGGCTGAGAAGTCTTCTCAAGACGGAATGATTCTCCGGCGCGTGGAGCACTGCGTCAAGGTGCCGACTCCTTGGAGCAAGCAACGCTAAAGGGGACCGGAAAGCAGGAAGCCGAAATGCTCGCCCGCCGGGCCCGGGACGCGGTCCCTCGATCGGGAGGGGTTCCGACCTCTCGAATCACCACCCGATCGGGTTCGACTACGACACGGTGAGGTTTGCAGACCGGGAGATCCGGGACTCCGAAACGAGAATAACGGCGACCTCCACGATCCGGGATCACCTGTTCAGCGCCGAAGAGGGGGCACGAGGAACGCTCGAGTGCACCACATGCCACTCGGTCCACAACCGGACGAACGGAGGCGAGATGCTGCTCTGGAGGAGCAACCGGAACAGCGAGCTGTGCCTCACGTGCCACGACAAGGGGAACTACACCGCACCGCAATCCTGAGGTCGCCCGAAAGCGACGGACGTCAGCAAGAATGTGGCCTACCTTCGTTGACACGTATCGATCTCTGCTGGCAGCCCCGACGCCTGAACTTCTGGGTCTTTTCGAGCGGCTGCCGGAGGTATTAGTGGCGGCCTGACTCCGCGCACCAACGGCACACTCGTCCGCCGCCGCGCTCTTTTTTCGTTGCTGGCGAGCGCGTATCGTTAGGCCGCTCCAACGGAGGGACGCCATGAACATTAAGACTCTGACGAATGCGTCGCTGCTTCTCGTGGTCTTGACGTCCGTGCCCGTTTTGAGCGGTGCCGGGACTGGCACCGCTCAATCTCTCTCGGGTTCCGAGATCCTCGCTCAGATGGCGAAGGTGTACGCGACCGCTTCGAGCTACCGCGACTCCGGCGTCGTCCGCATCGTCTACTTCGAGGCGACAGGAGAGCGCGTCGAAGAGCGCCCCTTCGAGACCGCTTTCGTGCGTCCGGACTCGTTCCGATTCGAGTTCAAAGAGAGCTTCATGGGTCGGACGAAGCGATACATCGTCTGGCAACGAGCGTCGGAGATCCGGACGTGGTGGGACGTCCACGCCGCCACGGAGACCCCTGCTTCACTGGATATGGGGCTGTCGGGGGCGACGGGCGTCTCCGGCGGATCTGCCCATGCAGTTCCCGTTCTGCTCCTGCCGGGGGTCGTCACGGGCCGCAGCACAAAAGACATGACCGACCTGAGAAGGCTCAGCGACGTGCAGTGCGGCAGTTCGTTGTGCAGCCGGGTCGAGGGGGTCTACGGGGGCACGAAACGCGTGCTGTGGATCGATCTCAAGTCCTACCTGTTGCGTCGGGTCGAGTTCTCAACTGAGTTCCCGGAGTTTCACACTCAAGAGACGACCACCTACGAACCCGCGATCAACGAGACCATCGCGCCGGGGGCTCTTGAGTTCAGGCCGCCCCATCCCTGAGGGTGCATCGGCGAGAACAGCCGTGACTTGAGACCACGGCTTGACGTGTCAAGAAGCTGGCCTGCCCGGCCGGATTCGAACCGGCGACCCTCGGCTTAGAAGGCCGATGCTCTTATCCAGCTGAGCTACGGGCAGGTGAGACGCCAGAGCAACGCGGAATCACTGTAGCACCGCCCTTCCGCACGGGTTCGACACAGGCTCCGCAGTCCGTCAGTGAACGGAGGAGCCCGGCCGGGCGCGCAGGACGGGCGGACGCACGGTGCGATGCGCGGGCCTGTTCGCACGCAGCCAGGTCTGAAGCTCGACCGGGTCCGCGAGGCACGCGTCGGCGCCCGTGAGGTCCGCGAGAGACAGGTCGCGCCGGAACGCGACGCCGCCCACGAGGACGCGGACGCCGGGAGCGACGGCACGGAGGCGCCGGATCATCGCCGCGGCCTCCGCGACGTGGCCCGCAAGTGAAAGGGACACCCCGACGGCCTCCGGCTTGCGCGTCGCGATGTAGTCGAGCGTCGAGTCGCGCGGGACGTTGGCGCCGAGGACTTCGACCTGCCAACCCTCGCCGCGCCCGATCTCCGCCACGAGACGGGTGCCGAGCTCGTGGAACTCGCCCGCGAGGCACGTCAGGACGAGTCGCGGGGCGCCGAGCGCCGGTGCCTTCCCGGCCGGGACGCGAACGAGGAAGGCGCGCGACACGAGCGCGGTCGCGAGGTGCTCTTCCGCGACTCCGATCTCGCCCTTCTCCCAGAGGCGGCCGACCTCGTCGAGGGCGGGCTGCACGAGGTCGCGGGCGATGAGCGCGGGGTCCGCGCCCCGCGCGACCGCCTTGCGGAAGACGGCGTCCGCCTCGCGCTCGTCTCCGGCGAGAAGGGCGACGAGAAGAGGGCCGGCAAGGTCCGTGATGTGGGGCGTCGGTTCCATGCGTCCGCTCTTCCTTCGCCCGGGAAGGACTTTCGGATTCCCCGCGCCTCGCCGCGAAACCCGACCCGTGGATCGGTTTCTCACGTCCGGATCCCCAGGGAGGTCCCGCCCCAGACGTCGAGCACGGCTCCCGAGATCGTCGCCGCGGCGGGCGAGACGAGGAAGAGGACGGCCTCCGCGACGTCCCGGGCATGCAGCTTCTCCTTGAGCGGTTCGGCGTGCGCCGGCGGATCCGGCTCGAGGCTCTTGTTGTCCGTCGCACCGGGGCTCACGGCGTTCACCGTGGTCCCGACGCCGCGCAACTCGGCGGCGAGGGCCTTCGTGAGCCCGATCAGCCCGAATTTCGCCGCGCAGTGCGCGACGACGTTCGCCTCGCCGACGGAGCCGTGGATCGACGCGACGTTCACGATCCGGCCGCGGCGGGACTCCGTGAGCGCGGGAAGCGCGGCGCGGGAGAGCAGGTAGCTCGCCTTGAGGTTCGTGTCGAGGATGCGGTCCCAGTCCTCCTCCTCGAGCTTCGAGAACGCGCGCCACACGAAGATGCCCGCGTTGTTCACGACGACGTCGATCCGCTTCGTCTCGTCCAGCGCCCGCGCGACGAGGGCCTCGACGGCCGCGCGGGACGTGACGTCCGTGGGGACGGCGAGGGCCCGACCGCCTCGCGACGCAACTTCCGCGGCCGTGCGCGCGACCTCCTCGGCGGAACGCGAGGCGAGGACGACCGTTGCGCCCTCCCGCACGAGCGCGAGCGCGATCGCGCGGCCGATCCCGCGCCCCGCGCCCGTCACGATCGCCGTCTGCCCGTCGAGGAACCCGCTCATCCCTTCACCTCCGCCGCGACCTTCCGCCTCACGCGCGCCTTCGCGGCGCTCTCCGTCCGGGAGAACGCGAGCGGCCGCACGAACCGCCCGTGCTCGCCCGCGAGCGGCACGGGAACCTGCTCCGCGACGACGTCGAGGACGAAGAGCCGGCGGGTCGGATCGGCGTGCTGCGTCCGCGAGGGCACCCGGCGGCGCACCCTCGCGATGCAGAGGCTCCGGCCCGCGTCGAAAAAAAGCGTCGCCTTCTTCCGCGCTCCGAGGTTCGCCGCCGACCGGCTCGCCGCCGGAAGCGACACGGCGACGCGCCCGCCGGACCGGAACGCGACTTCCTCGGGCGAAAGGAAGATGAGATGTGGAAAGCCGTCGGCGGCCAGCGTGGAGAGAACCACGGCGGAGCCGCGACGCGGATTCCGGAAGGACATGGAGAAAGGTTAGCAGGCCCCTAGAATCCAGCCATGAGACGTCGTCTCGCCGCTGCCCTTCTCGTCCTGGCCACGGCACCCGCGGCGGCGGCCGTCCGGCACAGCGTGCGGGTTCCGACCCGGAACATGCCGGCCGCCGTCCCCGTCCTCGTCGCAACGCCTCCCTCCTACGAGGCGGCTCCCGGGCGGCGGTATCCGGTCCTCTACTTCCTCCACGACGGGCAGGGCGACGAGGCCGTGCTCTTGCGGCAGGGCATGATCGACGCGCTCGACGCGGCGATGCGCGCGGGGAGCCTGCCGGAGATGATCGTCGTCTGTCCACGAGGTTCCGGGACGTGGTGGGTCGACGCGCAGGACGGCACGCGCCGCATGGCCGCGTTCCTCTCGAACGACCTCGTCCCGTTCGTAGACGCGACCTACCGGACACGCGCGACGCGCGGCGGCCGTCTCGTCGCCGGGATCTCGATGGGCGGCTACGGCGCCCTGCGCTGGGCCCTCGAAAAGCCCGGGCTCTTCGCCGCAGCCGGAGGCCTGTCGCCCGCAATCCAGCAGCTCTGCGTCCCGACGGTCGCGGCGCTGCCGTTCTTCCTCCGGCCCTCGCTCGAGGCCGCCTTCGGGGCCGATCCGGTGGCAAACGTCCTCCGGAGGAACGATCTTTACCAGATGCTCCTCGACGACGCCTCTCTGGCCGGACGAGCGCCGTTCCTCCTCGTACGGTGCGGGACCGAGGACAAGTACCGGCTGGCGGAGATCGCGGGGTTCTTCGACCGCTTTGCATCGGCCGTCGGCCTCGCGCACGAGGTGCGGCTCGAAACCGGAGTGCACGACTGGCCGTACTGGAGGCGCGTGTTTCCCGACTTCGTCGCCTCACTCGCCCCGCGCCTCGCGTCCGGAGACGCCCCGTGAGCGCCGCCCTCTCGCCACGGGCCCTGCTCGTCCTCTTCGACATCGACGGGACTCTCCTCTCGGGGGGCCGGGCCGCGCGCACGGTCTTTGCGGACGCGCTCACGGAGGTCTTCGGGACGTGCGGCGACGTCGAGTCCTTCGCCTTCGAGGGCAAGCTCGACCCGGTCATCGTGCGCGAGCTCCTCGTCGGCGCGGGCGTCGCGGAGGAGACCGTCCTCCGCCGCCGGGCCGACGCCCTCGCCCTCTACCTCGACCGGCTCGAGGCGGCGCTCGCCGTCGAGCGTCCGGTCCTCAAGCCGGGAGTCGCCGCCGTTCTCGACGGCGTCGCGCGGGCCGGAGCGGCGGTGCCCGCGCTCCTGACGGGCAACGTCGAGCGCGGCGCGAGGATCAAGCTTTCCGCCGTCGGCCTCTGGGAGCGCTTCACGTTCGGCGCGTATGGCGACGAGGCCTCCCGGCGCGAGGATCTCGGCCCCGTCGCGCTCGAGAAGGCTCGCCGGCTCGGGCACTCGTTCTCGGGCGCCGACTGCGTCGTCGTGGGCGACGCGCCACAGGACGTCGCCTGCGCTCTCGCGCTCGGCGCCCGCATCGTCGCGGTCGCGACGGGCAAGACCTCCGCCGCGCGGCTCGCCGACGCGGGCGCCCACGTCGTCCTCTCCGACCTCTCCGACACGTCCCGCGCCCTGGAGGCCATCTTTGGTTGACGCCCGCTCCCGAAACGCCTGCGCCGCCGCGCTCCTTGCCGCGCTCGGCTTCGCGGCTGCCTCCGCCCCCGCGGCCGACACGTTCCCGGGCCCGCCCTTCGACCTCGACGCGAAGACGCCGCACGACGTCCTCTTCGCGATCGACACCAGGCCGGCGCGCGACGTCCTCGGCCTCCTCACCGGCGCGCCGGAGCCCACGGCCGCACTCCGCCGCCTCAAGGCTTCGGCTCACGCGACGCACGCGATCCGCGCGCAGAACCTCTCTCCGGACGACTACTACGGCAAGCTCGTCTCGGCGATCGCCGGGACTCCGGACCCGCTGTTCACGTCCTTCACGGGACGCAGCCCCACCTTCGCGGCGCTTCTCGACGAGATGGACGCCGGCGGCGTCTCCGTCGCGGCCCTCGAGGCGCTTCGCATCGCCTCGATCCTCCCGCCCGGATCTCCCGTGAAGGCGCGCGTCGTCCTCGTGCCGTTCTTCGCGATCTCGGGTTTCGCGGAGATCGCCGCCGTGAACGCCGACGGCGAGATCGTGCTCGCGGTGGACCTCCCCCGCCTCGTCGGAAACGTCGCGACGGCGCCTCCGCCGCGCGAAATCCTCCTGAAGGTTCTCCGCGGGGCGTCCGCCGAGGCCTGGCGCGCCCTCTTCGAGGCGCACGTGAGGAAGGCGCCCGCGTGGCCGCCCGACAACGCCGCGGCGCTCGACTTCGACACGCTGCTCGCGCGCACGGTCGCCGAGGGTCCCGGGACGCTGTTCCTCGTGCCGGACGAGTTCTTCCCGCTCTCACCGCTCCTCGAGGAGCCGATCGCACGCAATTTCGGGCGGTGGAACAAGGCGGCCGAGCTCCTCCTCGAGGGCAAGCTCAAGGAGCCGCAGCGGCAGGAGCTGTTCGCGAACGCGGGCAAGGGCGACTTCTGGCAGCGCTACCCCGCGATCGTGGGCGCCCAGATGACGGACGGCCTCCTGCGCCTCGCGGGACGCGAGAAGTTCCTCGCCGCGCTCGCGGCCGGCCCGCGGGCCGTCGCGGCGCTCTACGTCTCGGCGACGAAGGGCAAGGGGTATCCCGAGCTCTCGAAGATCGTGAAGAAGGCGCTCGAGCCTAGACCGTCGGGAGCAGCGGGAAAGCCGTGACCGGCGGGAGCTCGGGAGGGTTCTCGCCCCAGGACTTCAGGCGCACGTAGGTGTACAGCCCGTCCGCGTGGCCGTCGCCCCAGAAGATCTGGAGCGCGTAGCCCCCCACGGGCGACGTGGCCCGCGCGACGTACGACTCCTTCGTGAGCGGCTTCTCCGGCGGCTTGTAGATCCGTCCGAGGAGGTCTCCCTCGCCCGCACACGACGCGCACGGGCAGAGGCGGCGCAGGTCGGCGAGCTTCAGGTACGTCTCGGACCCGTCGTTCCACACGATCGCGAGCTCGTCGCCGAGAACCTGGACGTCTTTCGGGACCGCGGCCACGTCGGGGATCGTACCCTCGAACGCTATTCGTAGCGCAGGGCGTCGATGGGATTCAGGCGCGCGGCCTTCATCGCGGGATAGATCCCGAAGAAGAGGCCGATCGACACGGAGACGCCGAGGCCGAGGAGGATGCTCCAGAGCGGCGTCTCGGTCCTCAGGCTCGACACGCTCTTCACGAGGAGCGACGTCAGGATGCCGAGGACGACGCCGGCGGCGCCGCCCATGGCCGTGAGCATCATCGCCTCGGTGAGGAACTGGAGCGAGATGTCGCGGCGCAGCGCGCCGACGGACTTTCTCAGGCCGATCTCCTTCGTCCGCTCCGTGACGGAGACGAGCATGATGTTCATGACGCCGACGCCGCCGACGACGAGCGCGATCGCCGCGATGAGCACCATGACGCCAGAGATCGCGTTCGTGACGGCCTGCATCTGCGCGAGCATCTTCTCGGCCGTGAAGATCGCGAAGTCGTTCGGGGCGTTGAACGGGACTTTCCGCCGCGCCCGGAGGATGGCCGTCCCCTCCTCGATGACCTTGTCGACGAGCTCGGGTGAGCGCGGGATCGTCGCGATGTGGATCGTGTCGTCGTGCGAGTTCTTCGTCTGCGGGAAATGGCGGTCGAACGTCGAGATCGGGATCACGACGACGTTGTCCGGCTGTCCGCCGAACCCCGACGACCCCTTCTTCTCGAACGTCCCGACGACCTGCACGCGCTTGCCGTTGATCGTGAGGGTCTGCCCGAGCGGGTCCTTGCCCTTCCAGAGGGACTCGATGACGTCCTGCCCGATCACCGCGACGTCCGTCCCGTGGAGGACGTCCGTCTCCGTGATGTTGCGGCCGTCCTTGATCTCCCAGTTGTTGCAGATCGCGTAGTTCTGGTTGACGCCGCCGACCTGGGGCGAGTTCGCCTCGACCCCGTTCGCCTTCACCTGCGACGGGGACCACATGTAGCGCTCCGGGGACACCGCGAGGATGGACGGGCACATGTCCTGGAGCGCCTGCGCGTCCTCGAGCGTGAGGTCTCGCCGCTTGCGCTCCTCCTCGGAGCGGTGGCCGGGGCCGAAGCGCGGCTCGAACTTCTGGAACTGGACGAGCGTCGTTCCGAAGGACGAGAACGCCTCCGTCTGGGAGCGGTCGAAGCCGGTCACGAGCGAGACCATCCCGATGACAGTCCAGACGCCGATCACGATGCCGACCATCGTGAGGAACGCGCGCAGCTTGTGCGCGCGGAGCGCGATGATTGCGAACCGCAGGTTCTCGGTGACGATGCGCCGGAACGAATCGAGAGCGCGGGCGATCACGCGGGCCTCACTCGAACCTCAGGGCCTCGATCGGCGTCAGGCGCGAGGCCTTGATCGCCGGGAAGACGCCCGCGATGACGCCCGTGAGCGTCGCGAGAACGAGGCCCGAGATCACGAGGCCGGGCGTCACGAGCGTCGGGAGCGGCGTGAACGCGTCGACGCAAATTGCAATGACCCATCCGAAGAACACACCCAGCACGCCGCCGCCCAGGGCGAGCACTGCCGCCTCGAGGAGGAACTGGAGGAGGACGTCGCGCTTGCGTGCGCCGACCGCGAGGCGGAGGCCGATCTCCTTCGTGCGCTCGATGACGGACACCAGCATGATGTTCGCGATCACGATCGCGCCGACGACGAGGGAGATCCCGCTGATGAAGACGAGGAGCGCGAACGCCGCGGCCGTAATCGCCTTCCAGACGACCTGGATCGCGTCCGCGTTCACGAAGGAAATCGGGTCCGGCGCCTTCGGCTCGGTATGCCTCAGGGCGCGGAAGATCGCGCGCATCTCGTCCATCGATGCCGGCACGCCCGGGACGCCGCCCCGGGCCTGCACGAGGATGTTGATGTTCCGGTTCGCGCCCCACGCCTTGCAGAGCGTCTCGCGCGGGACGTAGACGACCGTGTCCTGGCTCTGGCCGAGGACGGATCCCTGCTTGGCGAGGACGCCGATGATCTCGAACGGGATCCCGTTCAGCGTGAACGTGCGGCCGAGGGGATCGAGGCGCGGGAAGAGCTCGTCCTTGACGTCCGAGCCGATCACGGCGACGAACGAGCGGTGTTCGTTCTCCATCTCCGTGAAGAAGCGGCCCGACTCGAGATCGAGGTTCCGGATGTCGGCCATGTTCGCGGTCGTCCCGGAGATCTGAACGTCGGAGAGCTTGCGGCCTTCGTAGCGCGCGAGCCGCGTCGTCCCGGACGAGGCCCCGATCTTCTCGGCGGACTTCGCGAGGCGCATGACCTGTTCGACCTCTGCCTTGGAGACCGGCTTCCGCTTCAGGGCTGCCAGGAACTCCTCGCGCGACGTGATGATCCCCCAGCGCGTCACGGCGTAGACGTCGGGAGAGAGGGAAAAGATCTTCGTCGCGACGTAGTTGTTGAGGCCCGAGATGACCGCCACGACGGCGATGACGGTCATGACGCCGATGATGACGCCGAGGAGCGTCAGGAACGAGCGGAGCTTCTGCGCCGTGACCGCCTTCCAGGCGACGCGCAGGAGCTCCCCGAACAGCATTTCGTCCTCAGGACTTCTTCGCGGCGTCTGCCGCCGGAGCGGAGTTGTCGATCTTCACGGGGTCGCCGATCTTGAGCTGCCGGAGCGCCTTGAACGGCCCCGTGACGATCTCGTCGCCCTCCGCGAGGCCTTCGACGACCTCGACCTGGAGGTCGGCGTTGATCCCGGTCTTGATCTTCCGGAACTCGACTTTCCCGGCCTTCGTGACGACGAAGACGCCCTCGACGTCCTTCTTCTTCTCCGAAGCGCCTGTGGCCGCGATCGCGGGAGCAGCGGCGGCGGCGCCCGGGGCCGGCGTGGCTTTCTTGTCGGCCGGCTTGGCCCGTTCGAGCGAGGCCGGGTCTGCAACCACGAGCGCCGGGATCGGGATCGCGAGGGCCGCCTCGCGGCGATCGGTCTCGATCTTCCCGGAAACCGAGAAGCCGGGCCTGATGTTGGACGGCGGATTCGTGACCTGGACTTTGACCTTGAAGTTCACGGCGGACGAATCCGTTCCGAGGGCGGACTTCGTGATCGGGCTGCCGCCGATCTCCGTCACGAGGCCTTCGAATTTCTTGTCCGGATACGCGTCGAACGTGAGGATCGCCTTCTGGCGGAGCTTCACGTGCGGGACGTCAGTCTCGTCGACCTCCATCTCGCCCTCGACGACGGACATGTCCGAGACGGTCAGGAGGACCGTGCCGGGGTTGTTCATCGTGCCGACGATCGCGTTCTCGCCCTGCTCGACGGGCTTGGCGGTCACGACGCCGTCGATCGGAGAGGTCAGCGTCGTCTTCTTGAGGCTGTCCTTGTTCGCCATGAGGTTCGCGCGCGCCTGCTCGATGCGGCGCTCGTCCGCGTTCTCGTTGGCCTTCGCCGAATCCAGCGCGAGCTGCGCCTTCTGGAGGTTCTGCTCGGACTCGATCTTCGCTTCGAAGTTCTTCTTCGTCCGCTCGAGGTCGCGCTCGGCCTGCAGACGCGTGAAGCGGTCCGACTCGCGCTGGGCGAAGAGGGCGTCGAGGCCGGCCTGCGTCGCCTGCGCGTTCGCATCGTATTGGGCCTTGTCGATCTGGAGGAGGAGGTCGCCCTTCTTGACGTGGTCGCCTTCGACCACCGCGAGCGTCACGATCTGGCCCATGACCTGGGACGAGATGTCGACCTTCGTCTTGGCGCGCACGCGGCCGTTGCAGCTCACGGTCGAGACGAGGGGCACCTTGGCGACCTTCGCGGTCGTCACCCGCACGAGGTTCTTGTCCTTGCGGGCGATCGACGCCCAGATGACGACGGCCAGGATCGCGACGACCCCGATCCCGATCGCCGCCTTGATCCGCGTGCTCATGAAACGGCTCCCTTCCGGCGCAAGTGCTGACTCCAAGGCCTGTTACGGCTTTTCCGGCCTCGGGGTTTCAGGGGCCGGGGACGAAGGGGTGGCGGACAGGGGGGGATTCGAACCCCCGGTAAGGATTTAAAGCCCTACGGCGGTTTAGCAAACCGCTGGTTTAAGCCACTCACCCACCTGTCCGTGCGCGCGCCGGGCCGCGAAGTCTAGCAGGGACAGGGGATAATCGCGCCCCGAAGCCCGTTCCGGGGGAGTGGCCGAGTGGTTTAAGGCGGCGGTCTTGAAAACCGCTGTACCGCAAGGTACCGGGGGTTCGAATCCCTCCTCCCCCGCCACGCCGCTAGGGAGCGCGCGGGGTGCGCACAAGCTCGAGAGTCCGGCGGGTGACGTCGTCGCTCGGCGTCGGTTCCGAAAGCTCGGGCGGCGGGACGGCCGGGAGCGGCGCGAGTCCGAATCCGATGGCGTTCGCCGCTTTCGAGGCCGCCGGGAAATCCGCCTCGACCCACGCGACGGCCTGACACGCGACGCGGCGCCGGACGGAGATCAGCGCGTCCCGGAGGTCCGCCGACGTCGAGAGGCGGCGGCTCCCGATCCAATCCGCGCGTGCGGCCCCTCCCAGGTTCCACGCTTCGAAGGGCACGCGCGTCTCGGCGAGATAGGCCACGGCGCCGCTCGGCAAGAAGTGGCTCTCGTCTCGTGCGGCGGCTCCGAGGAGGAGGACAACGGCGCGCTTGCGTGGCGCCGCGCCCGCGTGAAAGCCGGCCGCGGCGACGGCATCGGCCGTGCGAGGCCGCGCCGCGCCCTCCCCGCGAAGCGCGGCGACGAGCCGTTCGACCCAGAAGACCGGATTCCCGCCCTGGAGGAGATCGAATTCGCGGAGGGGCCCGTCCGCGAGAACCGCCGTCCATGAGAGGACGTTCCCGCTCGGGCCGAATGCCTCGGCGAGAGAGTCCGGGACCCTCAGCCTCTTCTCACCGATTAGGCGGGCCTTCTTCTCCTCGAACCACCCGCGGAAAACCTTGAGGACGGAGGTTTCGACGACGAAGGTCACCTGCCAGTCGCCGGGTTCGCCCGGTTCGATCGCCCGGACCGGCAGCCGTGCCGCCGCGTAGCCCCGCGCGATCTCGCGGGAGCGCGACTCGGCGCAGGCGCCTTCGTGGAGCATCGGCACGATCGCCGCGCTCTCGTCGCCGTGCGCGCGCCCGCCGACGGCGCCTGCGAATGTCGCCCGCGCTCCGTCGGGAAATGCGAGCTCGACCGTCAGCAGCGTCCCGCGGACGCTCCTGGCCGGGACGACGAGCGTTCGGTCCTCCGGGAGCCGCACCGGTTTCCCGTCGAGAGCGGTTCGGATCCTCGTGGGAGCCAGCCGTTCAGGATGCGCCCAGCCGATCTTCACGGTGCACGTCCCTGCGGACGGCGGACACGCCGTGCGCGTCTGGACCTCGGCCTGATCCGCTCCGGGCCGGTTGATCCAACGCGTCACGCTCTCGACGACGCGCCCCGAACCGTCCGCGCGGACGAGCTCGAGAAAATGGAGGCGCGGGGAGGCGCCGAGGTCGACGGAGCAGCCCGGGCTCTCCGCCGTGAGCGCGCAGACGGTCCGCCCGTCGAGGCGCAGCGACGCGGGCTTCGGTGGCACCCCGAGCTCGACGACGATCGGCAGGATCCCGATGACGACACCGACCGGGTACGTCAGGATCTGCATGTCAGGTCTTGACGATCTCCGTCTTCCCGCCGCAGTAGGGCTGGAGCGCCTTCGGGATCGCGACGGAGCCGTCCTTGCGCTGGAAGTTTTCGAGGATCGCGACGAGCGTCCGGCCGACCGCGAGGCCGGAGCCGTTCAGCGTGTGGACGAGCTCGTTGCGGGGCTTGCCGCCCGACTCGACCCTCACGCGGATCGCGGCGCGGCGCGCCTGGAAGTCCTCGAAGTTCGAGCAGGAGGAAATCTCCTTGTAGGCGTTCTGCCCCGGCAGCCAGACCTCGAGGTCGAACGTCTTCGCGGACGAGAAGCCGAGGTCGCCGCGGCAGAGCGCGAGGCGCCGGTACGGGAGCTCGAGCTTCTCGAGGATCGATTCGGCGTCGCGCGTGAGCGTCTCGAGCTCGTCGTACGACCGGTCCGCCTTCGCGAACTTCACGAGCTCGACCTTGTCGAACTGGTGCTGGCGGATCATCCCGCGCGTGTCCTTGCCGGCGGCGCCCGCCTCGGCGCGAAAGCACGGCGTGTACGCGCAGTAGGAGATCGGGAGCGCCGACTCCGGGAGGATCTCGTCGCGGTGCATGTTCGTGACGGGCACCTCGGCCGTGGGCGTGAGGTACCAGTCCGTCCCCTCGAGCTTGAACAGGTCCGCCTCGAACTTCGGGAGCTGTCCCGTCGCGAAGAGCGAGGCCGCATTCACGATGAAGGGCGGCAGGAGCTCGGTGTAGCCGTGCTCGCGCGTGTGGACGTCGAGGAAGAACTGGATGAGCGCGCGCGAGAGGAGCGACGCCCCTCCCTTGAGCACGGTGAACCGCGAGCCGGTGATCTTGGCCGCCCGCTCGAAGTCGAGGATGCCCAGCGCCGGGCCGAGGTCCCAGTGCGCCTGCGGAGCAAAGTCGAACTTCGTCGGCTCGCCCCAGGCCTTGACGACGACGTTCGCGGTCTCGTCGGCGCCGTCGGGGACGGACGCGTGCGGGACGTTCGGGAGAGTGCGCTCGATCGACGCGAATCGATCCTCGAGGCCCTTGAGGATTTCTTCGAGTGAGGCGATGCGGGTGGCGATTTCTTTGGACCGTGCCTGCAGCTCGCCAGCGTCTTGCTTGGCGCGCCGCAGAGCGCCGACCTTTTCGGAGACGGCGTTCTTCTCGGCGCGCTCGGCCTCGACCTGCGTCAGGAGGCGCCGCCGTTCCGCGTCCAGTTCGCCCCATGCCCGGAGCGCGGCCGGGTCGTAGTTGCGGCCGCGAAACAGCTCGGGCAGCCGGTCGAATTCCCTTCTAAGAAAATCTCTCGAGATCATGGAGCCCCGCATTCTAACGGCGCTCTATCATCGTTGCCGTTTGAGCGCCCCGCGCGTCCTCGTGGCCATCGTGTCGTGGAACTCCGTCCGCCACGTCGCGGCGGCCGTGCGCTCCGTCCCGCCCGGCGTGCCCGTGGTCGTGGTCGACAACGCCTCCGCGGACGGCTCGGCGGAAGCCGCCCGCGCCGCGGGCGCACGCGTCGTCGAGGCCGGGAGGAACCTCGGGTTCGGGCCGGCCTGCAATCTCGCGGCGAAGGAGGGCGGCCCCTCCGAGACGATCCTCTTCCTGAATCCGGACGCCGCGCTCCGGAACGGAGCGTTCGCCCTCGGCGACCTCCTCGCGGTCCTCGACGCCGACCCGGGCCTCGCGGCCGCCGCGCCGCGCCTCGACGGCACCGGGCAGGAGCTTTTCCAGCTTCGCCGGCTCCCGGGCCCGGGCTCGATCCTTCGCGAGGCGCTTCTCTTCGACCGCCTCTTCCCGTCGAACCCGTGGCTTCGCCGCGATCGCTACCTCGACCGGCCGCGCAGCGAGGCGTTCGACGTCGAGCAGCCCGCTGCGGCCGCCCTCCTCGTGAGGCGGGCCGACTTCGAGGCCGCCGGCGGCTTCGACCCCGCGTTCGAGCCGGCGTGGTTCGAGGACGTGGACCTTTGCGCGAGACTCCTCGAGCGCGGCCGCCGCATCCGTTACGTCCCGTCGGCCGTCGCGAGCCACGTCGGCGGCGTCGCGATGGGGGCGCTCGCGTGGAGCGACTTCCGGCCGCTCTACGTGCGCAACGAGCGGCGCTACCTCGCGCGGCACGCGTCCGTCCCGGTCCGCGTTCTCGCGTGGTGCGCCGCATTCGTCGGCGCGCTCCTCCGGCTCGCGCTCCTCCCCGTCGTCGGCGGCGAGCACGAGCGCTCGGAGGTCGCCCGCGCGCAGCTTCGCGTCCTGCGCGGGCTCCTCGGCCTGGGCTGGCGTTCGTCGCTCCTTCCGGAGGCCCCGTGACGGCGCGCGTCCTCGTCTCGCTCGTGACGCACAACGAGTCGCACGACGCCGAGCGCCTCGTGCCGTCCCTCTTCTCCCAGACGTTCCGCGACCTCGCGATCTCAGCCGTCGACAACGCTTCCGAGGACGGGACGCGCGCGACGCTCGCGGCATTCGAGAAGGTCGCCCCCGTCCCCCTCGAGGTCGTTCCGTCGCGCGAGAACCTCGGGTACACGGGCGGCCACAATCTCTCGATCGCGAAGGCCGTCGAACGGGGGATCCCCTGGGTCCTCGTCCTGAACACGGACGTCGTCCTCGCGCCGGACTTCCTCACGACGCTCCTCGCGGACGCCGAGGCGCCCGGGCACGCGCGCGTCGCGGCGTTCACCGGAAAGATCCTCCGCGCGAGCGGCCCGGAGCTGATGCCGACCTCCGTGATCGACAGCGCCGGGATCCGCATGACGCCGAACGGGAGGCACTTCGACGTGGGGGCGGGCGACCCGGACGACGGGCGATTCGACCGGCCGGCGGAGATTTTCGGCGCGTCCGGCTGCGCGGTGCTGTTCCGGACCGCGGCGCTCGCAGACGTCCGCATCTCGACGGGTTTTTTCGACGACGATTTCTTCGTCTACCGCGAGGACGTCGACCTCGCGTGGCGCCTGCGCCTGCGCGGCTGGTCCGCGCGCTGCGTCCCGGCGGCAAGAACGTGGCACCGGCGTCGCAACCTTCCGGAGCGCCGGCGCGAGATGTCCACCCTCGCGAACCTCCATTCCGTCAAGAACCGGTTCCTCCTGCGGATCAACAACGCCGGGGCGGAGCACATCCGCGCGACGTTCGCCCGGACGTTCTTCCGCGACGCCGTCGTCGTCGGCGGCTGCCTGACGGTGGAGCGCACCTCGCTCGAGGCGCTCCGGTGGCTCGCCGTGAATCGGACGCGCCTCCTCGCCAAGCGCGCCGAGATCCAGGGCCGCCGGACCGTTCCCGACCGCGAGCTCGGCCGCTGGTTCACGGACGACGCACGCGGGGCCAGGATCGACGGATGAAGCTCGCGATTCTCGGCACGCGCGGCGTCCCGGCCGCGTACGGCGGCTTCGAGACGTTCGCCGAAGAGCTCTCCGCGAGGCTCGCCTCGCGCGGGCACGACGTGACCGTCTACGCCCGGCGGGGCGGCACGGCCGCCGAGGTGGACGTCCACCGCGGCGCGCGCGTCGTCACCCTCCCGACCGTGCCGCGGAAGTACTTCGAGACCATCGTCCACACGGCCCTCTCCGGCCTCCACGCGGCCGCGCAAGGCTACGACGCCGTCCTCGTCTGCAACGGCGTGAACGCGCTCACGTGCCGGTTCGCGCGCGCCCTCGGCGCCGGGACCCGCATCGTCCTGAACGTGGACGGCCTCGAGCGCAACCGGCGGAAGTGGAACGCGCTCGGCCGGCTCGCCTACGCGATGTCCGAGCGCCTGAGCTGCGTCCTGCCGGACGTCCTCGTGACGGACGCGCGTGCGATCCAGGCCTACTACCGCGCGGCCTACGGGCAGGACTCCCTCTTCATCCCGTACGGCTCGGACCTCGCTCCGCCCACGGGCACGGCGACGCTGGACCGCCTCGGCCTGACACCCGGCGGCTACGTCCTCTACGTTTCGCGCTTCGAGCCCGAGAACAACGCGGACGCCGTCGTACGCGCCTACCGGAGCGTGCCCGGGACGGCGCGGCTCGTCCTCCTCGGGGGGGCGCCGTACGCGGACGCGTTCGTCGCGGCCGTGAAGGCCGAGGCCGCGGGGGACCCGCGCGTCCTCCTTCCCGGCGCCCTCTACGGCGAGGGCTACCGGGAGCTCCTCGCGAACGCCGCCGTCTACGTGCATGCGACGGAGGTCGGCGGAACGCACCCGGCGCTCCTCGAGGCGATGGGCTTCGGCCGGCCGCTCGTCGTCCACGACACGGCCGAGAACCGAGAGACGGCCGGAAGAGCGGCTCTTTACGCGGATGCCGCGCGGCCGGAGACGCTGGCGCGCGGGATCGCCGCCCTCCTCGGCGACCCGGACCTGCGCCGGCGCTCCGGGGAGGCGGCCCGGAAGCGGGCCGGCGCCCTTTACCTCTGGGATGCCGTCACGGACGCCTACGAAAAAGCGCTCTCCGGGGCGTGAGGAGGCGCGTTTCCGCGGCACTTGCTAGCATCCCCATGTCCCTTCGCCGGGATCTTTCGCGATGCTGAAGCAACAGGCCCGGACGATTGCGGCTCTTCTCTACGCCGCCGACCTCAGCGTCACCGTCGCGACGCTGCCGGTGGCCTACCTCCTCAGGAGCGAAATCGTCCCGCTGTTCGTCCGGCGCCTCACGGGCCTCTACGACTTCAACTGGTACCTCGTCCTCGTCGGGCCGATCGTCCTGATCTGGACCGCCCTCCTCTTTCTCGGCGGGGCCTACCGGAGCCGTCGCACGGAGGCGCTCAAGGACGAGATCTCCCTCGTCGCGCGGACGGCCTTCTTCGGCTCGGTGCTCCTCGCGCTCGTCGTCTTCGGTGCGCGCTGGGACTTCATCTCGCGTCCGTTCCTCCTCGCGTTCTTCGCGGTGAACCTCGTCTTCCTGATCGCCGAGCGCGTGACCGTGCGCCTCGTCGCGCGCCGCGTGCGCTCCCTCGGCTTCAACTTCCGGACGGTCGTCCTCGTCGGCGACACGCCCGGCGCCGCGGCGATGGCCAAGCTCATCCGCGACCACCCGTGGTGGGGGCTCAAGCTCCTCGGCCTCATCCGCGAGAAGCCCATCGAGCCGGGCGAGACGACGACGTCGAACGGCGTGCCGTACCTCGGGACGCTCGCCGACTTCCCGCAGGTCTTCACGGAGTTCAGCGTGGACGAGGTGCTCCTCGCCGTCGACCGCGGCGATCTCCCGAAGATGGAGGACCTCTTTCTCCTGTGCGAGGAGATGGGCGTCAAGACGCGCCTCGTCCTCGACTTCTTCCCGCACGTCCTCGCGCGCGTCGAGCTCGAGGAGCTGGACGGGACGCCCCTCCTCACGTTCTCGACGACGCCCGACGACAGCGCGTCCATGATGGCAAAGCGCACGGTCGACGTCCTCCTCTCGATCGTCCTCGGCGCCGTCGCGGTCGTCCCGGTCACGCTCGCGGCGCTCCTCATCAAGCTCACGTCGAAGGGTCCCGCGCTCTTCCGGCAGACGCGCATCGGCCTGAACGGGCGGCCGTTCACGCTCGTGAAGCTCCGGACGATGGTCGAAAACGCCGAGGATCGGCTCTCCGAGGTCGCCCACCTCAACGAGCACGACGGCCCCGTCTTCAAGTCCGCGCAAGACCCGCGCCTGACGTCGTTCGGCCGGCTCATCCGCCGCTTCTCCCTCGACGAGATCCCGCAGCTCTTGAACGTCCTGCGCGGCGAGATGTCGCTCGTGGGGCCGCGGCCGCCGCTTCCCGAGGAGGTCGCGCGCTACGAACGCTGGCAGCGCCGCCGCCTCTCGATGAAGCCGGGCGTGACGGGCCTCTGGCAGGTGTCGGGGCGAAACGAGATCCCGCGCTTCGAGGAATGGACGAACCTGGACCTCGCCTACATCGACAACTGGAGCCTCTCGCTCGACGCGAAGATCCTGCTGCGCACGATTCCGGCGGTCCTCACGGGCCGCGGCGCGCGGTAGGCATGCGCGCCTGGGCCGAAGCCTGGCGCGACCCGCAGTTCCGGATCCGGCTCTTCGCGACCGTTCCGGCGCTCGTCGCCGTTCTCGCGTTCCTCGCGCGCTTCCTCACGTTCGTCGAGGCGCGGCCGGGCGCCGTCCTGCCCGACCCGGTCCTCGCGCTCCTCGCGCCACGGGACCTGACGTGGCTGACGTTCTCTCTGATCTACCTCGGGCTCGCGTTCGGCGTCGCGCGCCTCGCGACGGACCCGCGCGCCCTTCTCGTTGCCCTGCAGGCCTACGTCCTCATGGTGATCTTCCGGATGGCCGCCATGTGGGTCACGCCGCTCGAGGCGCCACCCGGAATGATCCCGCTCCACGACCCGCTCGTGCGGCTCTTCGGGCCCGGGAAGCTTCTGACGAAGGACCTCTTCTTCTCGGGGCACACGTCGACGCTGTTCCTTCTCGCCCTTGCGGTGCCGGGCCGCCGGTCGCAGGCGTTCTTCCTCCTCTGCACGGCCGCCGTGGCGTTCTCCGTCCTCGCGCAGCACGTCCACTACACGATCGACGTCCTCGCCGCGCCCGTCTTCGCGTACGCGAGCTTCCGGATCGCGAGACGCGTCTAGCGCGACGCGCAGCGCAGGGTCTTCGGCCCTGCGAGGACGCGGCGGATCTGGCCTAGGTGCTTGCCCTCGTGCCCCGCGAAAAAGCAGAACCAGTCGACGCCGTTGAACCGCCCGAGGAGGAAGTGCGGGAACACCATCGCCGCGAACTTCTCATCGCCCATCCGGTCCGCGATCGCGAGGAGCGCCGCACGCGACTCCCTCAGCCCCGCGAGGACCTCCGCCGGGTTGACCTCGGAGCGCGGCCGCGGGCGCACGAGTTTCGGAGCGCGGAACCGGATCTTCCAGAAGATGGGCGACATCGGGAGGCGGTACCACCACGCGCGCTTCGGAACGCGCGTGGGCTCGCCCTTCTCGTGTTTCGAAAGCGCCTTCACGAGCGTCCGCTCGGCTGTCCCGATGTGGTCGAGGACCTCGGCCGCCGACCAGCCGCAGTCGGCGGGCAGCGCGAGAAGCTCGGCGTCGGACTTCCCGTCCACCGCGGCGTAGATCTCGGCCCGGACGGCCTGCATGCGTGCGCGGGCGTCCCGGAGGTCTTCGGCGCGGCCCATAATCCCCTCCATCCTGCTCGGGAAGGGAGACTCCGTCAAATGCGCACCCGCATCAGTTTTCTGGCGTCCCTCGCGCTCGCCGCAGGCCTCGCCGAGGGCCCCCTCGCCGCCCAGCCTCTGACCGTCACGTGCGGAAAGCTGCTCGACCCCGGAAGCCGGTCGACGAAGACGAATATGAAGATTTTCTTCGAAGGGGGAAGAGTCCTGCGCCTCGCTTCGTCGAGCGACGCGGCTGCGACGGCGCCCTCTTCACCTTCTAAGAAATCCGAGTCCGAACTCGATCTCTCCTCTTACACCTGCCTCCCCGGCCTGATCGACGCGCACACGCACCTCCTCCTCCAGGGGGACGCGACCCCGGAGGAGTACGACGAGCAGGTGCTGAAGGAATCCACTCCCTACCGGGCCCTGCGCGCCGCCGCCGCCGCGCGCATCGCACTCGACCACGGCTTCACGACCTTGCGCGACCTCGGAACCGAGGGCGCCGGCTTCACGGACGTCGACCTGCGCAAGGCGTTCGAGCGCGGCGTCGTGCCCGGGCCGCGCGTCGTCGCCGCGGGCCCCGCGATGACGCCGACTGGGCGCTATCCCCTCCTCGGCTTCTCGTGGGAACGGAAGATGCCCGACGGCGTCCTGAAGTGCGACGGCGCGGACGAGTGCCGCAAGGCCGTCCGGTACCAGGCGCAGTACGGCGTCGACTGGATCAAGGTCTACGCGGACGGCTCGTACTTCCGCACGCCCGAGGGCGGCTGGGCGTCCATCCCGAACTTCACGCAGGACGAGATGAACGCGATCGTCGACGAGGCCCACCGCCTGAGGAAGAAGGTCGCCGCCCACTCGATGACGCCGACGGGCCACCGGATCGCGCTCGCGGCCGGCGTCGACTCGCTCGAGCACGGCGACGTGCTGGACGAGGAGACCGTGAAGGCGATGGTCGCGAAGAAGGTCGCCTACTGCCCGACGATCACGGCCCTCGACTTCGTGAAGGGCCCGCGCAGCAAGACGAACCCGATCTGGGACCAGCTCTGGGCCGCCTCGCAGGACTCCTTCAGGCGCGCCCACAAGGCCGGCGCCCCGATCGCGTTCGGGACCGACGCGGGCGGCTTCGACTGGGACAAGCGCAACCAGGCCGAGGAGTTCTCCTTCATGGTCGCGTGGGGCATGACGCCGTGGGACGCGCTGCGTGCGGCGACGACGGTCGCCGCGAATCTCCTCGGGCCGCACAAGGACGGCAAGCTCGGCTGCCTCGACGTCGGCTGCGTCGCGGACCTCGTCGCCGTGAAGGGCGACCCGCTCCTCGACATCAAGGTGATGGAGAAGACCGACGCGGTAATCGCGCGCGGCAGGATCGTCAAGAAGCCGGATTGAGGAGGCCCCCGGCGCGCGACGCCGCGCGCCGGGTACCCCGCCGGTCCGGTTACGTCTTCGGGCGGTAGCCCTTCGGGCCGACCTTGCCGAGCGCGCCGACTTCTGCGAAGTACTTCGCGAACGCGATCATCCCGCCGGACGCCTGCTCCCAGTCGTAGTTCTCGTTCGGCGAGTGATAGCCGTGTTCGGGCAGCGAGAGGCCGAGGAAGACGATCGGCGTCTTGAGGACCTTCTCCATCGTGAGGACGGCGCCGATCGAGCCGCCTTCGCGCACGAAAACGGGCTCCTTGCCGAACGCGAACTTCACGCTCCGGCGGACGGCGTCGGCGAGCGGCCCCGTCGTGACGCCCTGGTACGGGTCGAGGCGCCCCTCGAGCACGACCTTCACGTCCTTGTTCTTCTTCTTCACGAAGTCCGTGACGAGCTTCGCGATCTTCGCGCCCGTCTGGTTCGGGACGAGGCGGCACGACACCTTCACCTCGGCGCGCGGCGGGATGACCGTCTTGACGCCGGGGCCCGTGTAGCCGCCGACGAGGCCGTGGATCTCGAACGTCGGCTGCGCCCAGATGCGCTTCATGACGTCCAGCGCGTCGTTCGTGCGGATGGACTTGAACATGTGGTCCTTCTTGAAGCCGGCGACCGTGAAGCCGGACTTCCGGAAGTCCTCGAGCTCGGCCTTCGTCGGCGGGACCACGTCCCTGTAGAAGCCGGGGATCTTCACCTTTCCGGTCTTCGCGTCGAAGCACTCGGAGACGACCTGCATGAGCTCGGCGATCGGGTTGCGCGCCGCGCCGCCCGTGACGCCCGAGTGCTGGTCGGTCGTGCCCGTCTCGAGCGTGAAGAGCATTCCCTGCAGGCCGCGGAGGCCCGCCGGAGCCGCAGGCTTGCCGCGCGCGATCCAGATCGTGTCCGAGACGATGATCGAGTCCGTCGCGAGCTTGTCCTTGGCGGCGCCGATGCCCTTGGCGAAGCTCGGCGAGCCGATCTCCTCCTCGAACTCCCACAGGACGCGAATGTTCACCGGGACGCCGGCGTCCATCGCGGCCTTCGCGCCAAAGAGCGCCGAGAGCGCCGGGCCCTTGTCGTCGGTCGTGCCGCGGCCGAAGTAGCGGTCGCCCTTCTTCGTGAAGACGAAGGGTTCCGTCTCCCAGGGCTCCGTCTGCTTCGAGGCGGGCTGGACGTCGAGGTGGTTGTACACAGTGACCGTCGGGCGGGACGGATCGTCGCCCCAGACGCCGTGGACGATCGGGTGGCCGCCGGTCTCGAGCACGGATGGGACGCCACCGAACTGCTTGATCGTCTCGCAGGCGAGCGTCACGCATTCGGCGATGGCGGGCTTCCTGGTGGGGTCGACGGAGACCGTCGGACGCTCCACAAAGTCCTTGAGGAGGGATTCGAAGCGGTCGCGGTTCTGGGCCGCGAACGCCGAGAGGGCTTCCTTGGTGAGTTTGCTGTCGTTCATGCGGGCGAGTCTATGCCCGCCCCGCGCCGCCCCGTCAACCGTGCAGGGGACTCAGGCGCCGCCCGCGCCGTCGACCCCGGGCCCTGCGCCGGGCAGCGGACGCCGCCTCTTCCTGTGCATGCGCTCCTCATCCTCCTTGTAGAGGTACTTGATCGAGCGCTTCGGGATCAGGAGGTTCGGGGCGTGGTCCCGGTTCAGCTTGATGACGTCCCTGTCGTACCACTCGATCCAGCCGCGCAGCTCCTCGCCGTCGACGAGGCGCACGACGATGGGCGTCTTGGACTGCATCTGCTTGAGGTAGTAGTAGGCCTC
>JBBQDQ010000026.1:0-26602 GCA_038319835.1 Thermoanaerobaculia bacterium | reverse complement strand
GAGGCGCTCGACGTCCTTCTCGTCCGACGCGACGAAGGCGAGCCGGCGCCCGTCGGGCGAGAGCGCCATCGAGTTGCCGAAGATCGCTCCCTCCGGAACCCGGACCTCGAACTGGACGACGGGCGCCGCCCCGTGCGGGGCGCGAGCGCGGAGCGCGAGCGCCCCCGCCGCAAACGCGGCCGCGAGCGCCCAGGAGAGATAGAGAGATCTTCTGCTCCCTCTCTCATGACCCGCAGGAGCGCTCCGACCCACAGCGGTGTTCGGCGCCGAGGCCTCTTCTTCGAGGGGTAATTGGCCGCAGGTGCTCGCCGGACCGCCCGCGCTCGATTCTTCGAGGTCGAGGCGCGCATCGGCAATGTCGCGCAGCCTCTGCTTCGCATCGCGCTGCAGACACCTTCTCAGAATCCTTCTTACGGCTCCCGGGGTCTTCTCCGGCAGCGCCGCCCAGAGGGGAGACAGGACCTCATAGGGCCCGAGACGGGAACCCGAGCTGATCGTCATGTGAAGACGAGTCTCAGTATAAGGCGCGTCAGGCCCGGAGAATGGCCGAGAGGAAGCTCGCGCCGGCGAGCGGGGCTACCCCGAGGTGCTCGGCGACCGTCGCGCCGAGGTCCGCGAACGTCGCGCGCGTGCCGACGTCCACGCCGGCGCGCACGCGCGGACCCGCGGCGACGAGCGGCACGAACTCCCGGGTGTGGTCCGTCGAGACGTCCGACGGGTCGCCGCCGTGGTCCGCCGTAATCATGAGGACGTCGCCCTCGCCCAGGCCCGCGAGAAGGGCCGGAACGAACGCGTCCAGCTCCTCGAGCGCGCGGGCGTACCCGTCCGGGTCGTTGCGGTGCCCGAACTTCGTGTCGAAGTCGTTCAGGTTCGAGAAGATGAAGTCGTCACCGCGCGCCGAGAGGGCCGACACGGTCTTCTCGAGGCCGTCGCGGTTGGACTCCGTGTGGACCGCCTTCGCGACGCCGCGTCCCGAGAAGAGGTCCTCGATCTTTCCGATCCCGTAGACGCTTCGGCCCTGGGCGGAGAGCTCGTCGAGAAGCGTCGGGCCGTCCGGCGGAACCGTGTAGTCGTGCCGCCGGTGCGTGCGCGTGAACGCCCCCGGCTTTCCGAGGAACGGCCGCGCGATCACGCGGCCGACGCGGTGCTCGCCGACGAGGATCCCGCGCGCGATCTCGCACCACGCGTAGAGCGTCTCGATCGGGACGACCTCTTCGTGCGCCGCGATCTGGAACACGGAGTCGCCCGACGTGTAGACGATCGGGCGGCCGGTCTTCATGTGCTCTTCGCCGTACTGCTTGATCACTTCCGTTCCGGAGGCGGGCCGGTTGTGCAGGACCTTCTTCCCCACGGCCTTCTCGAACGGCTCGACGACCTCGGGCGGGAATCCTTCCGGGTAGAGCGGGAACGCGACCGGCACGGTAAGGCCCATGAGCTCCCAGTGCCCTGTGGTCGAGTCCTTGCCCGCGGACGCCTCCGCAAGACGGCCGAACGCGCCCGAGGGCGCGGGCAGGCCGGCGGGCGCCTCGCCGTACATCGTGTGCAGCAGACCCAGCTTCGTGAGGTGCGGAATCGCGGGCTTCCCGTCGCGCAGGATGTGCTGGAGCGTCCGTGCTCCGACGTCGCCGAACGCGGCCGCGTCGGGCGCCTCGCCGACGCCCAAACCGTCGCAGACGATGACGATGGCCCGACGCTCCATGACCTACAACGACGCGAGCTTCTGCTGCGCTTCGACGCGGAGCGGCGAATCCGGGAAGTCGGTCGCGAGCTTCTGGTAGAAGCTCTTGGCCTCCACGTTCTGGCCCGTCTTCTCGTAGAGCTTCGCGATCGTGTAGACGAGGACGTCCTTCGGCAGCGGTGCGTCCGTGGAATCGAGGTACTTCTTCGCGGTCTCGAGCGCTTCCTTCGAGCGCCCGGCCGCCGACTCGGCGTCGAGCGCGGCGACGGCGGCGACCCCGCCTGCGACCGTTCCCTTCTCGGAGCGGGCGAACGCGCGGGCCGCGTCGAGGTTCGCGCCCGTGGCGGCTGAGCCGCCGTCGATCCCGAGGAGGAGGACGGCCGCGGCGCGGCCCGGCTCGGTGGACGGGCTGTCCTTGGCGAGCTCCTGAAGCGCGGTGCGGGCGGCCGCGGAGCGTTCGGCGGCGTCCTTGTAGAGCTTCGCCCCTGGCGCGGGGCTCGGGTCGGACGCGAGCGGCGCGTCGAAGATCGCGAGGGCCTGCGAGAAACGTGCCGCGGCGCGGTTGCCGCGCCAGACAAAGACGCCCACGATCGCGAGAACGACGACGACCGCGGCCCCGCCGAGCGCCACCCATCGGGTGGTCTGGGAACGGTGGCTCGAAACGTAGTCGCGCGCGTCCGTGAGGGCGTGCTGAAGCTGGTCGGTGCGGAGCTGTTCCTTGGTGAGTCTGGCCATGGGGGGTTCGGGGCCGCGCGTCAGCAGAACGCGGCGAATGCCGCATCCGGGTGGTCGAGCAGGAAGCCCTCAGTCTCCTTTTCCGGGTCGTAGTCGATGGACGCGCCTTCGAGGCGCGAGTAGGAATAGGGATCGAGCCACACGACGAGGCCGCCCTCCGCGTCCACGCGGCAGCCGTCCTCGAGCGGGCGTTCCGAGAACTTGAGGCGGTAGCCGGAGCCGCCGCATCCGAGAACGTGCCGCACGACGAGACAGGTCTTGCCTGGCTGCCATCCCTCGGCCCTCAGTGCGGCGAGGGCGCGGTCCGTCACGCGGATGCGGTTCGACTCCTCCACCGGTCTCCTTACCGCTTCTTCCGCTTCGCGGCCTTCCTGGCCTTGCGCTTCGGAGCGGCTCTCTTCACCTTCTTTGCCGCCTTGCGGGGCGCCTTCTTCGCGACTTTCCGCTTCGGTGCGGCCTTCTTCTTCGTCGTCTTCTTCGCGGCCTTCTTCTTCGGAGCGGCCTTCTTCTTGGGAGCGGCCTTCTTCTTGGGAGCCGCCTTCTTCTTGGGAGCCGCCTTCTTCTTAGGGGCGGCGGCCTTAGGCGCCGCCGGCGTCGGGGCGGGCGGCGCGGCCGGCTTCACCGCCGCGGCGGCGGGCGCCACGGGTGCGGCCGGCCTCGGGGCCGGCGGAGAGGGCGGAGCCGCCGGCTTCGGTGCCGGAGGCGCGGCCGGCACGGGAGCCGGCTTGGGCGCGGGCGCGAAGCCCGCCGCCCGGAGGACCTGGTCGGCATGGTGCTCGGTGTCGACCTTGTCGAACACGTGCTTGACCTTGCCGTCCTTGCCGACGAGGAACGACTTGCGAAGCGGCCCGACTCCCCACGCCGGGTTCGGGTTCTGCCCCCAGGCGCCGTACGCCTCGTGGACCGAATGGTCGGCGTCCGTCAGAAGATCGAACGGCAGGTTGTACTTCGCGGCGAACGCGTTGTGCGAGGCGGCGTCGTCGCGCGAGATGCCGAGGACCTCGATGCCGGCCTTGCCGAGGTCGGCCCAGCCGTCGCGGAGGCTGCAGGACTCGCGCGTGCAGCCCGGCGTGTCGTCTTTCGGATAGAAGTAGATCAGAACGTCCTTCTGACCCGCGAAATCGTGCAGCGAGATCGTCTTCCCGGAGCGCGCCGGCAGCGTGAAATCGGGGGCTGTCGACCCGGCGGTCAGGGGCTGGGGAGCCTTATTTTCTTCGGACATGCGGGCGATTCCTCCGGCGCTGGAGAATAGCAAAGTAAGCTTGGCGCGTGGCGCTCACGACGGCTCTCTCCCTGCACGCCGCCGACCCGACGGGGACAGCCGGGCTGCAGGGCGATCTCGCCGTCTTCGCGGCGCTCGGCGTTCGGGGGGCCTCGGTCGTCACGGGGATCGCTTCCTGGACCGGCGCGGCGGCCGGGGTACTCCACGAGGTGCCCACCCCGGCCGTCCGAGCCCAGCTCGAGGCGCTCTCGGAAGGCCCGGAGCCGGGGGCGGCCAAGGTCGGGTTCTTCGGGAGGACGCCGGTCGTGCGGCTCCTGGCGGCGGACCTGGCCAGGCGGGGCATCCCGGTGGTCGTGGACCCGTTCCTCGTGACCCGGCCGGGCCCGCGGCTCGTGCCCGCGCCCACCTATTCGGCCTTTCTCCGCGAGCTGCTCCCGGTCGCCGACCTCGTGACGCCGAATCTCCCGGAGGCGTCCCTCCTCGCCGGGTTCGCGATCCGGAGCGAATCGGACGCCAAGCGGGCCGCGCGGGCAATTCAGGCGCACGGCCCGAGGGCCGTCCTGATCAAGGGGGGGCACGCGGAAGGTGACGTCGTCGTGGACGGGCTCCTCGACGGGCGGACGTGGCGGGCGTTCACCGCGCCGCGGCTCGCACCGGGGTCCGTCCCGGGAGCGGGTGACGCGCTCTCCGCCGCCATCACGGGCCTCCTCGCGCGGGGAGAAACGCTGCCCGACGCCGTCGAGCTCGCCCTGCGATGGGTGCGCCAGCATCTCGCCTCGCGGTTGTAGAGTTACGTAACGGAGGGAACCATGCGAACCGACCGACTTCGGACCCTGTCCCTTGCCGCCTTTCTCGCGGCCTGTTTCGCAGCCCACGACGCGCGCGCCGAGGGCGTCACGCTCTTCCGCGACCGCTCCCTGGGCGGCCCGTCCATGACCTTCTACGATGACGTCCCGGATCTCAGGTACACGCAGTTCGGGAGCCGCCGCGCGAGCTCGATCGCCGTCCCGCCGGGCTGTACCGCGATCCTCTACGAGGGCACGAACTACCGAGGCCGCTCGACGACGTTCCGCGACAGCGACAACGACCTCTCGAACACGGCGGTGGGCGAGGACACGGCGTCGTCCATCCGGGTGAACTGCCGGGGGGACTACCCGGGCTGGCGGCCAGACCGCCACGATTCCGAGCGCCCGCAGGGCGGGGGCTGGGGACACTGGGAGCCCGAGCAGCGCGGCGCGATTCTCTACCGCGACCGCGAGGGCCGCGGACCGCACGCCTACTTCGACCGGGACGTGCCGGATCTCGACCGCACGCGCTTCGGGTCCCGGATGGCGAGCTCCGTGGACGTGACGCCCGGCTGCATCCTGACGCTCTACGAGCTGCCCGGCTACCGCGGCCGACGGACGGATTTCCGCGAGCGCGACAACAACCTGGGCAATACCTCGGTGGGCGAGGACACGGCGTCGTCGCTCAGGATCCGCTGCCGGTGAGCCGGTAGCGGTCCCTCGTCTCCTCGACGAGCTTCTCGACCCGGCCCTCGTCCTCGAGGTACATCAGGAATCCGAGGATCTCGCTGAACGCGAGAAAGACGTTGAGGGTCTTGACGCGCGGAAAGATCGCCGTTACGAGGTCGCGCGCCGTCGCTGGGCCCCGGGCGAGCTGCCGCACGATCTGGTCGACGCGCAAACCGTACCGCCGGTCGAGGCCGCCCTTGTGGGCGTGCCAGTCGGGGATCGGGGCGCCGTGGCCCGTGAGAAGGGTCTCCCCCGCGTTCGTCCGGCCGATCTCCTCGAGCGTCCGGAAGTACGTGGACACGCTGCGAAAGGGCTTGCCCGGCTGCACGGGGTCCTCGTCGATGACGGCGTTCGGGGTGATGTCCTTGAGAACGGTGTCCCCCGTGAAGAGGACGCCCGCCTCGGGCACCTCGAACGTGAGGCTCCCGGGCGTGTGCCCCGGCGTCGAGCGCACGACGACGCTCCAGCCGTCCCCGGGCAGCGTTTCACCGCCCGAAAGCTCGTCCCACGCCTCGAGGGGCTTGGCGAAGTGGTCGACCGCCGCGATCGCGGCCACGACCGCGAAGCGCGTCCCGATGCCGAAGCCCCCCCGCGCCATGTCGTCGAGCAGGAGCTTCGGATGGCGTTCCTGCCGGAAGTTGTTGCGGTCGAGCGCGCCGCCGAGGATCTCCGCGCCCGAGACATCCGCGACTTTCGCGGCCAGGCCGTAGTGGTCGTGGTGGCCGTGCGTGAGCAGGATCCGCTTCACGTCCACGGCGCCGAGGCCGTGCGCGCCGAGTCCCGCCTGGAGCACGTCCCACGCGGCGTCCGTCAGCGGACCGGAGTCGACGATCGTGATCGGGTCGCGGAGGATCAGGTGGACGTTGACCGGCCCGACCGGGAAGGGGGTCGGGACGGTCAACGTCCGGATGAAACCGCGATCAGGCCCAGAGGTCGTAGGGATACCCGCCGCTCTCATAGACCCGGTCGCTGATCTTCGTGCACTCCGCGTCGCGGTTGCGATCGAGCGCCTTGAGGTTCGCGACCATCCGGTGCTTGGCCTCGTTGCAGAACCACCGCGCGATCTCGATCTCGCCGGCCGCCTTCTCCTCGCCCTTCTTCGCGATCGCGGAGGTCACGCGCGAGAGCGTCGCGACCTGGGCGTACAGGTCGATGAGGACGTCGGCGATGCGTTCCTGCTGGTATTCCTTGTCGACGACCTTCTTGCCGTGCTTGCGGAGAATCGTCTCGCAGGCGTTCGCGAAAATGCCTGCGTAGCGCCCGACCTGGTCGGCCTCCGGCGCGAGCGAGGGGTGGACCTTCGTGAGTTTGTCGTGCGTGATGACGCCCTTCATCCTCTTGTGGGCGTACTCGGTGAGGATGCCGCGCTGTGCGAGCGGGCTCTTGAGCGCGCTCTGGACCTCTTTGAGGGAGTCGCCGAGCTCCTTCATGCCCGACAGCGCGATCAGGAGGCGGAGAATCTCGTTCGTGCCTTCGAAGATCATGTTGATCCGGCTGTCGCGGAGGGCCCGCCCGTACGGGTACTCGTTCATGAAGCCGTTGCCGCCCGCGATCTGGAGGCCGTCGTTGATGTTCTGCCAGAGGACCTCGGTCCCGAACACCTTGCAGCACGCGCCTTCGAGCGAGTAGTCGACGTGCCGGTCCACGAGGGCCGCGGTCAGGTAGACCATCGACTCGAGCGCGTACGTCGTCGCGGTCATCTTCGTGATCTTGTGGCGGATCATCTCGAAGTCCGCGATGCGCTGCTTGAACTGCTTGCGCTGGGTCGCGTGCTCGACCGAGAGCTTGATCATCCACTTCGACCCGCCCACCGAGCCCGCGCCGAGCGACGTGCGGCCCGTGTTGAGCGTCTCGAGCGCGTACTTGAAGCCGTGGCCCTTCTCGCCGATGAGGTTGAAGGCGGGGATCCGGCAGTTCTCGAAGATGATCTGGCACGTCGACGAGGCGCAGAGGCCGAGCTTCTTCTCCTCGGGGCCGCGCGTGAGGCCCGGAAGCGTCCCGTCCGCTTTCGTGACGACCGCGAAGCAGGAGACTTCCTTGTGGCCGTCCTTTTCCCCCGACGGGATGCGCGCGAACACCGTGAAGAACGACGCGAACCCGCCGTTCGAGATCCACTGCTTCGTGCCATTCAGGACGTACTCGTTCGTGGCCGCGTCGAAGACGGCCGTCGTCTTGAGCGAGCCCGCGTCCGAACCCGCCTCGGGCTCTGTGAGGCAGAACGCGCCCACGAGCTTGCCCGTCGCGATGTCCGGGAGCCACTTCTTCTTCTGCTCCTCGCTCCCGAAGAGGACGACGGGCTTCGTGCCGATCGAAAGGTGGGCGCCGATCACGATGGAGGCCGTCGCGTCGAGCGGCGCGACCGTTTCCGTCATCCGGCAGTACGCCGCCGCGCTGAAGCCGCTGCCGCCGTACTCCTCGGGGATCGTCATCCCGAGGACGCCGAGCTCGCCCATGGCCTTGACGGCCTCGCGCGGGAAGTGGTGCTCGGCGTCCATCTTCTCGGAGTCGAGGTGGGCCGCGTCGAAGTCCGTGTACGCGTCTGCAAACGCGCCCACGGTCTCCTTCACGTCCGCCGGAATCTCCGGGTAGGGGAAGACGAGGTCCTCGGCGATGTGGCCCGCGTAGAGCGACTTGAGGAAGGACTCGACTTCGGTGGTCGTCTCGGTCTTGGTCTCTTCTTTGACGGTGGACATCGTGTGCTCCCTCAGAAGAACTTCTTGCCCGTACGGGCCATTTCGATGAGCAGCGGAGCCGGTGCGAACCGGCCGCCTTTTTCCTTCGCGAGCTTCTGGAGTCCCTCGACGACGGCGCCGGCGCCGAGCGCGTCCGCGTATGCGCACAGGCCGCCGCGGAACGGGGGGAAGCCGGTGCCGAAGATCATCGCGAGGTCCAGCTTCGCGGGACTCGCGACGATGCCCTCCGAGAGGCAGTAGGCCGCCTCGTTGATCATCGGGAGGACGAGCCTGTTCTGGATTTCGGAGGACGAGAGACTCGGATTCGTTGAAGGTGAAGAGAGGCCGAGATCGGCGTAAGCGCCCGGGTCGGGGCCGCCCCTTCTCTCACCTTCATAGGAATAAAACCCCTTTTTCGCCTTTCTCCCGATCCGGCCGGCCGCGACGAGCTTGTCCATGGCGGGATCCCGCGGCATGCGCTCGGGCCAGGCCTTCGAAAGTGTCTCGGAGGCCTTCGCGGCGACGTCGATCCCGACGTCGTCGAGAAGCTCGATCGGGCCAACCGGCATCCCGAACGCGCGCATCGCCTTGTCGATGGCCGTGAAGTCCACGCCCTCGAGGACGAGGCGTGCGGCCTCAGCAATGTATGGCCCGAGGATGCGGTTCACGAGGAAGCCCGGGGAGTCCTTCACGACGACCGGCGTCTTCCCCATCTTCTTGGCGAGGTCGAAGATCGTCGCCGTGACCTCGGGGTCGGTCTTCGTCCCGTAGATGACCTCGACGAGAGGCATCTTGTAGACGGGGTTGAAGAAGTGCATCCCGACGACGCGCTCGGGGTGCGCCGCGTTCGCGGCAATCTCCGTGATCGGCAGCGTCGACGTGTTGGACGCGAAGATCGCCGTCGACGGGACGACCTTCTCCCACTCGGCGAGGACGGCGTGCTTGACGGCCATCTTCTCGAGCACCGCCTCGATCGTGATGTCGCACGTCTCGAAGCCCGCGTAGTCGAGCGATCCGCCGAGGAGCGACATCTTCCCCGCGAACTCCGCGCGGGTCATGCGGCGCTTCTTGAGCTTCTCCTTCCAGATCCGCGCCGCCTGCGCGTACCCGAGGGCGAGCGCCTCGGGCTTGATGTCCTTCATCCGGACCGGGAGGCCCTTGTCCGCGGCGAGCTGCGCGATGCCGCCGCCCATCACGCCCGCGCCCAGGACGCCAACACGTCCGATCTTCCGCGGCTTGACCGCGCCGACGCCGAGGGCCTCGACACCGGTCTCCTTCTTGACCTCTTCCATCCGGAAGAAGAGGCCCACGAGCGACCGCATCGTCGGGGTGCCGATGAGCGTCCCGACGCCCTCGACCTCGTATTCGAGCGCCTTGTCGAACGGCGCGCCGTAGCCCTTCTCGACGACGGAGAGCGCGGCGAGCGGCGCCGGGTAGTGCCCCTTGGTCTCCTTCATCACGGAAGCGCGGGCTTTCGAGAAGACGATCCCCTTGCCGGGGCCCTCGAGGAACCTCTCCGCGAGGCCGGCTTCCCGCACGCGTGCCGGGCCGCCGCCGGGGCCCGCGTTCGACCGCTTCTTCGCGCCGATCTTCTTCAGGGCGAACCCCTTCGCGACCTCCTCGAGCATCGCGGCCGGGACGACCTCGTCGACGAGGCCGGCCCTCTTCGCCCGCTTGGCGTCGAGGACCTTGCCCGCCAGAATGACGTCGAGCGCGCCCGCAAGGCCGATCATCCGCGGGAGGCGCGTCGTGCCGCCCCAGGCCGGGAGGATCCCCAGCTTGATCTCCGGCAGCCCGATCTGCGTTTTCGGCGAATCGGAGGCGAGGCGCCAGTCCATCGAGAGCACCGTCTCGCAGCCGCCGCCGACGCATGCGCCGTCGATCGCGGCAACCGTCGGAAACGGCAGATTGGCGAGCTTGTTGAACGCGCGGTGCGGGCCCCGGATCATCTCGGGGTCCGCGCCCTTGTCGGCCTTCGCGATCTCGTTCACGTCCGCGCCCGCGATGAAGATGCCGGGCTTGCGCGAGATGAGGACCAGGGCCTTGACGTCGGTTCGCGCTGCGAGTCCGTCGAGGACGCGCTCGAACTCGATCATGACCGGCCGCGAGTACTTGTTGACCTTCTCTCCCGGAGTGTCGAACTCGAGAACCGCGAGCCCGTCGGCCTCGACGGTGAGCCGGAACGGCGACGCCGCCGACGCGGCGCCCTTCACGGGAACGGTTTCTTCGACGAGGGTGGCCATCACACCGCCTCCAGGATGATCGACGCGCCTTGCCCGCCGCCAACGCAGAGCGTCGCGAGCCCGTGCCGGACCTTGCGCCGCTGCATCTCGAGGAGGAGCGTCAGGATGAGGCGGGTACCCGTGCAGCCCACGGGGTGTCCGAGGGCGATGGCCCCGCCGTTGACGTTGAGGATGTCGTCGGGGATCTCGCCGAGCTCCCGGGAGGCGGCGAACGCCTTGATGTTCGCGAGCACCTGCGCCGCGAACGCCTCGTTCATCTCGACGAGTCCGATGTCCTTCATCGAGAGGCCGGCCTTCTTCAGGGCGAGCGGCGTCGAGCGCGACGGGCCGAGGCCCATCCGCTCGGGCTCGAGGCCCGCGAATCCCCAGCTGGCGACGCGGCCGAGGGGCTTCAAGCCGTGCTTCGCGACGAAGTCCTCGGAGGCCACGACGACGGCCGCTCCGCCGTCCGTGATCTGGGAGGAGTTGCCGGCCGTGACGGTCCCGTAGCGCCGGTCGAACACCGGCTTGAGCTTTGCGAGCGCGTCCATCGACTGGTTCTCGCGCACGCCGTTGTCGAACGTGAGGACCCGGTCGTAGTCCGGCGGAACGGGGACGGGAACGATCTCGGCGGCGAGCTTGGGCCGCGCCTCGGTCGCCCTCTGGTGGGAGCGGAGCGCGAAGTGATCCTGCTCCTCGCGCGTGATGCGGCCTTCCTTCGCGAGGATCTCCGCCGTGTCCCCCATCCCGATGTCGCAGACGGGGTCCTTGAGGCCCGCTTTGAGTCCGATGACCGGATTCAGGAGGTCCTTCCACGGCATCCCCGCGAGCGCGCCGAGCCGCTGGCCGGCCGTCTTCGCCATCCCGGCCTTCGCGAAGACGCCCTTGACGCTGTCGCGGTAGAGGAACGGGATCTGCGTCATGTTCTCGACGCCGCCCGCGAGGACGACGTCCGCCTCGCCCGTCGCGATGAGGCGCGCGGCCTCGACGACGGACTCGATCCCGGACGCGCAGTTGCGCGAGACCGAGTGCGCCGGCTTCTCCTTCGGAACGCCCGCGCGGAGCGCGATGATGCGGGCGATGTTCGCGGCGTCCACGGGCGTCGCGATGTTCCCGAAGATCGACTGGTCGACGGCGGACGGCTCGATGCCCGCGCGCGCCATCGCCTCGACGGCTGCGGCGCGGCCAAGGTCGACCGCCGAAACGCCCGTGAAGTCCGTGCCCATCCGGGCGAACGGCGTCCGGGCGCCGTGGAGGACGAATGCGGTTTTGCTCACTTCGGGTTACTCCTGTTCCTCGATGCCTTCTTCTTCACCTTTAAAGAAGTCTTCTCTTCTCCTCTTCCGAATCCCGCGAGGAGAGTCCCGACGAGCTGCTTCGCGTCGGCGGAGGGCTTCTTCTCCCCCGACAGCAGCCACTCCGAGAGAATCTCGTCGGCCGCGCCGAAGAGGATGCGGACGGCGAGGCGCGGGTCGAGGTCCTTGCGGAACTCGCCGCGGGCGATCCCGTCTCGAAGCACCTCGCCGAGGATGCGGAAGTGCTCGACGAGCTTGCTGCGCGAGAAGCGCTCGACGAGCCGGGCGCTCCGCCGGAGCTCGATCTGGAAGACGGACGCGAGATCGCGATCCGAGCCGATGAACTGGAAGTGCAGGTCGAGGAGCGCCGTGAGGCGGTCGGCGGCCGGAAGATCCGCTTTCGCGACGGCCCGGCCCTTCTCGAGAACGTCGTCCATGGACTCGTCGAAGACGACTCCGAGGAGGTCTTCCTTGTTGCGGAAGTAGAGGTAGACGGTGCCCTCGGCGACCTTCGCGTCGGAGGCGATGTCCGCGATGCGGGCTTCGTGGAACCCCCTCCGCCCGAAGGTGCGGATTGCGGCGTCCAGGATGCGCCGACGCTTCTCCGGGTCCGCCCCCGGCGACGGCTTCTCCGCGGCCGCGGGGACCGCGCTGACGTCCAGGTTCAGGCCGCCGCGGCCCGATGAATGAGCCATCATTCAGTAGCCTATGACGCGCTGCGCCATCAAGTCAAGCGGCCCGTGAGACCCGCGATCGCCGTCAGGCTCGTGCCCGCGCCGGCGGTGACCGCCGCCGTTACTCCGTGAAAAGAGCGAGGCTCTCGGGCGCGGCCCACTCGATCGTCGCGACGCCGTTCGAGACGAGCGTCCCGGCCTCGCCCGCAAGGATGCGCGGGATGTCCTCGAGCGCGCCGATCGCGGCTGTCTTGCCCGTCCGCTCGGCGAAGTCGCGAGCCGCCTCGACCTTCGGGCCCATCGAGCCCGAGGCGAAGTCGAACTTCCCGATCGCGGCCGGGGAGGCGCGCCGGATCGCCTTGGCGGCCGGCGTCCCCCAGCCGACCGAGACGGCCGGCACGTCCGTCGCCATGACGAAGAAGTCCGCGTCGAGCTGCTGGGCGAGGAGCGACGCGACGCGGTCCTTGTCGATGACGCACTCGACGCCATGCAGCCTGCCGTCGTCGCCGTAAACGGTCGGGATGCCGCCCCCTCCCCCGCAGATCACGATCGCGCCCTTCTCGAGGAGCCACTTCACGGGCCGGATCTCGAAGACTCGTTTCGGGTGCGGAGACGCCACGACGCGCCGCCACTTCGCGCCGTCGGGCGCGATGGCCCATCCGCGCTCCCGGGCGAGGCGCCTCGCGTCCTCCTCGGAGTAGACGGGGCCGATCGGCTTGCCGGGATGCTGGAACGCGGGGTCCGCCGGGTCGACCTCGACCATCGTGAGGAGCGTCGCGAACGGCTTCTCGAACGGAAGGAGGTTCCCGAGCTCCTGCTCGATCATGTATCCGATCATTCCCTCGGTCTGCGCCCCGAGGACGTCCAGCGGGAAGTGCGCCGCGTCGAGGCCGGATTCGGCCTGCAGCGCGAGGAGTCCCACCTGCGGGCCGTTGCCGTGCGAGATGACGAGCTCGTGCTCGCGCGCGACAGGCGCGAGAGCCTCCGCGGCCCGGCGCACGTTCGCGCGCTGGTTCTCCGCGGTCATGGGCTCCCCACGGCGAAGCAGGGCGTTTCCTCCGAGGGCGACGACGACGCGCATTCCGGTCCCCGAGGCGGTTACGCGCCCGATCCCTCGTACATCTCGTCGATGAGGTGCTTGTAGTGCTGGTCGATGATCCGGCGCTTGACCTTGAGCGTCGGGGTGAGCTCGCCGCTCTCGATCGTGAGGTCCTGCGGGAGCACGGCGAAGCGGTGGACGAGCTGTTCGTGCCCTTTCCCGTCGTTCCATCGGTCGACCGCGGACTGGAAGAGCGCGAGGATCTTCGGCTCCTTCACGAGCTGCTCCATCGGCCGGCCCGAAAGCCCGTTCGCGTCGGCCCACCCCTGGAGCTTCTCGAAGTTCGGGATGATCAGGCAGGAGAGGAACTTCCTCTTGTCGCCGATGATGACGGGCAGCGAGATGAAGTCCTGGCTCTTGAGGAAGCTCTCGATCGGCGCCGGGGCGATGTTCTTGCCGTTCGAGTTGACGAGGATCTCCTTCTTGCGGTCCGTGATCGCGAGAAAGCCGTCCTCGTCGATGTGACCGATGTCGCCCGTGTGAAACCAGCCCTCGGAGTCGATCGCGTCTGCCGTCTCCTTCGGCTTCCCGTAGTAGCCCTTCATGACGTGCGGCCCGCGCGTCAGGATCTCGCCGTCCGGCGCGATCCGGCACTCGACGCCGGGGAGGATCTTCCCCACGGCCCCGAGTCGCCACGCGGACGGGCAGTTCACGGCGATGACGGGGCTCGTCTCCGTGAGGCCGTAGCCCTCGTAGACCTCGACGCCGACCGCCCAGAAGAACTCGGCGAGCTCGCGGGCGAGGGGCGCGCCGCCCGAGACGGCGTAGCGGAAGCGCGTGCCGAGTGCCACGCGCACCTTGCGGTAGACGAGACGCTCGAAGACGAAGTGCTGGAGCGCCAGGGCGAAGTCCGGCGTCTGCCTCTTCGCCTTGAGCGCGACGACCTTCTTTCCGACGTCGATCGCTCGCGCGAAGAGCTTCTGCTTCCCGGGCGACGACTTCGCGAGGTTCTCCTGGACGCGCGCGTAGATCTTCTCGTAGACGCGCGGGACGGCGCCGAAGACGTGCGGGTGGACCTCGCCCATGTTGTCGCGCAGCTTGTCGATGGACTCGGCGAACGCAATCGTCGTGGCCCGATGGTAGTAGGTGTACTCGAGCATCCGTTCGAAGACGTGCGCGAGCGGCAGGAACGACAGCGCGACGGCCGAAGAGTCCAGGGGCAGGATCGAACAGCCCGCCACGACGTTCGACGTGAAGTTCTGCTGGGTGAGCATGGCACCCTTCGGCTCGCCGGTCGTCCCCGACGTGTAGATGAACGTCGCGAGGTCGTCCGGTGTGCGCGCGTCCGCGCGCTTCTCGAACGCGGCGGGGTCGGCCGCGTAAGCCGCCTTCCCCTTTTCGAGAAAATCCGTGAACGATTCGACGCCCGAAAGCGAGGAGGTCTCGAAGCCGACGACGTGCTTCAGGGCCCCCTTGACCTCCGCGGACGCGTCGCGCGCCGCGAGGATCTTCTTCACCTGATCCTCCCCGGACACGAACGCGACGGTCGCGCCGGAGTCCCTGAGGAGGTAGGAGACCTGGTCGGAGATCATCGTCGGGAAGATGGGCACGAGGACCGCGCCGTAACACTGGCAGGCGAAGTCGACGATCGCCCACTCGGGACGGTTCTCGGAGAGGAGCGCGACGCGGCCGCCCTGCTTCACGCCGATCCCCTCGAGTGCGCACGACACGGCCTTCACGGTGTCCATGAACTGCGCGGTGGACATCGGCGTCCAGACGCCGGACTTCTTCGCGAGAAGGAGGTCGGGCTTCGGAGTCTTCTCGAGGTTCCTGAAGATGTCGACCAGCGTGCGTGGCGTCATGACGCGTGACCTCCGAATGTTGTGCCGGGAGGCCGGATTATAGTGCGGCACCGTGGCGCTCGCCCTGACGCTGCTTTCCTTGTTTACGCTGGCCGGCCTCGGGCTCTCTGCCTGGTCGGGGTGGGAGCTTTCCCACGCCGCCGGGGGCCTCTCTGCGGCCCGGCACATTGCGGTCGCCGTCCCGACCGTCCTGTTCTCCCTGTTCACCCAGTCGATGGTCCTTTTCTTCTTCATCGGGACGGGCAAGCTCCTCAAGGAGGCTGCCGCGAAGAGGGCCGACGCGGAAGGCCGCGATTACATCCTGAGGCGGGTCAGGTACTTCAAGGCCCGGACGTCGGGGCTCGCGACCCTCGCCCCGCTCTCGGCGCTCGGCGCGGGACTCCTCGGGGCGGGCGCTCACACGGGCGCGACGCCCGCCTGGCTCCACCTCGCGGCGGGCGTCCTCGCGATCGCCCTCCACGTCTTCGCGCTCGGTCGCGAGGTCGTCGCCATGGCCGAGACCAACCAGCTCATGGACGAGGCGGCCACGGTCGTACCGCCCCGGTCGGAAGCGGAATCCGCGTGAGAGTTGCGCTCGTCACGGGGGGCGCCAAGAGGCTCGGGTTCGAGTTCGCGAAGGCTCTGGCAGACGCCGGCTATTGGGTCGCCCTGACGTATCGCACGAGCCGCGCCGAGGCGGACGCAGCGGTGGATTCTCTCCTGAGAAGGAAAGAAGGGATCCGTGTCGCGGCATTCCACGCCGACTTCGCCGCCGGCAGCGCGCCTTCTTCACTATTCGAAGAAGTCTTTTCTTCCTCGCTCTTTTCCCCCCCGAACGCCCCTCCCCGCCTCGACGCGCTCGTCCACGCCGCCTCGCCCTGGATCCCGAAGCCCGTTTCCGCCGTGACGCTCGACGACTGGGAGGCGGTGTTCCGCGTGGGGCCGCGTGCCGCGTTCTTCCTCGCGCAGGCGGCGGCGCCCGAGCTGGCTCGCACGTCGGGGTCGATCCTGTTCGTGTCCGACGTCGCCGCGACGCAGGCGTGGCCGACCCACGTCCCGCACGCGGCCGCCAAGGCGGCAATCAACGCGCTCGTCCGCAACCTCGCCGTCGCGCTCGGTCCCAACGTGCGCGTCAACGCGATCGCCCCCGGTGTCGTCATGCCGCCAGCCGGCATGGGGCCCGAGGCTGTCGCGAAGCTGGTCGGCGGAACGCCGCTCGGGCGGCCCGTCGCCGTCGCCGACCTCATGGCCATGGCCGTCGCGATCCTCGAGAACCAGTCCATGACGGGCCAGGTCGTCTCGGTGGACGCCGGCCGTTCGGCGGTCTAGCCGGAAAGGCCTTCCGGCGCTTCGAACTCCGCGGCCTCCGCTCGCAGCTTCGCGGCGAACAGCTTCGCGTAGGCGATCCGCTCGCCCGCGAGCCGACGGCCGGCGCCGGTCGCGAATCGCGCGGCGTCCATCCGCGCGTCGATCGCGTCCGCCATCTCCTCGAGCGTCATGCGCTCCCGCGCACCGGCCACGAGGATCTGAGTCACACCGTACGCGCCGACGCTTTCGAGGAGCATCGCGTCGTGGACGATCCTCTCCTCCGGCGTCTGAGGCGAGGACTCGACACGATTGAGAGAAGAGACGAGAGAGGAGATTTCTTCGAATGGAATGCGGAGGGAGCGCAGAAGCAACTCCTCGCGGCTGTCGCCTGTGATGCGGCGCGCGGAGGGGAGGCCTGCGAAGGCGGTCAGGAGAAAGAGCCGCGCCGGGTGCGCACCCGCGGAGCCCGCAGCGCCCTCCCTCCCCTCTTCACCTTCAAAGAGAACCTCCGAAATCCTCAATCTCCTTTTGACGAAGCCGAAGTTCGTCATCCCGTCGAGGCCGACAGAAAGGGGCCTCACGAAGTCGAGGATCTGCGCCTTGGCGGCAGGATCGAGCGCGAACGCCATGGCATCATCATAAGGAGCAGACGAGGAGGATCCGTGACCCGACGACCCGCGCGCCCGTCCACCGCTCTCGCGCTCCTCCTCACCCTCGCCCTGACCGCCTGCGCCGGCCCGAAGGAGGCTCCGAAGCAGGCGGCCCCTGCCTTCACGGTCGCCCTCCTGACTCCGGGCCCGATCTCCGACGCGGGCTGGAACGCGGGCGCGTACGAGGGGCTCAAGGCGATCGAGAAAGAGCTCGGCGCCGGCATCTCGCACGTGCAGGTCAAGTCGCCCTCCGAGTTCGAGGAGCAGTTCCGTGCCTACGCGGCGAAGGGGACGAACCTCGTCTTCGGCCACGGCTTCGAGTTCCAGGACTCCGCAGAGCGCGTCGCGAAGGAGTACCCGAAGACCGTCTTCGTGACGACGTCCGGGTCGCGCACGGCCCCGAACTTCGCGCCGATCGTCTTCGAGCTCGAGCAGGCCGCCTACCTTTGCGGCGTTCTCGCGGGCCGGACGACGAAGACGGGAAAGGCCGGGATGGTCGGCGGCGTGGAGCTGCCCTCCATCAAGTCCACGTTCCTCGCGTTCGAGGGCGGGTTCAGGGCCGCGAGCCCTGCGGGCACGGCGACGTCGGTCTTCACGGGCTCGTTCGAGGACGTCGCGGGCGCGAAGGCCGCCGCCCTCGCCCTCGCGGACAAGGGCGCCGACTCGCTCTTCCAGAACGCGGACGCCGCGGCGCTCGGCGTCTTCAAGGCGGCCGAGGAACGGAAGGTCGCGGCCTTCGGCACGAACAAGGACCAGAACGCCCTCTCCCCTTCGATCCTCGCGTCCGCCGTCATCGACATGCCGCGCGCGTTCGTCGAGACCGCGAGGCGCGTCAAGGCCGGGACGTTCGACGGCAAGCCGCTGCGCTACGGCCTCGCGAGCGGCGTCGTCTCGTTCGTCGTCTCCCCGTCGGCGAACGTCCCCGGGCCCGTCCGCGACGAGCTGAAGGCCGCCGAAGAGAAGATCCGCTCCGGCGCGCTCGTCGTGCCGCGAGGGAACTTCTGAGGAACGGGACGGCGTCGCTCGAGCTGCGCCGAATCTCAAGACGATTCGGGTCTACTCAAGCACTTTCAGAGGCAGATCTTCTCGTCCTTCCCGGCGAGATCCACGCGCTCCTCGGCGAGAACGGCGCGGGCAAGTCCACGCTCGTCTCGATCGCCGCGGGCCGGCTCGCGGCGGACTCCGGCGAGATCCTTCGCGCCGGACAGACCGTCCGCTTCGCGCGGGCGCGGGATGCGCGCGATGCGGGCCTCGCCCTCGTGCCGCAGCACGACCTTCTCGTGGGGGCCGCAAGCGTCGCGGACAACCTTGCCCTCCTCGACCGCAACGCGCCCCTCGTCGAAAGCGCGCGGGCCCGGAGGGCGCGCGTCACGCGTCTGGCCGCGACGTTCGGCCTCGACCTCGGCGGGCCCGACGACCGCGTGGAGTCCCTGCCCGTCGGGACGCGCCAGCGCATCGAGATCGCGGGCGCGCTCGCCGGCGAGCCCGACGTCCTCATCCTCGACGAGCCGACGGCCGTCCTCTCCCCCGACGAGACCGCGGCCCTCTTCGCCGCTCTCCGCCGGCGCGCGGACGCCGGCGCGGCGATCGTCCTGATCACGCACCGTCTTGCCGAGGTCTTCGCCGGCGCCGACCGCCTCACCCTCCTCGCGCGGGGGAAGACGGTGAAGACCTGCCTCATCGGCGAGACGACGCCCGAGGAGATCGGCGGGCTGCTGATCGCAGGTGCAGGAATCCCGAACGCCACCCGGCCTTCGAAGAACGCGGCGCGCAGCGCCGTAAACGGCGAAGCGAAGAACCTCGATCTTGCTCGTTTCGCGCCGCACGCTTCACGGGGGAAGCAAATCGATCTCTCCCTCGCCCCCGGCGAGCTCCTCGTCCTCCTCGCGATCGACGGCAACGGCGCCGACTCGATCGCTTCTGCCGTCGCGGGAATGACGCCGTTCTCCGGTGAGGTCCGCGTCGCGGGGACGCTGCTGCCGGATTCCGGCGATCCGCTCGGGTTCCGCGCGGCCGGCGGTGCCTTCGTGCCGGCCGACCGGCGTGAAGAGGGGCTCGTCCTCGACCTCGATCTCGCCGAGAACCTCGCGCTGCCGAACCCGCCCGGGCGTCTCTTTCTCGATCGCGGCGCCATGCGCGCGACCGCCGCCGCGGGAATCAAGGCGTTTGCGGTGCGGGCGGCCTCGCCGTCCGTGCGGGCAGGCGATCTCTCGGGCGGGAACCAGCAGAAGCTCGTCCTCGCGCGCGAGCTCGCCGGGACGCCGCCCCTCGTCGTCGCGATCCACCCGACTCGCGGCCTCGACCTCGCCGCCTCGGAGGCGATCCGGGCCCGTCTCTCGGACGCCTGCGAGGCGGGAGCCTCAGTCATCGTCGTGACGTCCGATCCGGACGAGGCGTTCGACTACGGGGGCTCCGTCCGCGTGGTCACGCGCGGGACTCTTTCCGGCCCCGTGCCGCCGGGCACGCCCGCGGCCTCTCTCGGCCGGCTCATGGCGGGGCTCTCCGCGTGAACGTCGTTCGGCGGGCGTTCGTTCCACTCGCCGCCGCGGCCGCCGCGCTTGCGACGCTGGCGGGGCTCGCGCTCCTCGCGGGCGCCTCGCCTCTGGACGCCCTGCGCGCGCTCGCGGGGGGCAGCGCGGGCTCGCGCGCCGCGATCGGCGAGACGCTCCTGCGCTCGACGGGCCTCGTCCTCACGGCGGCGGGTGCCTGTCTCGCGCTGAGAGCCGGCGTCCTGAACATCGGGCTCGAGGGTCAGTTCCTCGCGGGCGCCGTCGCGGCGGCCGCCGTCGGCCCCGCGTTCTCGGATGCTCCCCTCGTCGCGCGCGCCGCGATTCTCATCGCCGCCGCGCTCGCGGGAGCGCTCTGGGTCCTCCCGGCCGCCCTTCTCGCGGCCAGGCGCGGCGTGCCGGAAGTCCTGTCGACGATCCTCCTGAACCTGATCGCGGCCACCGCCGTGAGCGGCCTCGTGCGCGGCGCGCTGCGCGACCCCGCGGCGGACTACCCGCAGAGCCGGGCCCTGCCCGACGCCGTGCGGCTCGCGCCGCTCTTCGCGGGGGGGCGCGCGACGGCCGCGGTCCTGCTCGCCTTTGCGGCGGCCGCGCTCCTCGCCGTGCTGATCGCGGCGACGCCGCTCGGCCTGAAGCTTCGCGCGGTCGGGCTCGCACCGGCCGCGGCGCGCGCGATCGGCCTCGCGGACGGGCGCCTGAAGCTCCTTGCGTTCGCAGGGTCGGGCGCCCTCGCCGGCCTCGCGGGCGGACTCGAGGTCCTGGGCGTGACGGGGCGCCTGTACGACCCCTTCTCGGCCGGCGTCGGATACGCGGGCCTCGCGGCGGCGCTGCTCGGGCAGGCGCAGCCCGTCCCGTCCGCTTTCGCCGGCCTCTTATTCGCCGCGCTCGGCGCGGGATCCTCCGCGATGCAGCGCGACACGGGAGTTCCTGCCGCTCTCGCATCGCTCGTGCCCGGCGTCCTCGTCCTCGCCGTCCTCGCCGCGCGGGCCCGCGTCGGGCGGAGCGTGTCGTGAGCGGGTTCCTCGCCGTCACGGTCCTCCTCGCGGCGCCGCTCCTCCTCGCGGCCGCCGGCGAGCTCCTCCTCGAGCGCGCGGGGTCGATCCAGATCGGCGTCGAAGGCACGATGCTCCTCGGGGCGTTCGCCGCGTTTGCGGCGTCCCAGAGGGGGGCGGGGCCTCATGGCGCGCTCCTCGCGGCCGTGCTGACGGGACTCCTCGCCGGCGGCGCCTTCGCGCTCTTCGCGGTCGCGGGGCGCGCCGATCCCGTTCTCGTCGGCACGGCGTGGAACCTCGTCGGATACGGCGCGACCGCGTTCGGCTACCGCCTGCTGGCGGGCGCGACCGGCTCGGTCCTCGAGATCGCGACGCTCCCGCCGGTCCTCCTCGGTCTGCCCGCCGCGGTCCTCTTCGCCTTCGTCGCGCCCGTCCTCCTCGAGCTCTTCCTCCGGCGCACCCGCCCCGGCCTCGCCGTGGCGGCGGCCGGAGAGAACCCGCTCGCGCTCGACGCGCTCGGCGGCTCGGTCGTGCGCGTCAGGACGGCGGCCTCCCTCGCGGCCGGCGCGCTCGCGGGCGCCGGCGGGGCCGTCCTCGTCCTCACGGTCTCGCCCACGTTCGTCGAGGGCGTGACGGCCGGCCGCGGGTTCCTCGCGCTCGCGCTCGTCGTGTTCGCGCGCTGGAAGCCGCTCCGCCTGATTCCGGGCGCGCTCCTGATCGGCGGTGCGACGGCCCTGTCCTACCGGCTCCAGGCCGGAGGGGCGACGGCGATTCCGTACGCGGTATTCCTCGCGCTGCCCGGCGTCCTCGCGCTCGCGGCGCTCGCCGTCGCGCGCGGACACGGCGGCGCCCCGAAGGCGCTCGGCGCTCCCGCGCCCTGATCCCTACTGCGGTTTCGGAGCGGCGGACGGACGCGCCGGAGCCGCTTCGGGCGGCGGCATCTCGCTGCGCCGTTCCATCTCGCCGCGCCGCCGCTCCTCGCTCCGCTCGCGGCGCCAGTCGTCCCGGCGCTCGAGGAACGTATTCCACTGCTGCGGCGTGAGGACCGCCTTCTGCTCGATGAACATCATCGTCATCGACTTGCGGAGCTTCATCCGCGACTGCTCGAGCGCGTCGACCGCCGCCGACACCTTCTTCGGGTCGGAGTCCTTCTTCGCGACCAGCTCCTCGACGTCGATCTGGTTCTTCTCGACTTCGGCCTTCAAGTCCACGAACGAGCGCCGGTTGCGCGCGAAGATCTCCTCGAGCTTCTCCTGCTGCTCGGGCGAGATCTTGAGCATCTGGACGACCCTTGGCCGCTTCCACCACTTGCCGGGGGGGGTCTCGGGCATCTGGCCGAGGGCCGGCAGAGCGAGGGCGGCGCCGAGCGCCGCCGCGAGGAGGACGCGCGCTCTCACAGCGACTCCTCCGCGGCGAGGTGCGCGAGCGACGAGTCGTCGAGCACGCGGTCGATCGCCCGGAGAAGCTCCTCGTCGGAGCGGTCCACCGACGAGGGCGTCGGGCGCTCGGCGACCGTATTCCGGACGGCCGGTGCCTGCGAGGTGACGTGCGAGATCGTGGCGGTCGCGACGAGGACGAGGGCGGCCGCGAGGCTGCCGAACGCGAGGAGCGGATGCCGGACGAGACGCGGGCGGACGCCGGGTGCCGCGGCCCTCGGCGCGACGGACGACCGGATCTCTTCCATCGTCCTCTCCGCCTGCGCCGTCCAGAACGGCTCGGCGAGGCCGTCCATGTATCCCGAGACCGCCCCGCGGTCGAGGAGCCACGCCTCGCGCAGGCGCGCAACGCGCTCCTGACACACCGCGCAGCCCGCGAGGTGCGCAGGCACGGCGGCCGGGCCGCCGTCCTCGGGAAACACGCGCGCGACGATCTCGTCGGCGCTCAGATGGGACGTGGCGGTCATCGCAGATCCTCCAGGCAGACGCGCAGCTTGCGGGCCGCGCGGAACAGATGGGACTTGATCGTCCCTTCGTCGAGGCCGGTCGCCTCGCCGATCTCGGCGATCGACTTCTCCTCGTAGTGCTTCATGACGAAGATCGAGCGCTGGCGAGGCGACAGGGTGACGAGCGCGTCCGAGATGCGCCGCCGGATGTCGCCCGACAGGAGGTCCCGCTCCGGAGACGTTCCGTCCGCCGGGTCGAACGACGCCGGGAGCTCAGGGCCGTCGTCGTCGTCCAGGTCGCGCAGCTCGGAGAACGACACGACGGGGCGGCGCCGGCGGATCCGGTCGCGCACCGTGTTGATTGCGATGCGCGTGAGCCACGTCTCGAACGCGGACTCACCCTTGAACTCGCCGAGCGCGCGGAACGCCTTGACGAAGACGTCCTGCGCGACGCAATCGGCGTCGGAGGCGTCGCGCAGCAGCGTGAAGACGAACCGCGTGATCCGCTTCTGGTATGTCGTCACGAAGTACTCGAAGGCGTCGACGTCGCCCGCGACGACCCGCTCGCGGACCCCTTCCTCGAACTTCCTCCGCTCGGCGCGCGCGCGTGCATCGTCCTCGAGACGGGGCTCTTCGGTCACGCTCGTCTCTCCGTCCGTCCGGTGCGGGAAATTCAGGACCTTCGCCATCGCGTTTCCGGTCACGGGGGTTGGACGCCCCGGAGCCCGGGCCGGTTTACAAGGATAAGCCCTTGCCGTCCCGTTACTTCCGCCAGGGGCGCGCCCAGGCTTTGAAGTCGTCCCAGAGGACGATCCGACGGCGCAGCGCCCCCACGGCCGCGGCAGCGGCGGAGGGCACGGGAACTGGGGCGAAATAACTGGTAAGAAGGAGCTTGACGTCCTCGGGACGGTTCAGGCCTGGGCGCGCGAGATCCCGGAACCGCCGAAAGGCCCCGACGGGGGCGGACCCGACGCGGGCACGATCCAGATCCACGAGCCAAAGACGGGGCCCGGTTTCGCCCCGCGTGACGAGGACGTTGCCGTCCGTGAAGTCGCGGAAGAAGACGCCCGAGTCGTGGAGCCGCCGCGCGAGGCGCCCGAGCGCCCCGACGATCTCCTCGAACGCGTACGGGAGAGGCGGCGTCGGCAGCGCGGCATCGTCGCGCCGGAGGAACCAGCGGCGAATCTGCGCGGCGCCCTCGAGCCGGCGCGCGACGTACCAGCCCTCGTCCCCGACGCGCCCCGCGGCGAGCGGCTCAGGAGTGTCGATTCCGCGCGTGACGAGCTGCTGCGCGACGGCCCACGACCGCTCCGCCCGGTCCCGCCCTCCCTCGACACGGACCTTCTTGACGACGGCGGGAATGCGCTCGGCACCGCGCGCGAACTCGGCCTCGACGACCTCGTGGCGCCCGGGGTGGCGGACTCCTTTGGCCGGAAACGTCAGGGAGTCGGCGAGCGTCGTCATGGGCGCGCGAGAAGCTGCGCGACGTCTCCGCCGACGCGCTGCCGGTCGAGGACGACGAGGCGCGCGAGACGCTCGTCCTTCCAGTACTGCCTTTCGCTCTCGTCCGCGAGGACGAGAGCGCCGGGCGTCCGTTCGATCCAGTCGGCGAGATCCCCGTCGGTCTTGAAGTGCTCCGTCTTGCGGCGGAGGACGAGGATCGGATAGCAGCGGTAGGTGCCGCCGAAGTATGCGAGCGGCTGGCCCGCGGAGACGCGCGGGCGAATGCGCTCGTAGAACGGCCGGCCCGTCTTCAGGACGTCGAGCGCCGGGAAGACGGCCGCGCCGGCCGCCGCCTCCCCCGCCGCCACGGCCGCGGCGAGCGCCAGCGCAGCGGGGATCGTCTCGCGGCCGCGCCGAAAGAGCACGAAGAGCACGCCCGCCCCGCCGAGACCGAGCGGGATCGCGACGAGCGGCACGACCGGAGAGAACTCGGGCGCCCGGCGCGACACGACAGGCCCGAGGGCGACTGCGGCGGCGAGGAGGATCCCGGCAGCGAGGCCGAGAGTGCCCCTCACGAAGCTCCGCGCGGCGTCGCGCGGGTTGCGGGGACGGTTGGCGGCCGCGACGAGCGCCGCCGCCAGGACGGCCGCGAACGGATACGCGACGAGGAGATACTTCCCCTGTTTGGCCTGCGAGGTCGAGAGGAAGACGAAGCAGACCGCGCAGACGGTCGCCGAGAACCCGAGCTCGGGGCGCTCGCGGAACAGGCCGCGCGGGACGAGGACGAGCGGCGCGGCGAGCGCGAGCGCCGTCCACGGAAAAAAGTCGCTCCATATGCTCTCGAAGTAGAACCACCACGGCTGGATGTGGTCGAACGCCTGGAAGAAGCGGTTCCAGTTCTGGTTCACGACGAGGTCGTAGGCGTACTCCGGGCCTCCGGCGCGCGTCGCGAAGAAATACCAGGGGATGACGAGAGCGAAGAAGATGAAGATGCTTCGAATGGGGTGCAAACGGCGAAGGAGCAGCAGAGATCGTGCGATCGCGCATCGGGCGAGCACCGTGAGACCGACCAGGACGACGGCGAGGGGCCCCTTCGTCAGAACGGCGAGGGCGAGCGAGACTCGCAGTACCCAGAGCCAACGGGTCGGGCCGACGCTCTCTTCACCTTCCAGGAAAAACACCGAAAGCACACTGAGCATCAAGAGACCGGAAAAGAGCGCGTCCACCTGCACGTACTGACCCTGCCAGAAGACGATCGGACTCACGGCGGTCATCGCGCCCGCGAGGAGCGCCTCCGCGTTGCCGCCGCGCCGCCCCGCGAGCATCGCCGCGCCGAAGACGAGAACGGCGGCCGCGAGCGCCGATGGGACTCGGGTCCCGAGCGGCGAGACGTCGCCGCCCGTGAACGGCGTCGTCGCTGCGACGGCCCAGTAGTAGAGGATCGGCTTTTCGGAGTAGGGCTTCCCGTTTTCGTAAGGGATCAGGAGGCTCCCGCGCTCGAGCATCTCCCGCACGTGCTCGGCAAAATCGGGCTCGTCGGGCGACCAGAAGTCGCGCCCTGCTGCCGCGAGGAGGCAAAGCGCCGCCGCGGCGGCCGCGACCCACAGGGGCGCGCGGAGGCGGGTCGGAGAGGCGGTCACGGAGCCCCACGATACGACGAGCGGCGTTTTCCGCGCCGGGGGACAATGCCCGCATGGACAACAAGTACCTGCACACGTTCCGCCTCTTCGTCGACGGCCTGCCGGAGCCGGTCGAGTTCCACATGTTCCACGAGCTCGAAGACGTCGCGACGGTCACGGACTCTTTCGCGAAGTACGTCGCGCGGCAGGAGGACGACTTCCTCCCGATCGGCGAGGGCGGGGCCGTACGCGCGAGCCGGGTTCTGCAGATCGCGCACCTGAGGAGAGAGCGCAACGCCGACGCCTGAGCGGACGCAACTTACCGGCGCCCCGCGCGTACGTCCGGCGTCGACCCGGAACCGCACGGAGGCACACATGAACCGCATCACACGCACGGCTCTCTTCGTCCTCCTCGCCGCGCCTTTCGTCACGCGCGCCGAGACGCTCGTCCCCGGAGGCGAGCGCATCTCGCTCACGTCGAAGATCCTCGGCGAGGAGCGGACCCTTCTCGTCTCGCTCCCGGACGCCTATGCGAGGTCGAAGGGGCGCTACGCCGTCCTCTATCTCACGGACGCCGAAACCCAGTTCGCCCACGCCCGCGCCACCGTGAATTTCCTCGCGCGCGCGGGCGCAATCCCCGAGATGATCGTCGTCGGCGTCGTGAACACGGACCGGACGCGCGACCTGACTCCGTCGCACGCGGACGTCACCGAGGACGGCCGCACGACTCCCGCGCCGACGAGCGGCGGCGCGGACCGGTTCCTGGACTTCTTCGAGAAAGAGCTCGTGCCCTGGACCGAGGCGACGTACCGGACCGCGCCGTTCCGGGTCTTCGGGGGCACCTCCGCGGGCGGGCTCTTCGCGCTCCACGCCCTGCGCGCGAAGCCGGCGCTCTTCCAGGGCATCGTCGCCTCGAGCCCGTGGCTGGTCTGGGACGAGAGCCGGGAGCTCAAGGCGCTCCGGCCGTTCCTCGCGACGAGCGCCGCGAAGACGCGCGCCCTCTTCTTCACGCTCGGAAACGAGGGACCCGCGATGCAGGCGGCGCTCGACGACGTCGCGGCCGCCCTCAAGGCCCGGCCCTCGGGGCCGCTCCGCTGGGGCACGAAGCGCTACCCGGACGAGAGCCACGCCTCGGCGGTCCTCCGGAGCTTCTACGACGGCCTGAGGTTCGTCTTCGACGGCTGGATGCTGCCCTTCGACCCGCGCACGGAACGCCTCCTCGGCTCCGCCGACGACGTGAAGCGGCACTACGCCGCGGTCGGCAAGCGGCTCGGCATCCCGGTCTCGCCTCCCGAGGCCGTCGTGAACC
>JBBQDQ010000025.1:0-27263 GCA_038319835.1 Thermoanaerobaculia bacterium | reverse complement strand
TGACGTCGTCCGAGCGGCCGAGGACGGCGAAGTAGCCGTCGTGGTCGCGGACGGCGATGTCTCCGCAGGAGTAGCAGCCGGGGATCGTCTCCCAGTACTTCTCGTAGCGCGCGGGATCGCCCCACACGGTGCGAAGCATGTACGGGACCGGGCGGCGCAGGACGAGGAGGCCGCCCTGTCCGTCCGGCAGCGACTTTCCGTCCTTGTCGACGATGTCGGCCGCGACGCCGGGGAGCGGCTTTCCGACCTTGCCCGGCCGGGCTTCGAACGTCGGAAGCGTGCCGAGGACGGGGGCCGCGATCTCCGTCTGCCAGAAGTTGTCGACGACCATGCCGCCCGACTGCCCGACGAGGTGCTTCTGCGCCCAGAGGTGAGCCTCGGGGTTCAGCGGCTCGCCGGCGCACGCGATCAGGCGCAGGCGCGAGAGGTCGTAGCGCGCGGGCGCTTCGGGGCCGTGGCTCATGAACATGCGCATCGCGGTCGGCGCCGTGAACAGGATGTTGACGCCGACGCGCTCGCAGAGCTCCCACGTGACGTCCGCGGACGGGTAGTCCGGCACGCCTTCGCGCGTGAACACCGTCGCGCCGACCGAGAGCGGCCCGTAGACGATGAAGGAGTGGCCGACGATCCAGCCGATGTCGGATGTGGACCAGTAGATGTCGCGGTCGCCGATCTGGTAGAAGGCACGCGCCAGGTAGGTGACGCCCACCATGTAGCCGCCCACCGTGTGGACGACGCCCTTGGGCGTCCCGGTCGTGCCCGAGGTGTAAAGGATGAAGAGGGGATCCTCGGCGTCCATGGGCTCGGGCGGGCAGTGGATGTCGCGGGCGTTCTGGATGTCGTAGAAGTCGTGCTCGCGCTCGCCCTCGAACGTGACGGGCTCGTCGCCGGGCCGCGAGCCGCGGCGGTGGACGACGACGTGCTCGACGAAGACGAGATCGCGGACCGCCTCGTCGATCGTCGGTTTGAGGGGGATCTTCTTCCCGCGCCGGAACGTGAAGTCCGAGCAGACGACGACCTTCGCGTGGCAGTCCTCGATGCGGGACTTCAGGGCCTGCGTTCCCATTCCCGCAAAGACGACGGAGTGGATCGCGCCGATGCGCGCGCACGCGAGCATCGTGACGACGCCTTCGGGCGTGAGCGGCATGTAGATGATGACGCGGTCGCCCTTCTTGACGCCGAGGCGCTTCAAGGCGTTCGCGAAGCGGTTCACCTCGCGGTAGAGGCGGCTGTAGGTGTAGGCGTGCTCCTCGCCGTCTTCGCCGACCCAGAGGAGAGCCGCCTTGTTGCGCTTGTCGCCGTACACGTGGCGGTCGATGCACGACACGGTGGCGTTGAGCTTGCCGCCGAGGAACCACTGGTGGTTCGGCGGCTGGAAGCGGCAGACTTCCTTCCAGGGCTCCATCCACTCGATCCCCGCCGCCTTCTCGGCCCAGAAGTCGTCCGGAGCGAGGAGGGCGTGCTCCCGCTCGACGACGTCGTTGCGGATCACCGCATCGCGCGCCATCCAGATGGGCGGGTGGATGACGTTCTCGTCCTTCGCGAGATTCTCGATCGCGACCTGCTGCGAATGAGAGAGGTCGAGGCCAGGTTTCGCCGCCGATTCCGCCGTCATGAGACGCTCCTTATCCGAGGGTGTGCCGCCGATCTTAGGCCGGTTTCCAGTCGAGACCGAGTCGCGCCTGCGTTCAATGAAGCAAGCGCATCATTCCCCCGGGAGCGCGGCTAGCGTTTCCCGGCGGCCTTCTTCTTCGCGGCGGGCTTGCGGCGGCGGGGCGCCTTCGGGCCCATGCCGGCGAGCTCGCGGAGCAGGTCGAGCGTCGTGACGATTCCGACGACGTGGCCCTTCCGGGTCACGAGGAGGCGGTGAATGCGTCCGGCCACCATCGTCCGCGCGATCCTGGGGAGCGGCGTCGTGTCCGGAATCGTGAAGATGGTCGGCGTCATGATCTCGCTCACGAGACGCCCGCCGTCCTCGATCGCGAGGCCGGTGAGGTCCTCGGGAGCGAAGCGTTCCTTCCAGGCGCGCGTGGGCCGGCCGGAAGGCTCGCGATCGGCCGTCACCTGGTCGACGATGTCGCTCAGGCTCACGACGCCCGTCAGACGCCCGGCGTCGTCGAGCACGGGCGCGCCGGAGATCGACTTCTCGGTGAAGTACGAGGCGAGCTCGTGGACGGTCCAGCTCTCGCGAACCGCGAGGACCGGGTGAATCATGACGTCGCGGGCAGTCTTCATCGGGTTCGTCCCGAGCCGAGCTTCCCGCCCGGCTCGCACGCGCGACATAGCACAGCTGAATCATCCTGCGATGCGCGTACGATGGACGCGTGACGCTGCCCGAGGCGCCCGCACTCGTGGTGCGCTTTCGCGCGCACTTCGCGCGGGACCCGAGCGCCGCGTTTCGCGAGTGGTTCGTCCTCGAGGAGCATCTGCGGGACGCGGGAACGGATGAGGCGCGGGAACGATCGCGGGCGCTCGCGAGCGACCTGTGGGACATGCGGGGGTCGCTGGTTTTTTCCTCGAATGAGGAAGAGGGGACGTTCCTTCACAACCTGGCTGTCTTCTTCGGCTCCCGCGGCCCTGCCGCCGACATCTCTCGCTGCCTCCTTCTATTCGAAGAATCCGCACGCGCCGGGTACGGGAGGGACGACCCGGAGGCAATGGCCCGGCTTCACCACAACAGGGGCAACGCGCTCCAGAACCTCGCCCGTTCGCGCGAGGACCTCTGCGAGGCGCTCGCGTGCTACGAACGCGCCCTCGCCGTGCGCGACGCGACGCGGCCCATCGCGCGCGGTGTGACGCTTCACGCCCTCGGCCTTGGCCGACGCAAGCTGGCCGAGGCGGACCCGGACGCGAGAGAGAGGTGGCTGCGCGCGGCCATCCAATCACTCGAGGAATCCCTTCTTCTCCGAACGGAAGAGGGTCTGGCGCGCGGGATCGAAGAGACGACGGCCGCGCTCGAAGAGGCGCGGCACGCGCTCGCGGCGGGCTGCTAGGATCTTCCTCGATGGCGCGCCGCATTCTCGTCTGCGACGACGAAGCCGACATCCGCGAGTCCCTCCGCACGCTCCTGACCGAGGAGGGCTACGAGGTCACGGCCGTCTCGTCGGGCGTCAACGCCGTGTCCGAGGCGCCGGACCACGACGCGGTCCTTCTCGACATCAAGATGCCCGCTCAGGACGGCCTCGAGACGCTCGCGAGGCTCCGCGCCCGCGGCGTCTCGACGCCCGTCGTGATGATCTCGGGTCACGGAGACGTGCGGACGGCGATGGACGCCGTGCGCGCCGGCGCGGACGACTTCCTCGAGAAGCCCCTGTCCTCCGAGCACGTGCTGAACGCCCTGCGGCGCGTCCTCGACTCGAGCCGCCTGGCGAAGGAGAACCTCGAGCTGAAGTCCCGCCTCGGGATCGGGCGGATCGTCGGCTCGTCCGAGCCGATGCGGAAGCTCCTCGCGGACATCGCGAAAGCGGCACCGACGCCGGCGACCGTGCTCATCGTCGGGCCGAGCGGAACGGGCAAGGAGCTCGTCGCGCGCGCGATCCACGACTCCTCGCTCGTGAAGGCGGGACCGTTCGTGCAGGTGAACTGCGCGGCGATCCCGGACACACTCATCGAATCGGAGCTCTTCGGACACGAGCGCGGTTCGTTCACGGGCGCCGACCGCAAGCAGACGGGGAAGTTCGTCGAGGCGGACGGCGGGTCGATCTTCCTCGACGAGGTCGGCGACATGTCTCCGCCCGCGCAGGCGAAGGTGCTGAGGGTCCTGCAGGAAGGCGAAGTCGAGCCGGTCGGGAGCCCGCGCGTCGTCAAGGTAAAGGTCCGCGTCGTCGCCGCGACGAACCGCGACCTCACGACGCTGATCGCGCAGGGGAAGTTCCGCGAGGACCTCTACTATCGCCTGAACGTCCTCGTCCTCAGGACTCCGGCGCTCGGCGAGCGGCGCGAGGACGTCCCGGCCCTCGTGACGTGGTTCGCCGAGCAGTTCGCGAAGACGAACAACTACCGGCCGAAGCGGTTCACGGACGCGGCGCTCGAGGCGCTCGCCGCCCGCCCGTGGCCCGGAAACGTCCGCGAGCTCAAGAACCACATCGAGCGCCTCATGATCATGTCGGACGCGGACGTCCTCGACGCCGCCGACGTGGACGGCGCGGCCGCCGGGCCGGCGGCCGACGCGGGGCCGGTCACGGTGCGGGGAGGCAAGGTCGTGGACCCGGCGTCCGCGGGGGTCTGGGAGCGCCTCGCGGGAATCCGGAAGCTCCAGGAGTTTCAGGACGAGACCGAGAAGCTCTTCCTCGTCGCGAAGCTCGCGGAGAACGGAGGCAACGTGACGCGAACCGCCGAGGCGATCGACACGCCTCGTTCGAACCTCTACAAGAAGATCGACCGCTACGGCCTGCGCCGCGACCGTGAAGGAGGCGAGGCGTGACGCCCGCCGACGTGCGCCGGCATTTCGAGGAGACGGGTGCGCTCCTCTCGGGACACTTCAAGCTCTCGTCGGGCCTGCACGCGGACCGCTACCTGCAGTGCGCGAAGGTGCTCCAGCATCCGGACCGCGCCGGCGCCCTCGGGGCGGCCCTCGCGGCGCTGCTCGCGCCCGAGAAGCCGGGCGTCGTCGTCTCGCCCGCGATGGGCGGCGTCATCATCGGCCACGAGGTCGGACGGGGCCTTGGCCTGCGCGCGATCTTCGCGGAGCGCGTGGACGGCGCCTTCGCGCTCCGGCGCGGGTTCGAGCTGGAGCCGGGCGAGCGCGTGGCCGTGATCGAGGACGTCGTCACGACGGGGAAGTCGACGAGGGAAGTCCTCGACGTCCTTCTTAAGGCCGGCGCCGTGCCGGTCGTGTGCGGTTCGATCGTCGACCGGCGCGCGCCCGCCGAGAAGTCGCCGGCCGTCGACGGAGTTCCGTACCGCGCGCTCCTGTCTCTCGAGGTCCCGGCCTGGGATCCCACGGCGTGCCCGCTGTGCGCCAGGGGAATCGGCCTCGTGGCTCCCGGGTCGCGGCATCTCGCGGCGAAGGCGTGACGCGCCGCGGCGCTGCTCTCGTCGTCGCGGGCGCGCTCGCCCTCAAGCTCGCGCTCCTCGCGGTGCTCGTGAGCCGCCGCCCCGACGCGTTCCTCACCGTCGATTCGGGCACGTATCTCGGGCCCGCGCGCGCTCTCCTCCAGCTCGGGTCGTTCGCGCCCGGCGTGGACCGCCCCGGCGAACCGGAAGTCGTCCGGACGCCGGGGTATCCGCTCGTCGTCGCGGCGTCATTTACCCTGTTCGGCGATCGCAACTGGCCGCTTTCGGCTCTCGGGGCCTGCGCGTCGGCGCTCACGGCCCTCGTCGTCCTGTTCGGAATGTCGCCGCCGGTCTCCCCGAGGGCCGCGGCGTGGGCGGCCGTTCTGCTCTCGGCGGACCTCGGGTCGTTCTTTCACGCGCTCGACGTCCTGTCCGAGACCGTCTTCACGCTCCTCCTCGTCGTTGCACTCGCGGCGTTCCTCCGGGCCGCGGCGTCCGGAGGATGGCGGGCCGCTGCGGCAGCGGGGATCGCGCTCGCCGCTTCGACGCTCGTCCGTCCGATCGCGATCTACCTCGGGCCGCTCGCGCTCGCCGGTCTCGCCTGGGCGCTCGTCGTGCGCCGGGCGGCGCGCAGCCGGATCCTCGCGGCTCTGGCCGCGTTCGCACTGCCTCTTCTTCTGATCGTCGGCGGCTGGACGGCGCGCAACAGGTGCGTCGCGGGCTTCACGGGACTCGCTCCCGTCGCGGGCCACCAGCTCCTGCACCGGCGCGCGGCTGCGGTCGTCGCGGCGGCCGAGGGGATCCCGCTCTCCGAGGCCCAGGAGCGCCTCGGAATCCGGGAGGCGTTCTACCGTTTCCGCGGACCGGGGTCCGAGCGGGAGCTCTTCGGGACCCGGTCCTACGCAGAGGTCTTCCCGGCGACGAGCGGGCTCTCCTTGCCGGCTCTCGACCGGATCTGGTCGCGCGAGGCACTCGGAATCTTCGAGAAGCACCCGGCCGGCACGGCCCGGATGCTCGCCGAGGGCGCGGCTGCGTTCCTTCTCGCGCCGCCGCCCCTCCTTCTCCTGCCGCGCTACGGCCTGTTCGAGCCCTCGCCCGCGCTCACGGCTCTCTGGGCGGACCAGGAGTTCGGCAGGCTTGCCGTCCGGCTCGCGCGCGAGCACCCCGCGGTCTTTGCCGCCGCCGGAGCCTCGATGCTCGCGATCGGGCTCCTGTGGGCCGCCGCCGCGGCCGGTCTCGGGCTCGCGTCGCGCGCCGCGAGCCCTGTTGCGGCTGCCGCGTTCGCGGGGACAGTTCTCTACTTCGTCACCGTGTCCTCGGGCACCGATGCGGCCGACGACCGCTACCGCGTGCCGGCGATGCCGGCGGCCTGCCTCCTCGCCGGGATCGGTCTCGAGGGCGCGCTCGGGCGGACGCGGGTTCCTCGCCCATAATCCCGTCCGCGTGAAGCTGCTTCGGGCCCTCGGCGCCAACGTGCTCGTGCCGCTCGGGATCGCGGTCGCGCTCTTCGTGCTGCTCGAGGGCGGGTGCCGCGCCGCGCTCCGCCTCAGGACCGGCTCATGGCCGGAGACGCGTGCGGTCGCGTACACATCGTTCGTCGAAAGAATCGGCAGGGCCTACCGTCCGCACCCGCAGCTCGTCGTCGCCGGGCGGCCGGACGCCGTTCTCGAGGCCGCGGGCAAGATCGTCCACTTCAACTCCCGCGGGCAGCGGGCCACGAACGTTCGCGACCTCGTGATGCCCAAGCCGGCCGGCGTCTTCCGGGTCGTGTGCACGGGCGGCTCGTCCACCTTCGACCTCCTCGCGCCGGACGACGCCTCCACGTGGCCCGCGCGGCTCGGCGCCCGGCTCGCGCCGCGCGCAGACGTCGCGAACGCCGGATTCCCGGGCTGGACGACTCTCGAGAGCCTCGTCTCGCTCGAGATCCGGGACGTGGACCTCGCGCCGGACCTCATCGTGGTCTACGCGGGCGTCAACGATCTCCAGCCCGCCGGACACGTGCCGTTCACGCCCGACTACAGCCTCGGGCACGCGGACCTCCTGCCCCGCGTCACGGGCGTCGCCCCGGTGCCCGTGCGCCTCGTGTCGCGCTCCGTGCTCCTCGAATCTCTGCAGGGCCGGCTCCGGGGAACGCCGTCCGCCCGAACCGAGGGCTTCGCACCCGCGTGGGACTGGAACGCCGCGCCGCGTCAGGAGAACCTGCCGCAGGCAGCCGTCGACGTCTACGAGAGGAACCTGCGGTCGACGATCGCGGTCGCGCGCGCCGCCGGTGCACGCGTCCTCCTCGTGCCGCAGACGCTCAAGGTCCGTGCGCGGTCCGCCGCGCAGGACGTCGCGTGGATCGAAGCGTGGTGCCCCGGGCTGACGGCGTCCGGCGCGCAGCGGGGGCTTGCGCGCTATTCGGCGGTCATGAAGCGGCTCGCGGAGATGCCGGGCGTGCTCTTCCTGGAGCCGTTCGAGGGGGAAGCGCCCGATGCGGATTTCGACGACGCGTGTCACTTCTCGCCGTCGGGCTCGGAGCGCTTCGCGGGGCGCCTCGCGGCGTTCCTCGCGCAACGCGTTCTCCCGGCGGGTCCGCCTTGACCCGGCCCGGGGCCCCTTCGGGCGCCGGCGCCTCCATGCCGTGGCTCGACGGCCTCCGCGCCGTCTCGATCGCTCTCGTCGTGGGGGAGCACAGCGCGCTCGAGCCCTATGCGCCGTTTCGCCTCGGGTACTTCGGCGTGGACGTCTTCTTCGTGATCTCGGGGTACCTCATCACGTCTCTCCTGCGCGCCGAGCAGCGCGCGACGGGCGGCGTCGACCTGCCGCGCTTCTACGCCCGCCGATTTCTCCGGATCGTCCCGGCGCTCTGGGCGTGGGCGATCGTCCTGCTCGCGACGCGCGTCGACCCGCCGTCGTCGGTCCTCTGGTCGGTCCTCTGGATCTCGAACGTCCTCATCGCATCCGGGGCGATGCCGTCGACCGGCGGCGCGCCCGTGAGCTGGTCGCTGTCGATGGAGGAGCAGTTCTACGCGCTCTGGCCGCCGCTCGGGAGGCACCTCTCTCCTCGGGCGTGGGCGGCGGTCGCCGCGGCGGGAATCGCGGCCGTGACCGTGTGGAGGATTGTCCTCGTCGGGCGCGGCGTGACGGGTTTTCCCCGCCTGAGCGCCCGGCCGGACGCGCACTTCGACGTCGTCCTCTGGGGCTGTCTCGCCGCGCTCGTGGAGGAGACGCCGTGGTTCGGGCGCATCGCCTCGCGCGTCCGCGCGCGGCCGGGAGCCGCGCTCGCGGTTCTCGTCGCGGCGGCGGCGGGCGCGTGGGCCCTCTGCGACGGGAGCGAGAGGAACGTCGGACTCGTGGGGTTCACGGCCGTCGCGGTCCTGACGGCTTCGGTCATCCTCTGGCTGCGCGTGACTCCCGGATCGCGCCTCGCGTGGGCTCTCTCGCTCGGCCCGGTCGTGTGGGTCGGCAGGATCTCGTACGGGATCTACCTCTGGCACCGGCCGGCGGTCTACTGGCTCTACGATCCGGCGCGCCCGTTCCTGGCCGGCGTTGCGGCGAGCTGGGCGGCGTGGAGCCGCGGCCTCCTGCTCGGGGCGTGGTTCGTCGGGGCGATCCTCCTCGCGTCGGCGGTCTCGTGGTACGCGCTCGAGCGGCCGTTCCTCCGGCTCAAGAAGCGGTTCGGGGTCGAGCGGGCACCGGGGATCGCCTCGCCCGCGTGACGGCGACGCCCTAAAGGTGCTTGTCGAGGCCGCGGTCGTCCCACGACGACGGGTCTTCGAGAGGCTCGAGGTGGGTCGTGACCGTGCTGCCGGGCAGCGCACCGGCGACGCCGCGCTCGATCTCCTCGCAGACGTCGTGCCCCTGCTTCACCGACCACGTTCCCGGGACGAGCACGTGCATCTGGATGAAGTGCCGGGGCCCGGCGCGGCGGGTGCGGATGTCGTGAAGCACGATGCCGCGGTCGTGGAACGTCGCGAGGGCGAGAGAGAGAGCGGATTGCTCGTCCTCGCCGATCGCCCTGTCGAGGAGGCCGTAGCCCGTTTCCTGGAGGAGCCGCACGGCGGTGTAGACGATGTTTGCGGCGACGAGAAGCGCCACGACGGGGTCGAGGATGAGCCACCCCGTGAGCTTCACGAGAAGGACGCCGACGAGGACGCCGGCCGAGGTCCAGACATCGGTCAGGAGGTGCTGCGCGTCGGCCCGAAGGGTGATCGAGCGGAGGCGCCGGCCTTCCCGCAGGAGGACGAACGCCACGGCGCCGTTCACTGCCGAGGCGGCGACCGAGATCGCGAGGCCGAGCCCGACGTTCTCGATCGCCTGCAGGTTTTGGAGGCGCTCGACGGCCATGACGGCGATCGCGACGGAGGCCGCGAGGATCATGAGGCCCTCGAAGCCGCTCGCGAAGTACTCGGCCTTCGTCTGCCCGAACGCGTAGGTCGAGTCGGCCGGGCGGCTCGCGCGCCGCAGCGCCCAGAACGCGACGAGGGCCGCGAGGAGGTTCACGCCGGACTCGGCCGCGTCCGAGAGGAGGCCGACCGAACCCGTGAGCTTCCAGGCCCAGACCTTGAGGGCGATCGTCGCGAGGGCGGCCGCGATCGACAGGAGAGCCCAGTTCGACGTGGAGCGGTCGCTCATTCGCCGCGGAGACTGCGTCGGGTCGTGCGGCGCGTCAAGCGCGCCAGATCCTGCGAACCAGTCTCGCACGCGCCCCTGCTACGCTCCCTCCGTGCGCGCGCTCGTCTGCGAAGGCCCCGGCGCTCCGGTGCTGCGGGACGTGCCGGTGCCCGAGCCCGGCCCCGGAGAAGTCCTCGTGCGCATCGGCGCGGCGCTCACGTGCGGGACGGACCTGAAGATCGCGCGGCGCGGCCACCCGAAGATCCCATTCCCTCTCACGCTCGGCCACGAATGGGCCGGCGTCGTCGAGCGCGTGGGCCCCGGCGCCGCGTGGGCGCCGGGGACGCGCGTCACGTCGGCGGTCTCCGCGCCGTGCGGGACCTGCGCGGCCTGCCGCGCGGGCCGGGAGAACCTCTGCGAGACGGCGTTCGACCGCCCGCTCTTCGGCGCGTTCGCGGACTTTCTCCTCGTCCCCGCGCGCCTCGCGGGGATTGGCCTGAGGCGCATACCCGACGGAATGCCGGACGAGACGGCCGCCCTCCTCGATCCTCTCGCAAGCGTCGTCCGTGGCCTCTCGCGCGTCCCGGCGGAAGCGCGGGGCGGGGACGTCCTCGTCGTCGGCACCGGCCCGATCGCGGCGATGATGTTTTTTCTTTTGAGGGGAAAAGACGGGGGCGATGCCGCAGGACGCCGGATCGTCGTCGCAGGGAGGAGAGAAGAGAGACTCGGATTTTTCCTGGAAAGGGGTGCGGCGTCCGCGCGCATCGGATCGTCGGCGCACTTCGGCGGCGCCGCCGCGCAGCCTTCTCCTCCTTCTTTCTCCCTCGTCATCGACACCACCGGCGACCCGGGCGTGATCGAGGCGCTGCCGGCGCTCACGGCCGATGGGGGGACGGTGCTCCTCTTCGCGGGGTTGCCCGCGGGGACGCGCGTCTCCGTCGACGCGCACGCCGTCCACTACCGGGAAGTCTCCGTCGTCGGCTCGTTCCACTACACCCCCCGCGAGGTGAACGACGCGCTCGGCCTCCTTTCCTCCGGCGCGATCCCGGCCGGCGAGATCGTCCCGGTGCGCCGGCCGCTCGCCGAGTGGTCCGCCGCGTTCGAGATGGCGCGCTCCGGGACCGCTCTCAAGGTCGCGGTGGTCCCGTGAGGACGATGCGCGCCGCCCTTGCGCGCTCGGTCGACGACGTGGCCATCGTGACGCGCGAGGTCCCGGCGATCGGCCCCGGCGAACTGCTCGTCGCGATGAAGGCCGTGGGGATCTGCGGGAGCGACACGACCGGCTGGTACGTCGCGACGAAGGCGCCGTCCGTTCTCGGGCACGAGCCCGCAGGCGTCGTGGCGGAGGCGGGGCAGGACGCGCCCTTCCGGCCGGGAGACCGCGTCGTCGTCCACCACCACGCGGCATGCGGAACGTGCGCGGCGTGCCTCGCCGGCGAGGACGTCCAGTGCGCCGAGTGGAAGAGGAACCGGCTGGACCCGGGTGGACTTGCCGAGCTCGTGCGCGTCGAGGCGGCGGCGGTTTCGACCGACGTGCTGCGCCTGCCGGACTCCCTAGCGTTCGAGGACGGCGCGTTGACCGAGCCCGTCGCCTGCGCCGTCAAGGCGGTGCGCCGGGCCGCGATCCGCGAGGGCGACACCGTCGCGGTCGTCGGCCTCGGAGCGAACGGCGTGATCCTCGGCCTCGTCGCCCGCAACGCGGGAGCGGCGCGACTCGTCGGCTGCGACCCGGACCCGGGGAGGCGAGCGCATGCGCTTCGACTCGGGTTCGACGCAGCGGGGGAGCCGGGAGGAGATTTCTTCGAAAAGGTGATGAGGGCCGGCACAGCGGGCGCCGGCGCGGTCTTCGTGCTTCCGACGTCCGAAGACGCGGTTCTCGGGTCACTCGAGGTTGCGGGGCCGGCGGCGCGCGTCGTGTTCTATTCGCCGGTGGCGCCCTCGCGGACGTGGTCTCTCTCCCCTCATTCGTTGTATCTCCGGGATCTCTCTCTTCTCTTCTCCTATTCCTCGGGCGCCCGGGACCTCCGCGAGGCGCTCTCTCTGATCGAGCGCGGTGTCGTGCGGGCTGCGGATCTCGTGACGCACCGGGTCCCGCTCGAGCGCGCCGCCGAGGCTTTCCGGCTCGCCCGCGCGGGAGGAGACGTGCTGAAGGTCATGGTGACGATCTGAAGAAGAAAAGGCTCGACGTCCTTCTCGTCGAGCGCGGCCTCGCCGAGTCGCGCGCGCGCGCCGAAGCGCTGATCCTCGCGGGGCGCGTCGCGGTCGCGGGCAAGGAGCGGGTCAAGCCGGGGACGCCCGTCGACGACGGCGTCGAGGTGACCGTCGGCGAGCCCGAGCACCCGTGGGTCTCCCGGGGGGGCGTCAAGCTCGCCTTCGGCCTCACGCGCTTCGGGATCGACCCCGCCGGCCGCGTCTGCCTCGATCTCGGTGCCTCGACCGGGGGGTTCACGAACGTCCTCCTCGCACGTGGGGCGGCGCGGGTCTACGCGGTGGACGTCGGCTGGGGGCAGCTCCACGCGAAGCTCCGGAACGACCCGCGCGTCGTCCTCAGGGAAAAGGTCAACGCGCGCCTCCTGTCGCGGGCCGAGGTCCCCGAACAGCCGACCCTCCTCGTCGGGGATCTGTCCTTCATCTCCATGACGCTGGTCCTGCCGGCGGTGGTTCCGCTCCTCTCCCCGGCGGCGGACGTCCTCGTCCTCGTGAAGCCCCAGTTCGAGGCCGAACGCGGGGAGGTCGGCCGCGGGGGCATCGTCCGGGACGAGGCCGTGCGGTCGCGCGCGGTCGCGCGCGTCACGTCGGCCGCCGCGGCGCTGGGCCTCGAGCCGGTCGGCGTCGCGCCTTCGCCGATCACGGGCGCCGATGGCAACGTGGAATACCTCGCCGCGTTCCGGAGGAATCCCGCTACACTTTCGGGGTGACGGTCCGAAAAAAGAGCGCCTCGCGCGTGCGCCGGGTGGGCCTCGTCACCCGGTACACGAGCCAGGATGCTCTCGCCCTCTCCCGCAAGCTGGATCGCCGCCTCACGAGGCGCGGCTTCGAAGTCGTGCACGACCTCGAGTCGTCGGCGGCCCGCGGGGACGGACGCGGAACGGCTCGGACCGGGATCGCCGGCGTCGTGGACCTGCTCGTGACGCTCGGAGGCGACGGGACGCTTCTTTCGGTCGCCCGGCACCCCGCACCGAACGTCCCGATCCTCGGGATCGACATCGGAACCCTCGGATTCCTGACGACCTGCAGCCCGGACGACTACGAGGAGATCCTCGAAGAAGCGCTCGCGGGCACGGCGCGTCTCGAGGAGAGGCGCCTCCTGTCCGTCTCCGTGGCAGAGGGGCGCCGTCCGGCGCGGACCTACCGCGTCGTGAACGACGCCGTCGTCGGGAAGTCGGCGCTCGCCCGGATCGCCGCGATCCGTGTCGACGTCGACGGCCGGACGGTTTCGCGGTATCGCGGCGACGGCATCATCGTCTCGACGCCGACGGGCTCCACGGCGTACAACCTCTCGGCCGGCGGCCCGATCCTCGAGCCGACGATGCCGGCCATCGTCCTGTCGCCCATCTGCCCCCACACCCTGTCGCTCCGCCCGCTCGTCCTGCCGGACTCCGTGCGCCTCGATCTGCGCGTCGAAGAGGACGCGACGGGAGTGTTCCTGACCCTCGACGGGCAGGAGGGCTTCCCGGTGAGCGCGGTGACGCGCATCGCGATCTCCCGCGCGCGGGAGACCGTCCTGCTCGTCCGGGCGTCGGCGGGCTCGTTCTGGGACGTCCTGTCGGGCAAGCTCTCGTTCGGCGGCGAGCGGGACAACGCGTCGCGCTAGCGAGGGGAGATGGCCCGGCCACCGATCCCGACCCTCCCGAAGCTCAACCTCACGCAGGTCCGTCTCGTCCGGCTCTTCGGCCTTCTGCTCCTCTTCTCGGTGCTCGTCCTCTACGGCGTCTTCCGGTCGCACCGATTCCAGGACGTGATGCGGCGGAAGACGGAGCGGGTCCTCTCGGCGCAGATCGGGCGGAAGGTCTCGATCGGCGGCTTCGACCTCGCGCTCCTGCCGTTCTCGTTCCTCGTGCGGGACGTCTCGATCGCGAACGACCGCCGGTCGCTCGCCGGGCCGCTCTTCTCGGCGTCCGAGATCGAGATCCGCGGGATCCCCGCGATCACGAGCGACACGATCGAGCTCTCGAAGCTGCGGGTCGTCGCGCCGCGCGTCGTCGTCGAGGTCTTTCCGGACGGCTCGACGAACGTGGACACGATCCTTCGCGCGCTGCAGCGGGGCGGGGGCGGGGCCAAGAACGTCCAGCTCCACGAGGCCGTCATCCAGCGAGCTTCGTTCCGGTTCCGCGAGTGGAAGGCCGAGATCGACGCCCTCCTCAAGGACGCCGCCCTCACGGCGCGGGCGGGCCGGACCCTCTCGGTCACGCACCTCGTTCTCGCCTGCCGGCAGGGGAGCTTCCGGCTCGAGGGAAACGAGCCGCTCGAGTTCGCGCTCGGCGCCGAGGTCACGCTCGCGCCGGGCCGCGCCCACCTCACGGGCCTGCGTCTCAAGGGCCCGAAGATCTCCGTCGAGGCCTCGGGCGGAATCGACGACCTCAAGAAGCCCGTCTTCGCGCTCGTCGCGAAGATCGACACGATGGGTGAGACGCTCGGATCCGCCTTCGGGCTCGGGCTCCCGCTCACGGGACCGGTCCGGCTCAACGGGGCGCTCCGCGTGGGCGACCCGGGAGGCTTCCGGGTCCGGGCGGCCTTCGAGCTGCCGGCTTCGCGCCTCGCCGTCTTCCCGATGTCGGGCGAAGGGACGCTCCGTCTGGATCCGAAGGGGCTCCTCGTCGAGGTCGCCCGCGCGAGCTACGCGGGCGGCTCCTTCGAGGCCCTCGTCCGGCTCGAGCGGCTCGACCGGCCGCCCCTGCCCGTGAAGATCGCCCTGCGCGGGAAGAGAATCGACTTCGAGCAGTTCTTCGCGGACCTCGGCCTTCCGGGCACGGGGATGATGGCACGCGCGGGGCTCGACGCGACGCTCACGTTCGGGCCCGGCGGCATCGAGCACGCCGACGGTGCCGGCCGCCTCACGCTCACGGCCGACCCGGGTCGCGCGTCCGCGGTCAAGGGGCGCATTCCGATGCCGGTCTCCGGAGGCGGCCCGCTCCGCGTGAAGGACGGCCGGATCCTCTTCGACAAGATGCCGCTCGCGACCGCGGGCGGCGCGAAGGTCCGCCTCGACGGCTCGCTGCGCTTCGGCTCGTGGGAGCCGGACCTCGCGTTCGAAGCGTCCGCGGGCGATCTCGCCGAGATCGAACGCCTTGCCGCGAACTGGTATCCCGCGATCCAGAAGGAGCCGCTCGCGCCGCCGCTGATGCTCGGCGGCTCGGGCCGTTTCTCGGCGCGGCTCACGCGGGCCTTCTCCGACCCGCACATCGAGGGCCGCATGGACGCGTCGGACTTCGTCCTGCGCGGCGTGCGCTTCGGCGAGACGTCCGCGAGCTTCGTCGTGGACCACGACGTGGCGACCCTCGCCCCCTTCGCCGCCCGCGACGGCGCCGGCTCGCTCTCGCTCGAGGGGAAGATCGGTTTCGGGTCCGCGCTGCGGGGCCACTACCGGCTGGACGGCCTCGTCGGGGACTTCCACGACTGGCCGCTCGAAAAGGTCCTCGCGTTCCTGGATCTCGACCTGCCGCTGTCGGGACGGGCGACGGGGAAGCTCCCGCTCGACGGCCTGACGCCCGCCATCCACGGGCGCGTTCCGCTCGTCCTCGTGGACGCGTCGCTCTGGGGACAGAAGCTCGACCGCCTCGAGGGCGTCCTCGCGTTCCAGGACGACCGCATCGCCGTCGAGGGCGCGTCCGGCCGCCTCGGGGACGGGACGGTAGCGGGCGGCGGGTTCTACCGGTACGCGGACGGCGGCTATCGCTTCGCGCTCGACGTCAAGAACCTCGCCCTCGACCGGATCGGCGCGTTCTCGGATCTCCCGGCCGGCGGCCGCCTGACCGGGACGGCCTCGGGGGAAGGTCTGATCGACTCGCCGACGCTCTCCGCGGACGGCCGCGTCGCCGCCGCGACGTTCGACGGCCGCCCGCTCGCCCGCGCCGACCGCGACCTCGAGCTCCACGCGCATGCGGAACGCGGCGTCTGGAGCGTGAGGGCCGAGGCGGCCGAAGAAGGCGTGATCGAGCTCCTCTCGCCGAAGAGCGGGCTCTCGGGCGGGCTCTGGCGCGCCCGTGCGGACCTCCCGAGCCTCGCCCCGCTCGCATCGCTCCTCGGGCTGCCCGAGGACGCGGAGTTCGACGGCCGGCTGAGCGCGGAGGTCGAGCTGAAGCCCGGCGCGACCGCCGCCGATCTCGAAGGCGAAGGCCGGATCTCGGCGGCGCAATTCACGGCGTGGGGCCGCACGCTCACGGTCCGTGGCGGCGCGGGGCTCAAGGTCTCGGGCGGGAAGGTCACGTTCGACCACATCGCGCTCGCCGAGGCCGCACGGCTCGAGACGCCCTCGGCGGTCACGACCTCGTTCACGCTCTCGGGCAGCGCCCAGTTCGTCGCGCCGCGCGCGCTCGACGTCGGCGTCGCCGGTTCGATCGATGCGGGCCTTCTCAGGGCGCTCGCCGACCCCTACCGCCTCGCGGGGCGTGTCACGTTGGACGCGCGCCTGACCGGGACGGCCTCGGCGCCGATCGTGATGGGCCGCGCCGCCCTCGACTCGGTGGACATCCTCTCTCCGGGCGGTGGGCCCGCGTTCGAGGGGGCGACGGGCTCGCTTCTCTTCAGCGAAGGCAAGGTCTCGATCGCCGACCTTTCGGTGCACTATGGCGGCGGGACGGTCGACGTCGGCGGGACGATCGCGCTGGACGGCTGGAAGCCGACGGGGATGCGCATCTCGGCCCTCGTCTCGCGCGTGAAGGTCTCGCCCTTCGACGGGTTCCGAGGGACGATCTCGGGGAACCTCCTCCTCCTCGGGGACGCACAGCCGCGCGCCGTGCGTGGCGAGCTCGCCTTCGATCGTGCGCTCTACGACCGTGACTTCTCGATCGACATCGCGACGCTCCTCCAGAGGAAGCGCGTCGCGACGGTCGGCTCGGCCCCGACGGCGTTCGACCCCGTCACGCTCGACGTTCGCCTCGTCGCCCCGCCCGAATCCATCGAGGTCCGGACGAACGTCGCGCGCCTGAAGGCGTCGGGGGAGCTCTTCGTGCGGGGCACGTGGGGGCGGCCGCTCCTCTTCGGGGAGATCCGGGCAGAAGAGGGCGGCCGGCTCACGCTCCAGGGCCAGCGCTACGATCTCCTGTCGGCGCGCATTCTGTTCTCGAATCCGATCCGGATCGAGCCGTTCTTCGAGATGGAGGCGCGCGGGACGATCAACAAGTACCAGGTCACGTTCGGCCTCACGGGCACCGCGTCGCGCCTCGCGACCCGCTTCTCGTCGGACCCGCAGCTTTCCGAGGCGCAGATCGTCTCGCTCATGGCGACGGGCGACGCCGGGACGGCCGCCGCCGGAGGGGCGGTGGGCGCTGCTCCCACGTCCTCCGACGAGTCGGTGTCGAAGGCGGCGCGCGAGCTCCTCGCAAGCCTCGCGTCGGACGCCGTCACGAGCCGCACGAAGGAGTTCTTCCGGCTCGACCGCTTCCAGATCGACCCCTCGTTCTCGACGGGCTCGACGTTCGACGCTCCGCGCATCACGGTCGGCAAGTCCCTCGGCAAGGACTTCAACGCGACGGTCTCGTTCGTCCTCTCGAGCAACCAGCAGCAGATCATCACGCTCGATTACCAGCTCTCGCCGACCGCGTTCCTCCAGGCCCGGCTGGACGAGAACGGTGTGTACTCGCTCGAGCTGCGCTTCCGGCAGCGGCTGCGATGAGGGCGCTCCGCGGCGCCGCCGCGCTCCTTGCCTTCCTCCTCGCTGTCGCCGCCACGGGCGCGCCGGCCGGCGAGGACGCTCTCTACGGCCGCCGGGTCGCGTCCCTCGCGTTCCGGGGGGACGGGCCGGTCGACGAAAAGCGGATGGGGGGCCTCACCGAGCTCTCGCCCGGGAAGACGCTCACGGAGGGCGCGGTCCGCGTGAGCATCCGGAACCTCTTCGCGACGCGCCGGTTCTCCGACCTCGCGCTCGAGGCCTCGCCCTCCGGCGACGGGGTCGCGGTCGTGGTCGTGTTCTCGTCGTCGCCGCGCATCGCGACCCTCGAGATCTCGAAGGGCGTGCCCGCGCGCGGGAAGGTGCTCGACGCCGCCGGGCTCGGGCCCGGCGACCCGTGGCAGGCCGACCGCAAGTCCGCCATCGAGACTGCGATCCGGCGGGTCCTCAAGGAGGAGGGCTACTTCGACCCGACGGTCTCGATCGACGTCGCGGCGGGGGCGGACGAAACGAGCGTCGACGTGCTCTACGAGGTCGCATCGGGCCCGCGCGCCCTTGCCGCCCGGCCGGAATGGAACGGAAGCCTCGAGCCGCTCACGGCGGCGGACTTCCTCGCGAAGGCGAAGCAGAAGACCGGCAAGCCCTACAAGCGCGGGGTCGCGCGGGAGGACGCCGAGCGGTTCGAGGCCGAGCTCCACAAGCGCGGCTACTCGCGCGCGGAAGTGCGGCTCGAGGAGGAGCGCTACGACGCCGTGAAGGGCTCCGCGGCGCCACGGTACACGGTGTTCGTCGGCCCGCTGGTCGTCCTCCAGGTGACGGGCGAGAAGGAGTCCGTCGTTCGAGAGCACGCCGAGTCCCCCTGGAGGAAAGGCGAACCTCCCGACGAGGACGCCGTCGAGCGGCTGCGCGTGGCGCTCAAGCGTACGTACGAGGAGAAGGGGTACGCGAAGGCGGCCGTGAACGTCGCGTTCGACACGCAGCCGGGCCGGGAGATCGTGAGCTTCGCGATCGACAAGGGCGCCCGATGGAGCGTCGCGCGCGTGGACGTCGCCGGAGCCGCGAGCCTGCCCGGGAAGCAGGCCCGGAGCGCCATCGAAACCCGGCCGCGCGGCGTTCTCGAGACGGGACGCTACGTGAGCGAAGAGGCGGCGCGCGACCGCGACGCCCTCGAGTCCCTCTACCGCGAAAAGGGCTTTCGCGACGCGAAGGTCCTGGCGCCCTCCGTGACGGATGGCCCCGGCGAGCACACGCTCGACGTCCGGTTCGCCGTGGACGAGGGCGTCCGGACGACCGTCGAGACCCGCCGGATCACGGGGATGCAGCTCCTCCCCGAGTCCGAGCTCGCGCCGCGGCTCGCCGTGAAGCCCGGCGGCCCGTACGCGGAGACGGCCGTGCGCGACGACGCGTCGCTGATTCAGTCTCTCGATGTGGACAAGGGATTCGTCGACGCCAAGGTCGAGGCGACGACGCATTTCGCCGGGCCGAAGGGCGAACGAGCGGAGGTCGTTTACGCCGTGACCGAAGGACAGCCCGTTCTCTTCGGCAAGACGATCGTCCGGGGCAACCGCCGGACGAGACCGTTCGTCGTCGAGGACCGGCTCGCGAACAAGGAGGGCGATCCCTTCTCCCTCACGAAGCTCCTCGACACGCAGCAAAGCCTCGCGCGACTCGGCGTTTTCGAGCGGATCGACATCACGTCATTCGAGACGGATCCCGAGACGATGTCCCGGAGCGTCCTCGTGACCGTGTCCGAGGCGCGCCCGTGGAGCCTCACGTACGCCATCGGCGCGGACTACAACCCCCAGACGGGCTCGTCCGTGAGCGACCAGCTCTCGCTCCGGCTCTCTCTCGCCGTGACGTACAACAATCTCTTTGGGCGCGCGCTCGAGGTCGGCGTCGAGGGCCGCGCGTCGAACAACGATCCGAGGCTCATCTTCACGGCCCGCGACCGTTCGCTCTTCGCGGGAAAGGTGCCGCTCTCCCTCGCCGTCTACCGGACCAAGGACACCCCTTCGAACGCCTACGACGTCGTCCGGACGGGCACGTTCGTCCAGGGCGAGTACCGGCTGTCGAGCGCGCTCCGGACGGGGCTCCGCCTCCAGTACGAGCTCGTCGAGCCGAGCTCGGACCCCGGTCTCGGAGCGGACCAGCGTGTGAACAGCGAGAGCCGCGTCGCGTCCATCTCGAGCGGCGTCACGTGGGACAAACGCGACGACCCGCTCAACCCGCGCTCCGGTTTCCTGCTCGGTGCGGACGCCAAGTACGCGTTCCCGCTCCTCGCCGCCGATGCGCACTTCCTCAAGATCCTCACGCAGGCCGGTCTCTACCGGCCTTACGGGAAGACGCGGTTCGCCTTTTCCGTCCGCGGGGGCGTCACCTGGAACTACGCACCCTGCCCGGGCGACAAGGTTGCGGCCGGGACCTGCGCGCCGAACCTGATCGTCCCGGTGTCCGAGCGTTTCTTCGCGGGCGGGACCTCGACGCACCGCGCCTTCACGCGCGACAACCTCGGGACGAAACCGGACACGCTGAACGCCGACGGGGTCGGAATCGGCGGAACGGTCCTCCTGATCGGCAACGCGGAGTGGCGCATCCCCGTGACGGGCGGGTTCGAGGTCGCGCTCTTCGTGGACGCGGGCAACACGTGGGCCGACCCGAAGAACACTGATCTCGGACTGATCCGTACGGGCGCCGGGATCGGCCTCCACTACCTGACCCCCGTCGGCCCGCTGCGCCTCGAGTACGGCCTGAAGCTCGACCGCAAGCCGGGCGAGGACGCCGGCGCGTTCGCGTTCTCGGTCGGCTACCCCTTCTGAGCCGGGCTTACAATTCCCGGGATCATGCCGCGCTTCACGGTTTTGGAGACGTCCGCGCTCTTCTCGAATCGCGTGAAGTACGACTACCTCTTCGAGCTCGAGATGTGGCTCAAGGGGCTCGAGCGCTTCTTCCAGATCGACTGCCTTGCCCTCTCGACCTTCGAGCGCTCGCACGCGTCGCTCAAGAACTACACCGAAGAGGTCGCGGCGGCTCGCTCGGGCGTCGCGCACATGGCGCTCATCGCGACGCAGCTCATGGGAGAGGGACAGGAAGACCTCGCGTCGTTCCTCCTCTATCTCGACACGCAGGTCCAGCGGCCCGGCGGGCGGCGGCGGGGCGACGGCACGACGGAGCTCGCGCGCGTGGTCGAGACGCTGGACGACTTCACGAAGATCCTCGACGAGCTCGCGAAGGCGCCCTTCGTTCCCCTCCAGACGTACCTCTCGCTCGGAAGGGTCGTGGTCGGGACGCTCCGGCAGGACCCGAACCTCGGCGTCCTGTTCCGCGAGAACCTCAAGCCCGTCCTCGACCGCGATTCGAAGCAGTCGCTCGCGAAGGTGCTCGGGAGCCTGCCGGACCCGTCCCAGCGCGGAGCGCTCGCGACGCTCTTCGTGGCGCTTTTCAAGGGCCTCCGCGTCGCCGAGCGCGTCTCCAGCGCGGCCGAGTCGCCCGCGACGCGCAAGCGCGCCCTGCTGCTCTTCAGCCTCCTGAAGGCCGAGAGCGACTCGTTCGTTTCGTACGTGAGGCGGCGGCTCCGGCCGCGCTTCGAGGACGGAACGAAGGAGGCGGAGGGACTCGATCGTCTCGCGTCCGCCTTCGAGGCCGAGACGAAGAAGGCCATGGACGTGGAGCTCGTCGGCGTCGCCCTGATGAAGGATCCCGAGGCGATCCTGACGCGGCTCGAGGATGCGGCGAGTCTCTTCCGGGACCTCAGCCAGCAGAGCGTGATCGGACTCGCCGAGACGTTCTCCTCGGGGATCGACGCGCGGGCGCTGTTCCCTGAGTACCGTGCGCGCCTCGACCAGAGCCTGAGGCTGCGCGAAGAGCTCGGGCACCTGGTCCGCGCGACCCAGGAGTTCCTCAAGACGCCGGACAAGAAGACTCTCCGCGGCCTCGTGACGGAGATTGAGAGCTTCCGCCGCGGCGGGATGCGCTACCTCATGTTCAAGGACTGGTCTCTCTTCGAGAGGTTCCACGCGGGCTTTTCTCGCGAGCGCGCGCCGCGCGCCTTCGTCCCGGCCGCCAACCAGTTCGACGGTTTCCTCCGGACGCTCGTGAAAGAGGTCGGCAAGCGCGCCGTTCTCGCGGACCACCCGTTCAAGGGCCCGAGGCCGGACGCGGGGCCCGGGGGAGTCTCCCGGTACAATTGATCCCCGAGGGCGCGTCCTGCACCCTCGTGATTGCCGAAAGGAAGACCCGTGGGATTCGTCTCTGTCGTCGACGCCGCCGCGGCCTACCGGAAGGGCCAGTTCGTCATCATCGTGGACGACGAAGACCGTGAGAACGAGGGCGACCTCTGCCTCGCCGCCGAGCACGTCACGCCCGCCGCGATCAACTTCATGGCCCGTGAGGGCCGCGGCCTCGTCTGCGTCTCGCTGACTGAAGAGCGTTGCGACGAGCTCGACCTCCACCCGATGGTCGAGCAGAACACCTCGAACTACGGCACGGCCTTCACGGTCTCCGTCGAGGCCCGCGGCAAGACGACGACCGGGATCTCCGCGGCCGACCGCGCAGCGACCGTCCTGACGCTCATCGACCCGAAGTCGAAGCCCCACGACCTGCTGCGGCCCGGCCACACGTTCCCGCTCCGCGCCAAGAAGGGCGGCGTCCTCAAGCGGGCCGGGCAGACGGAAGCCTCCGTCGACCTCGCGCTCATCGCGGGGCTCGCGCCCGCGGCCGTCATCTGCGAGATCATGAACGAGGACGGGACGATGGCCCGCGTGCCGGACCTCCTCCTCGTCTCGGAGAAGCACGGAATCCCCATCGTCTCCGTCGCGGACATCATCCGCCACCGGATGCGGACGGAGCGCCTCGTCCACCGCATCGCCGCGCCCGTCCTCCCGACGCCGCACGGCGAGTTCCGCGCCGTCGCCTTCCGCTCCGAGCTCACGAACGAGGAGCACGTCGCGCTCGTGATGGGGACCTGGACGGAGGACGAGCCCGTCCTCGTCCGCGTGCACTCCGCCTGCCTGACGGGGGACGTGTTCGGCTCCGGCCGCTGTGACTGCGGCGCGCAGCTTCAGCGCGCGATGGCGCAGATCGCGAAAGAGGGCAAGGGCGTCCTCCTCTACCTTCTCCAGGAAGGCCGCGGGATCGGCCTCTTCAACAAGCTTCGTGCCTACGAGCTGCAGGAGCAGGGCCTCGACACGGTAGCTGCGAACGAGAAGCTCGGGTTCGCGCCGGACGTCCGCGACTACGGGATCGGGTCCCAGATCCTGCGGGACCTCGGCGTCAAGAAGATGCGCCTCATGACGAACAACCCGGCCAAGTACGTCGCGATCGACGGTTACGGTCTGGAGATCGTCGAGCGGGTAGCCCTCGAGATCCCGCCGACGGACGGGACCCGCGACTACCTCGCCACGAAGAAGGCGAAGATGGGGCACATCCTCAAGCTCGTCTGAGGGCGGCGGAAGAAGGCCCTGGCGCGCCCAGACCCTCGATTGGCGCTCCGCGGCAAGACGGGCCCCTTGCCACGGGCGCTTCGCCTGCGTACGTTGTTTGTCGGATTCCGACAGGCCGCGATCGAAAGGACGACGCTCATGCTGCGAAGCCGTTTTCTGTCTTCCGCCCTCCTGCTCGCCCTGCTCGTGACCCCCGTCGCGGCCCAGGCGGCGCTCCGGATCACCGACATCGACATGCACGTGGCCCCTGCCCGGCGGGCGCCGTACCCGTCGAAGAAGGTGTTCGTCGGGGACACCCCGGAGATCGACGCCCTCCTGCACCACGACGGCGACGTCCATGGGTGGTCGACGAACTGGACGACGACGGCGCCCGTCACGGGCGTCCGGCAGTGGACGCCGCAGACGGGCATCCTGCCCGGGAACCAGATGCACCTTGTCGGCCTCGGCAGCGCGACCTTCACGACCGCGGGCCGGTACAAGCTGGACGTGACGATCCACACGGGGGCGGGCGACGCCTCGGCCTCGTTCGACATCGAGGTCGACGAGATCAGGGTCGTCGTCGCACCGGTCTCCGCGGCCTGCCTTGCGCCCGCCGTCCGATGGGAGTCGCCTCTCGCGAGCGGCGCGATCTGCCAGAACCAGGACACGACGCTCCGGGCCGTCCCGACGTTCCGCGGCTGCGAGCCGAACACGATGGAGTTTCTCGTGCCCGGGAAGCTGGCGGGCACGTGGGCCGTCATCGGAACGCGCACGGCCGCGCCGTGGTCAGTCACGCACAAGTTCACGACGGCCGGGCCCATGCACCTGAAGGTCGTCGTGAAGGACAAGAACGGGGCGACCGCCGCGTCGGAGATCACGGCGAACGTCGGGCGCTGCCTCGACGCGTCGCAGTTCAAGCACTGACACACCGGAGAGGAAACCGGGAGATTCCGCGAACGTGAATGGGGCGGCGGGCGGTGGCTCTCAGCTCCGGTAGAGTTCCGTGATCCTCTCCGGCGCTTCGCCCTTTCTCCACATCCTGAAGCTCGTCTGAGGCCGGATTTGATCCGCTTGCATCATTTCTTGCGCCGACGCTGAACGCGAGAATTTCCCCGGAAAAATCGGGGGAATATGAAGACCATCACATCGGCGAGCGTCTTCTTCCTGCTCGCGTCCTTCGGTGGAGTTGCCGACACGGTTCCCGAGGCGATCCCGAAAACCCTGCAGAGGAGCGCGACGGAGGTCGAGCCCCGCAAGCAGCCGTCCGTGGCTCCCCTGCAGAGAGGTGCGGTCTCGACGCACGTTCCGTTCGGGACGGGCGAGTGCAGCCTGTGCCACGTCGTGAAGAAGAACGGCAAGGGCGGCGGGCCGCTTCTGCGCGCGGGCAACCAGACCTGCTACTTCTGCCACGAGGACGTCAAGAAGATCATGGAGTCCGGGCGGTTCCAGCACCGGACGGCGCAGGCCTGCACGAACTGCCACAGCCCCCACAACTCGGTTTTCCCGAAGCTGCTCGTTGCGAAGATGCCGGACCTCTGCCTCGATTGCCACATCGGAATCCGCAAGCGCATGCAGTCCCCAGTCAAGCACGCCGCCCTGACGGCGGCCGCCTCCTGTACGGGTTGCCACAGCCCGCACGCGTCAAACGTCGAGAAGATGCTCATGAGGCTTCCCTACGAGCAGTGCGTCGGCTGCCATTCAACGGACGACATGACGGACGCCAGGGGGAAGCGCCTCTTCAACTTCAAGAAGCTCCTCGCGGAGAACCCCGTGAAGCATTCGCCCGTCGAGCAGAAGGACTGCAGCTCCTGCCACGAGATTCATGGCTCGGAGAACACGAGGTTGCTGAGGGACCCCTATCCGGCCGAGTTCTATGCGCCGTTCGAAGTGGGGAACTACGCGCTTTGCTTCCGGTGCCACAACGAAAGGCTCGTAACGGTCAAGCAGACGACGACCGACACGCGCTTCCGGGACGGCCGGCGCAACCTCCATTACGCGCACGTCAACCTCGCAGAGAGAGGCCGGATCTGCCGGGTCTGCCACGAAGTGCACGCGGCGAAGCAGTCGTTCCTGGTCCGCGAGGGCGTGCCCTACGGCCCGAGCGGCTGGGTCCTGAAGATCGGGTTCACGAAGAACCCAGACGGCGGGACGTGCGCGAAGACCTGCCATGCCAACACGAGCTACGTGAACACGGGGACGACGGCCGCGAAAGTGACGGCGCCGTGAATCGATCGAACGGCCTGTGCTTCGTGAGCGGGCTGGTCCTCGCCGTCCTGGCGGCGGCGGCCGCCGCCGCGGGGCACGCCTCCTCGCGAACCCCTGTGGGGGCCGTTCTCAGTAACCCGGAGCTGGCCGTTCTCGCCGGAGGCAAGGCGCGTCCGCAGCAGGACGTCGACCTCAACGTTCTCGTCTTCTTCCGCCCCGACGGCGACACGTCGAAGGAGACGCTGAGGGGGCTCGCGGCCTGCGAGAGAAGGTCGGCGGGGAAGTCGGTCCGCTGGGCGGCGATCGTCTCGGACCGGTATTCGTCAGGTCAGGTGAAGTCCGCGGTTGCGGACGCCGGGATCGTGATGCCGGTTCTCGTCGACACGGGCGAGGCGCTTTCGAACGAGGTCGCGGTGGCGCAGCTCCCCGCGGTCGCGTTCACCGACCGGACCCGGAAACTCGTCGCCTATCAACCCTACACGCGGCTGAACTTCTGCGAGCTCGTGGACGCCCGTCTCCGGCTCCTCCTCCGGGAAATCACCGAGGCCGAGTTCGCCGCCCTGGCGAACCCGGTGTCGACGAAGGTCGGGGGCGAGTCCTCGGTGGCCGGGCGTCACGCCCGGATGGCCGAGCTGCTCCTCGAGACAGGGAAGAACGAGAAGGCGCTCGAGGCGGCTCGGCAGGCGGTTCAGCACGATCCGGCTCTCGCGACGGCGCACTCGGTGCTGGGCGAGTGCCTGCGGGCGGCCGGCAACTGCCGGGGCGCGACGGCCTCGTACGAGAAGGCTTTGACGCTCGATCCGAAGGACGCGCGGGCCCGGGCTGGCAAGGCCGCTTGCACCGGGAAGGCCCCTTAGGGCGCCCGTCGGCCGAGAGGCGGTCTTGCTCCTTCACTGCGCCAATTGCGGGTCACGTAGCCGGGCCGAGCTCTCGGAGATGCGGATCGAGGGTTCGCGGCTCGTCGTGGCGTGCCGCCGGTGCGGCGTCAGCGTCGTCGCGGTCGGGTGGAGCGAGAACAACGGCGCATCCGACGGGGCGTCGCCGGACCATGGCGCTCCGGCGGCAACGTCCGGCGACATGGCGAGCGGCCGGCTCGAGTTCGAGGCCGAGGACGAACCGGCCGTGAGTCCGAGCCCGCCGCCGATCCCGCGGCCCGCCCGGGAAGACGTCCGGCCGGCGGCCGGAGAGGCGCTGCGCAACGCGAAGCGGTGGCCCGTGGCCGTGTCCGTATCCGGGGCGGCCGCAATCGCGTGCGCCGTCCTGTTCTTTGCGTGGCGCGCGAGGCGGGCGGAGCAGGCGCCCGAGCCGAAGGCGGGCGAGTCGAGCGCCGCCGTCGCCCCTTCCGCCTTGACCTCGACACCGCCGGCCGCCCCGACGAACCCGCCGGCTGCGCCTTCGTCGACCCCGGCGCCGCGTCCGGAACCCACCGCGCCGTCCCGGTCCGCGCCGCCGGAGCGGGCGCCGAAGACCCCGGCCGCGACCCCGATTCCGGTCGCGACTACGGCTCCCCCCGCCGACACGCGTCCGGCCGCGATGTCCGAAGAACAGGCCCTTTCGAGCGGTCTCGTCGACGCCGAGGACTTCCAGGACCGTACCGGCAAGCTGATGACGCATCTCCTGTTCTGCCGGAATCTCGAGCTGGCGCGGAATCCAGGGGTCTCGCTCGGGCCGCTCGACGTGACGCTCCTCGTCTCACCGTCCGGCGCGGTCGCGGAGGTCCGGCTCGACCGCGCCTCCGGCCGCTCCTCCGTGGGGCGGTGCGTTCGCGATCACCTCGCGAAGCTGGAGTTCCCGAACGCGACGGGGCGCGCCGTGGAAATCCGGCGCCGCGTCGAACCCGGCGCCGCCGAACGTCAGGGCCGATAGCGCTTCGCCAGGTCGTCGGGCGGCGTTCCCCTCTTCGCCTTCCAGAGGATCTGCCAGTTCATCGCGACCGTTCTGGTCACGCCGTTCTCGCGATAGCGCCGCGGCGACGTCTGCACCCTCTCCTTGAGGATCTCGACTCTCGACTTGCCCTCGGCCGCGACGAGGCGGCGGGAGAAGTCCCAGTCCTCGAGGAACGGCCACGGCGCGTGGCCGCCCAGGCGCTCGTAGACGTCGCGGCGGACCCACGGTGCCTGGTCGCCGTACGGCACTTTGGTGAATGCGGTCCGCAGGTTCGCCCACCAGGCGACCCATGCCATGCGCGGATCGCCGCCCGAGAACCCGAGGCGGAAGGCGCC
>JBBQDQ010000024.1:0-28451 GCA_038319835.1 Thermoanaerobaculia bacterium | reverse complement strand
CGCCGAGCGCGACGTTACCGTGGTCGGAACCGACACGAAGAACGGGGGGGACCTCGGAGAGCTCCCGGCTCTGGAGAACGTGCGCTGGGAGCTCGGCGGCCACCCGCCGTCCGTCCTCGACGGCGCCGACCTCGTGGTCGTCTCGCCGGGGATCCCGCTCTCGCTGCCGATCTTCGACGCCGCGCGCGCGCGGGCCATCCCCGTCGTCTCGGAGGTCGAGCTCGCCTCGCGCCTCCTGCCGGGCGTCGTCGTGGGGATCACGGGCACGAACGGGAAGTCCACGACGACGGCGCTCGCCGCAGCCCTCCTCAAGGCCGCAGGCCACGCCGCGATCGCGTGCGGCAACTACGGCACGCCGTGGATCTCGTTCGCGACGAAGGCCGGCGCGAACGGCAACGGCTCGGTCCCGAAGACCTGGGTCGTCGAGCTCTCGTCCTTCCAGCTCGAGGGGATCCGCCGGTTCGCGCCGGACGTCGCGGTCCACCTGAACCTCACGCCGGACCACCTCGACCGGTACCGGTCGATGGACGACTACGGCGCCGCCAAGGCGCGGATCTTCGAAAACCAGCGCGACGCGCAGGTCGCCGTCCTGAACGCGGACGACCCGCTCGTGGCGCGGATCCGTCCCCGGGCGCGGCGCTTCGAATTCTCGCGTGCCGGCCAGCCGGCCCTCGGGGCGTGGCTCAAGGACGACCTCTTCGTCGCGGACGTGAACGGGAAGGGGCCGCGCGTGATCGCGAAGCGATCGGATCTCGCGCTGCCCGGCGCGCACAACGTCGAGAACGCCCTCGCGGCGCTCGCGGCGACGCTTCCGCTGGGCGTCACGCCCGACGCCGCCGTGGAGACGTTCCGCGGGTTCCGGGGTCTGCCGCACCGCACCGTCCTCGTGCGCACGCTCGCGGGCGTCACGTGGTGGAACGACTCGAAGGGCACGAACGTGGACGCGACGCTCAAGAGCCTCGAGGGCTTCGCCGATGGGCACGTCCACCTCATCCTCGGCGGGAAGGACAAGGGCGACGACTTCGGGCGCCTCGCGCCTCTCGCCGCAAGGAAGGCGCGCACGATCCTCGCGATCGGCAAGGCCGTTCCGGCGGTCGCAAAGGCGCTCGGCGCGATTCCAGGCGTCGCGCTCGTCGAGTCCGGCACGCTCGAGAAGGCCGTCGAGGAAGCCGCGTGCCGCGCGGGCGCCGGCGACGCCGTGCTCCTCTCGCCGGCGTGCGCCTCATTCGACCAGTTCCGGAACTTCGAGCACCGCGGCGAGGTGTTCGAGCAGCTCGTGCGCGGCCTCGCCGAGCCCGCCGGGAAGGAGCGGTAGATGGCCAAGAAACTGGCCTCCGACCGCCTTCTCTTCGGCTCGGTCGTGCTGCTCGTCGGAACGGGCCTCCTCATGATCTACAGCGCGTCGTCGCTGCAGGTCCTCACGCCGTCTCCGACCGCGTCCGCTCCGGCGGGGCCCTATTTCTTCGTCCTCAAGCAGGCGGTCGCCGTCGCGATCGGCGGACTCCTCGCGTTCGCGGCGATGTCGATCGACTACCGTCGCCTGAACGATCCGCGCCTCGTCGCGTTCCTCCTCGCCGCCGTGACGGCGGCGCTCGTCGTCGTCCTCTTCCGCGCCCCGGTGAACGGCGCGCGCCGCTGGCTTGCGCTCGGCTTCATGTCCGTGCAGCCGTCGGAATTCGCGAAGCTCGTCCTCGTGATCGCGCTCGCGGCCCTCCTGTCGCGCCGCGAGAACGAGATGGACCTCCCGACCCGGGCGCTCCTGCCCGTCCTCGGCCTCGTCGCGTTGCCCGCCGGTCTCGTCCTTCTCGAACCCGACTTCGGGACCGCCTTCACCTACTTCGTGGTCGCGGGGGCGATGCTCTTCTTCTCCGGGCTCCCGTTCCGGTGGTTCCTGGGCTCGGCGCTCCTCCTCGTGCCGACGCTCTCGGCGTGGGTTCTGTCCGCGCAGTACCGCCGGGACCGCCTGATCGCCTTCCTCCACCCCGAGCAGGACCCGCTCGGCAAGGGCTTCCACGCGATCCAGTCCCTCATCGCGGTCGGGACCGGCGGCCTGACCGGCCTCGGGCTCGGCGAGGGCAAGCAGAAGCTCTTCTTCCTCCCGTACCCGTACACGGACTTCATCTACGCGATCGTCGGTGAGGAGCTCGGCCTGATCGGCTGCGTGTCCGTGCTCGCGCTCTTCGGCCTCGTCTTCGCGCGCGGCGTGCGCGCCGCCGTGAACGCGCCGGACTCCTTCGGGCGCCTCCTCGGCATCGGCCTCAGCGTCATGATCGTCGTCCAGGCCCTCCTGAACATCTCGGTCGTCCTCTCGCTCGTCCCCACCAAGGGGATCCCGCTGCCGTTCCTCTCGTACGGCGGATCGGCGCTCTGGGCCGACCTCCTCGCGGTCGGGATCCTCCTCAACCTCTCGCAGCACGCGTCATGACGGGCGCCGCGAACCCTCCGGCCACGGGCGGCTTCCTGATCGCGGGCGGCGGGACGGGCGGACACGTGTTCCCCGCTCTCGCGCTCGCGGGCGAGATCCGGCGCCGCCGCCCCGACGCGCCGATCGTCTTCGTCGGGACGCGCCGCGGCCTCGAGACGGATCTCGTTCCGCGCGCGGGCTGGCCCCTGGAGTTCGTGCGGGCGAAGGGGCTCGTGGGAAAGAGCGCGAAGGCGCGGCTCGAGGGGCTCCTCGCGCTCCCGCTCGCGTTCGCCGACTCGATGGGGATCCTCGGGCGCCACGCGCCGCGGACCGTCGTCGGCGTCGGCGGTTACGCCTCCGGCCCGCTCGTCGCGACAGCGTGGGCGAGGCGCATCCCGACCGTCATCCACGAGCAGAACGCCGTCCCGGGCCTCACGAACCGCCTCCTCGCGCGGATCGCGACGCGCGTCGCCGCCGGCACCGAGGCGGGCGCGGCGCGGCTCGGCGGCGTCGCAATCGGAAACCCGGTCCGAAAGGAATTCTTCGCGGTCCTGCCGCTCACCTCGCGGGAGTCGGGCCGCGTCCCGCGGCTCCTCGTCGTCGGCGGAAGCCAGGGAGCCGCGATCCTGAACCGGATCCTGCCGGGCGCGTTCGCGCATGCGGCCGCCGCGGGCGCCCCCTTCACGGTGCTCCACCAGGCCGGCAAGGGGCGCGCCGCGGACGTCGAGGCCCTCTACGCGAAGCACGGCCTGACGGGAGAACGCGTTTCGGTCCGGGAGTTCCTCCACGACATGCCGGAGGCGTTCGCGGAGGCGGACCTCGTCGTCGCGCGCTCGGGTGCGATGACGGTCGCCGAGGTCGCGGCCGCCGGGCGGCCCGCCGTCCTCGTCCCGTTCGCGGGTGCGACGCACGGCCACCAGGAGGCGAACGCCCGCGCCCTCGAGACGGCGGGGGCGGCTTCGGTCCTCACCGAGGCCCAGGCGACCGAGGAGACCGTCGGCGCCGTCATCGTGGCGCTCCTCGCGGATCCGGCGCGCCTCGCCGCGATGGGCGAGGCCGCGCGGCGCTGCGCGAAGCCGGACGCCGCGGCGCGGCTCTGCGAAATCGTGTTCGAAGCGGAAGCGAGTCAGCAATGAATTTTCTCAGGGTCAAGCGCCTTCATTTCGTCGGGATCGGCGGGATCGGCATGTCCGGCCTCGCCGAGCTTCTCAAGAGCGTCGGGCTCGAGGTCACGGGCTCCGACCAGTCCGAGGGCGAGCAGGTGCTCCGGCTCCGCACGCTCGGCATCCCGGTCTTCCTCGGCCACAACGCCGAGAACGTGCAGGGCGCCGACGTCGTCGTCTACTCGAGCGCGGTCCACGAGTCGAACCCGGAAGTCGACCGCGCGCGGGCGATGGGAATCCCGGTCATCAAGCGCGCCGAGATGCTCGCTGAGGTCATGCGCGTCAAGCGCGGGATCGCGATCGCCGGCACGCACGGCAAGACGACGACGACTTCGATGACGGGCGCGATCCTCATGGAGGCCGGCCTCGACCCGACGATCATCGTCGGCGGCCGGATGCGCGAGGTCGGGACGGCGCGGCTCGGGCACGGCGAGTACCTCGTCGCCGAGGCGGACGAGTTCGACCGCTCGTTCCTCGCGCTGTCCCCGATGCTCGCCGTCGTCAACAACATCGACCTCGAGCACCTCGACACGTACCGCGACCTGCAGGACCTCCAGGAGACGTTCGCGCGCTTCGCCCGGAGCGTCCCGTTCTTCGGCGCCGCGATCCTCGGCCTCGACGACCCGAACGTCCAGGAGATCCGCCCGCTCGTCCCGCGGCGTGTCGTCACGTTCGGCCTGACCCCCCAGGCCGACCTCACGGCGCGGGACCTCGGCCTCGAGCGCACCGGCTCGCGCTTCGTCGCGTTCGCGGACCGCGAGTTCACGGGGCATGTGTCGCTCCAGATCCCGGGCCTCCACAACGTCAAGAACGCGCTCGGGGCGCTCGCGGTCGCGCGCGAGCTTTCGATCCCGTTCGCGACGGCCGCGCGCGCTCTCGCCGAGTTCAAGGGGGTCATCCGCCGCTTCGAAAAGAAGGGCGAGCGCGCAGGCGTGATCGTGATCGACGACTACGCGCACCACCCGACGGAGGTTGCGGCCACGCTCGCCGCGGCCCGCCAGTCCTACCCCGACCGCCGGATCGTCGCGCTCTTCCAGCCGCACCTCTACTCGCGGACGAAGGACATGGCGCACCAGTTCGGCGCCGCGTTCCTGAACGCCGACGTCCTGCTCGTGACGCCCGTGTACGGCTCGCGCGAGGCGCCGCGCGAGGGCGTCACGGGCGCCCTCGTCGCGGATGCGGCGACCGCCCGCGGCCACCGCGCCGCGCGCTTCATCGCGGACCGCAAGGACATCGCGAAGGCGCTGGAGGAAGAACTGAAGGAGGGAGACCTCCTCATCACGATGGGCGCCGGTGATGTGTTGCATTTCGGAGAAGAGTTTCTTCGAGTGAAAGAGGCCAGGAGCTGAGCTCGTTCTACCGGCCGCCTTCGTCCCGCACCGTGCGTCCGACCCGGCGCCGCCCGGGGAGGCGTCTTCTCGTCCCCGCGCTCACGGTCCTTCTCTTTGCGGCCTTTGCGCTCGGCGGGCTCGTCGTCCTCAGGACCCACCCGCGCTTCGCCGTGACGCGCGTCGTGCTCGAGGGCGTGCCCGAGGCGCGCCGCGCCGAGGCCGAGGAGCTCACGGACGGCTGGATCGGCCGCCCGGCGCTCTTCGTCGACCTCCAGGGCCCCGTGGCGGAGCTCTCCCGGCGCTCGTGGGTCGCGTCGGCCGCCGCGCGCCGGATCGTGCCCGACACGATCGCGGTCGTCGTCGTCGCGCGGCCGCCCGTGGCGGTCTCCGTGCGCGAGGACAAGGGCGGCGAGCTCTGGACCGTGGACCGCACGGGCAGCTTCATCGGCCCCTACGGCGGGCGGGCCCTCGGCCGCGAGGACGACTTCGTCGTGCTCTCGGGCGCGGAGGACGAGGCCGCGCGCACGCTCGGCGCCGCGTTCCTCGGCGTTCTGAAGACGGAGGACCCGGATCTCCTCGCGCGGGCGTCCGAGGTCGCCGTCGTCCCGGAAGGATTCGCCGTCACGGACCGCGTTGCGTCGTGCCGGCTCCTGTTCGGGCCCGACGCGGCCGCTCCGGGCCGCGCGGCCTCCATTTGGCGGGCGTACCTCGCGCTCCTCCCGGAGCTCGAGCGGAACGCCCTCCCGGTTTCCGACGCGGACCTGCGCTTCGCGGGCCGCATCGTGCTCAAGGCGCCCGGCGACCCCGGGCGCGGAAAGACCTAGGGGACCTCTTCATGCCGAAAACCACGCCTTATCTCGTCAGTCTCGACATCGGATCGACGAAGGTGTGCGCCCTCATCGCGGAGACCGACGCGGCCGGGAAGATCGACATCATCGGCAAGGGCACCGCGGCCCACAAGGGCGCGCGCAAGGGTGCGATCATCGACGTGCCGGCGACCGTGGACGCGATCAAGCGCGCGACCGAGGAGGCCGAGATCATGGCGGGCGCCCAGATCGAGCGCGCCGTCGTGGGCGTGGCCGGGCCCGCCGTCAAGTCGTTCAACAGCCGGCAGGTCGTCGCGGTCGCCGCGAAGAACCGCGAGATCTCGCGCGAGGACATCCAGCGGTCCCTCGATGCGGCCCGCTCCGTGCCGATCCCGTCCGAGTTCGAGATCCTCCACGTCCTCCCGCGCGAGTTCGTCGTCGACGGCCAGGACGGTGTCGCCGACCCGCTCGGCATGGTCGGGAGCCGGCTCGAAGCGGACGTCCACGTCGTGACGATCCCCGTCGCCACGACGCAGAACCTGCTCAACTGCGTGAACCGGGCGGGCGTCGAGGTCATCGAGATGGTCCTCGAGCCGCTCGCCGCGAGCGAGGCCGTCCTCACGGCCGACGAGCGCGAGCTGGGTGTCGTCGTCGCCGACGTGGGCGGCGGCACGACGGAGATCGCCGTCTGGCGCCATGGAACGCTCGCGCACACCTCCGTCCTCCCGGTTGGAGGCGATCACTTCACGAACGACCTCGCGGTCGTCCTCAAGACGCCGGTGCCCGACGCCGAGCGCCTCAAGAGAAAACACGGTGCCGCCCTCGCGGCCCTCGTGAACGAAAGCGATTCGATCGACGTCCCGCTCACCGGGGGGCGTGGAGTCCACCCGGTGCGGCGGCGCGAGATTGCCGAGATCCTCCAGCCGCGCGCCGAGGAGCTCCTGACGCTCCTGTGGGAGGAGTCCGTGCGCGAGGTCCCCGCCAGCGAGCTGCGCGCCGGGCTCGTCCTCACGGGCGGCGGCTCGGAGCTCGACGGCCTCCTCGAGGTCGCCGAGCAGGTCCTCGGCGTCGCCGTGAGGCGCGGCGTCCCGCGCGGGCTCGGCGGCCTGACGGACATCGTCGCGTCGCCGGAGTGGGCCTGCGCTGCGGGACTCCTCCTCTACGGCCGCGGCGCGGCAGCGACGGCCCGCCGACGCAACCGGGGCGCGTCGCCCAACTTCCTCGACAAGATCAAAGGCAGCTTCCGAAACCTGTTTCCCTCGTCCACCGCTCTGTGATATCGATGGAGGAAAGATCATGATCCTTTTCGACGACGACGACGCCGGCTCCAAGCGCACGTCGCGGACGATCACATTCAGCGAGGACTCGGCTCCTCCCGCCCGCATCAAGGTCGTCGGCGTGGGCGGCGGCGGCGGCAACGCCGTCAACCGCATGATCCAGGCGGGGATCAAGGGGATCGAGTTCGTCGCGGCGAACACCGACCTTCAGGTCCTGAAGGTCAACCGTGCGGTGACGAAGCTCCAGCTCGGGCTCACGACGTCCCGCGGCATGGGCGCGGGCTCGAACCCGGACGTCGGGCGGAACGCGGCCCTCGAGGACGCCGAGAGGATCACGGAGGTCCTCGCCGGTTCGGACATGGTCTTCGTGACGGCCGGCATGGGCGGCGGCACGGGGACGGGCGCCGCGCCCGTCGTCGCGCGCCTCGCGTCGGAGGCCGGCGCGCTCGTCGTCGCAATCGTCTCGAAGCCGTTCGCGTTCGAGGGGCGCCGCAAGCTCCGCTACGCCGAGGACGGCATTGCCGAGCTGCGCGAATACGTCGACACGCTCATCACGATTCCCAACGAGCGCCTCTACTCGTTCGTCGACCGCAACGTGACGACCTGGGAGGCTTTCCGCATCGCCGACGACGTCCTCAGGCAGGCCGTCCAGGGGATCAGCGACCTCATCACGGTGCCCGGCATCGTGAACCTCGACTTCGCGGACGTGAAGACCGTCATGGAGAACATGGGCATGGCCCTCATGGGCACGGGCACGGCGACGGGTGAGCACCGCGCCGTCGAAGCCGCCCAGCGCGCGATCTCGAACCCGCTCCTCGAGGAGCAGTCCATCCAGGGTGCCCGCGCGATCCTCATCAACGTCACGGGCGGCGAGGACCTCACGCTCGCCGAGGTCAACGAGGCCTGCGCGATCATCCAGCAGGCCGCCGACGAGGAGGCGAACGTCATCTTCGGCCTCGTTCTGGACAAGGACATGAAGGACGAAGTCAAGATCAGCGTGATCGCGACCGGGTTCGACGCCCCCGCGGCGCTGGCGTCCCGCCGGGAAGCCTCGCTGCCCGTCAGCCCGTCGGGCGCCCGCGGCGCCGCGCCGGAGCGGCCGCGCCCGGGTGACGCGCCCGCCGTGCCCGTGACGCCCGAGGACCAGGGCTACGGGGTGAACCTCATCAACATGCGGGATCCGCGAGAAGACATCTTCGACATCCCGACGTTCCTGCGGCGTCAGATGGATTGATCGGTTGCGGGGGGCTCCGTCGCCGCCCCCCGCGCCCCCGGCGGGGTCCCGGACGTTCTCGATGAAGTGCAGCGCATTCGCGGGGATCCTCGGGACGCTCCTCCTGGGACGGGTGGCGTCCCTCGCGCTCCACTTCGTTCTGCCGGCTCCCTCCGGGGCGTATCTCGACGAGCACCCGCTTCGCGTCCTCCCGGCCGCGCTGGCCGGTGAGATCGGAACGATCGCCCTCATTGGCTTCGTCGCGGCGGCCGCCTCGTGGGCCTCGCCGCGTCTCGGGCTCGGGATCCTCGCGGGAGGCGGGATCCTGCTGCTTTTCGCCGCGCAGGCCGACCTGGAGATCGTCCGCTGGACCGGCGAGCACGTGAACGCGCGCGGGATCGGCGTCTACAACCCTCTGGGCGACCCGAGAATCCTGCGCGACGTCGTCACGGGCGACGCGCGCGCGTTCGGCTTCGCCGTCCTCCTCGTCCTCGGGCCCGCGGCCGCGATCCTCGTCCTGGCCCGCAGGCGCGGGCCGGAGAAGGCCTCCGGGCGGATCGCGGCGCTCTGCGCGGCCGGAGCCTTCGCGGGAATCGGGGCGATGCCGCTCCTCGCGTCGAACGCAGAGGCCCTCCGGCGGGCGCGCCCCGGACTCCTGGGCCTCGCGGCGGGCGCCGTGTCGGGCGACGAGGCCCTGACGCCGCGCAAGAGGGCTGAGGGCCTCGCCTCCCTCCGCGCGTTCTTCGACCGGCCCGCGGGCTGGTGGCCGGATCCCCGCTACCCGGTCTGGCACCCGGTGCCTGGCGAGGAATCCGCGTATGCGGCGTTTCGCGCCCGACCGCTCGAGAAGAAGCCCGACGTCCTCCTCGTCATCCTCGAATCGGCCCGGGGCTGGGAGCTGGACGTCCGGCGCCCCGGCGCGGCGACGCGCACGCCCGGTCTCGACCGCCTCTGGCGGGAAAGCGGCGTCGCATTTCCGGTCTGCATCGCGACGGGCTATCCGTCGATCGAGGGGCTCGGCGGGATCTTCCTCGGCGTTCCCGGCCATCCGAGCGACCTCCTCCTCGCCGCGGCTCGCCGTGCGCGCGTCCTCTCGCTCCCCGACGTCTTCGGCCGTGCGGGATACCGCCGCGAGCTCGTGACGGCGACGAGCGCGAGCTTCGAGCGTCTCGAAGACTGGTACGCGCGCTGGTTCGACGCCGTGCGCTACGACGAGGCGGACACGACCGACGAGGACCTGGCCCGCCGGACGATCGAGCGCCTCGAGGCCCCTCGCGAGACGCCGCTCTTCCTGACGCTCTTCACGATCGCGACGCACCCTCCCCTTTTTCGCCCGCCGGGCGCCGACCCGAAGACGCCGCGCGAGGCGTATCTTGCGGCGCTCTCCTACACCGACCGGGCGCTCGGCCGGATCTTCGAGAGCCTCCGGCGGACGCCGCGGGGGCGGGACACGATCGTCGTCGTCGTCGGCGACCACTCCACGACAAACCTCTGGCAGGCGATCCGCATCCCGCGCCTCGGGACGCCGAACGCGGGCGAGAACTGGACGTCGCTGTTGGTCGCGGCACCGGGCCTGCCGGCCGGGAGCATCCGCGAGGACCTCACCTCGCAGCTGGACGTCGGACCGACGCTCCTCGGCCTCCTCGGCCTCGACGTCGCGAACCACTTCTTCGGGCGCGACCTTTTCGAAAGGCCCGTGCCCGCGCCGCAGGGGGTCCTCGCGCTGCGCCTCAGGGGCCTCGGTGCGTGGGAGGGCCCGTTCCTCCTCCAGGCCCGCCTCGACGATCCGACGTTCCGGCAGAAGTGGCGCTGGCAGGAGTACGAGGCGACGCCCGATCCGGCGAACGGCGACTACCATCACGGCGAGAAGCTGGAGCTTTCGACGGCCGACGAAGCCCGGATCGAGGAGCTCAAGGCGATGGCGCGCGCGTGGGGAGCCGTCCTCGACGGCAACAGGGTCATGCCGGCGGGGGCGTACCCGCCTTCTTCCGGCGCCGTTCCCGCAGCCACGCCCGGGCCCTGAGCCACATCCGCTCGAACTTCGGGTTTCCCTGGCGGAAGCGGCGGACCTTCCTCTGCACCCAGCGGCTCTCGATGTAGAGGATCGCCATCCCGGCCACGCCGAACGGCCAGCCCTGAATTACGGGCAGGAGGCCGCCGAGGATTCCGAGGACGAGCAGCACCCACCCGAGCGTCAGGAGCGCGAGGCGTACGGGCCGACTGCGGCGCCGCACGAGGCCGCGAGGGGAGGGCGGCGCTCTCAATCCCGGCGCGGGATGACGCCGCGCTGCGCATCGCGCGCGATGCGCTTGGCCTCGTCGGGGAAGTTCCCGTCCGCGATCCAGTCGAGGTACGACGGGTTCTTCTCCGCGACGTCCGCGAGCCGCGTCCCGCGGTACTGGCCGAACGCGAACACGACCTCGCCGTCGCGCCAGAGGAAGCGCTTGTCGGGGTCGACGTAGCGGCCCTCGGGGGGCCGCGAGAGCTCGTGGAGAGCGGCAACGTCACGTGGGAGGTCCGCGTAGCGGCGGAGCTGTCCCGCGAGGACCTCGGCCGACGCGATCACGTCCGCGAGCGCCGCGTGCGCGGCGACGTGCTCGCGCCCCGCGAAGAACCGGACGGCGGCGCCGAGATCGCGCGGCTCGCGCCGGAAGTAGATCGTCTGCATGTCGACGACGCGGCGTCCGTCCATCGAGAACGGGACCTTCGCGATCTCGAACTCGCGGAGTAGAACCGGGACGTCGAACATGCGGATGTTGTAGCCCGCGAGGTCGCAGCCCTCGAGGAACGCCGCGAGCTCCGGGGCGAGGGCCGCGAACGTCGGGCATCCCGCGACGTCCGCGTCCGCGATCCCGTGCACGCGCGTGGACTCGCGCGGAATCTTCACGCCGGGATTCACGCGGCGGTCGAACGTTGCGGTCGCGCCGACCGGGCCGAAGCGCACGGCGGCGACCTCGACGACGCGGTCCGCGAGGCGGTCGGTCCCCGTCGTCTCGAGGTCGAAGACGGCGAGGGGGCGCTCGCCGCAGAGCTCGAATACGGGGCCGAGGGCGGCGAGGGGGAGCGGGGATTCGGTCACGAAGGGATCATGGCCCAACTCGCGCGGCCCTGGGGGGCGGAGCCTCCCACGTCCACGTGCCGTCCGGGCGGGCCCACGAGAGCCGGGCCGCGTGAAGGACCGGAGCGGGCGTCTCCGGCGTCCGGGCGACGTCGTAGAGCGGGTCGCCGAGGAGAGGCGTGCCGAGGTGGGCGAGGTGGACGCGCAGCTGGTGCATGCGGCCCGTCCCGGGCGTCAGCTCCACGAGCGCCGTCTTGCCGCGGTCCTCGAGGACGCGGTACGCGGTCCTCGCCTCGCGGCCTCCCGGGTGGACGGCCGTCGTGCCGGGCGGCGGGACGGGCGGGATCGCGCCGACGCGCCGACCCGACAGGAGATGCCCCGCGCGGGCGGGACCGTACGCGGCCTTGAGCGCGCGCTTCAGGAGCTCCGGCTTGCCCGTGCGGTGCTCGAGGAGCTTCTCCGTCACGACGCCCTCGGGCGGCGAAGGAACGCCGCGCGTCACGGCGACGTACGTCTTCGTGACGGACGCGGGCCAGGCGTCGACCGCCGCCCGCAGCGCCTCGGGCGTCCGCGCGAGGAGGAGGACGCCGGACGTCTCCTTGTCGAGGCGGTGGACGAGGGAGAGGTGGGCGCCGAATTCCTTGCGGAGCGGCCCGAGGAGGCCGTGCGGCCCATGTACGGCGACGCCGGAGGGCTTGTCGATCGCGAGGTACGCCTCGGCGCCGGTCGGCGTCGGGAGGGTCTTCACCGCCTGAATTTCAGGGCGGACCCGATGACGGCGAGGCTCCCGGCAATGTTCGCAGCCATGCCGATCACGATCGGCGTCTGGTGGAAGCGGATCCCGTAGAGGAGGTAGACGAGCTGCCCGCCGAGGAAGAGGAGGTACGTCACGATCGAGATGTCTTCGGAGCTCTTCCGCTTCCAGATGCGCATCGCCTGCGGCACGTACGCCGCGCCCGTCGCGATGCCGACGACCGAGACGGCCCACGCGAGGAAGGCGTCGAAGCCCGTGGGAGCGTCGATGGGCTTACCTTCTGTTCCCGAAGAGCCGGAGGAGCATGAGGAAGAGGTTGATGAAGTCGAGGTAGAGGGCGAGGGCGCCCGAGACCGACGCGCGCTTCCCTTCCTCGGAGGCGCCGTCGATCGCCATCGCCATCGTCTTGAGCTTCTTCGTGTCGTACGCCGTGAGCGCCGTGAACACGATCACGCCCACGCAGCTCAGGACGAAGCCGAGCGCGTCGCTCCGGAGGAAGATGTTGACGACGGACGCGAGGACGACGCCGATGAGGCCCATGAACGCGAACGAGCCGAGTCCGTCGAGCTCGCGTTTCGTCACGAGGCCGTAGACGCTCATCGCGCCGAACATGCCGGCCGTGACGACGAACGTCGAGACAATGGACGCGGAAGTGTAGGCGAGGAACACGACGGAGAGCGTCAGGCCGTTCAGGGCCGAGTAGAAGAGGAAGACGCCGCCCGCCGCGGTCGAGGAGAGGCGGCCGACGAGGCCGGAGAGCCATGCGACGAGGCCGAGTTCGGCGATCATGAGCCCGAAGAACACGAGCTTGTTTCCGAACACGAACTTCAGGAGGCTCTCGTTCGACAGTGTCGCGAACGCGGCGCCGGCGGTCACGAGGAGGCCGGCGGCCATCCAGACGTAGACGCGGGCGAGGAACGACGGGATCGCGACGGCGGCCGAGGGGTCGATCGGTCGCGGAGAATCGAAGGGGCGCGGCGGGAGCTCGGTAGGCATCTTGAGATCTCCTCTCGAACGGACATCCTAACGCGCCAGCGCTAAGATTCATTCCCTATGAAGCGAATCGCACCCGCTCTCCTCGCCGCCCTCCTCGTCCTTCCGCTCTCCCTTCTCGCCGCCGCCGGCAAGTTCGGCGCGCCGCTCGGGGACTCGCCGAAGGTCGCCCTCGCGGACCTCGTGAAGGACCCGGCCGCCTGGTCCGGCAAGACCGTCAAGACCGAAGGCACGGTCTCGTCCGTCTGCCAGGAGAAGGGCTGCTGGATGGTCCTGAAGGCCGGCGAACAGTCCGTCCGCGTGAGGTTCAAGGACTACGCCTTCTTCGTCCCGAAGGACGCCGCGGGCGCGGCGGCCGTGATGGAGGGTGTCTTCAGCGTGAAGACGGTCCCTGAAGCCACCGCGAAGCACTACGCCGAGGAGACTTCGGGCGGCAAGGCCGACGCGATCAAGGGCGACCAGAAGGAGCTCTCCTTCCTCGCCTCGGGCGTCGAGCTGTCTAGAACCGCAAAGTAACTTCCCCGACGACGCGTCTCGGCGGCGCCAGGTAGAACTGCGCGTCGCCGAGCTCGCTCTCGGTCACGACGTGGCGGTCGTCGCCGAGATTGCGGCCAGTGAGCGAGAACCGGAACCACTCGTTCTCCCACGAGACGCCCGCGTCCCACTCGGTGAACGCCGGGGCGTAGAACGTGTTGCGGCGCGTGTAGGGCCGGATTCCCTGGTGGCGGAGGGCGCCCCAGACCCCGAGCCCCTGCTTCGGCGCCCACGCGAGGCGGACGTTCCAGAGGTCGCGCGGGACGAGCTCGACGCGCATGCCGTCCACGACGCGCAGCTCGCCGTCGGGCGTCAGAAACGAGAAGCTCACGTACGTCGCATCGTGGTGGGCGTAGCCCGCCGAGACGGAGAGGCCCTCCAGCCCGCGCGGCGCCCACGTGACCTGCCCCTCGAAGCCCTGGAAGCGCTCCTCGCCGGCGTTCACGAGCATCGGGAGGCCGTCGGCGCCGAGCGTCGAGACGACGACGTTCTCGAGCGTCATGTGGAAAAACGAGGCGTCGAGAGACACGCTGCCGCCGAAGAGCCGCGACTTGAGGCCGATCTCGCCGGAGCGGGAGCGCTCGGGCTCGAGGATCTGCACGGCCTCGGCCTCGAGGATGTTCGGCGCGGCGGGCTTGAAGTTGCTCTTCGCCGCGACGTAGAGGTGCAGGACGTTCAGGAAGCCCGCCCCGGGCTTGTCCACGGCGCGCAAGAGGGCCGAGACGCCGCCGGACCACTTTCCGTCCGTCCGGCTGTCCCCGGCGGAGTCGGGCGACGGCGTCCCCGTCTCCTGCATGGTCGCCGAGAGGGTCTCGGACGTCCGGTCGTACCGCGCGCCGAACGTGAGCGACAGGAGCGGCCACGGTGTCCACGTGTCGTTCGCGTAGAAGCCCCAGAACGTCCGGCGGTCCTCGGCGGACCGCGTGTCGCCGACGGGGAGCGAGTCCCAGGACGGGACGACGGGGCTCGAGCCGGTCGTCAGCGCGAGGTCGAAGCCTGTCCCGGCGGACGTCGTGCGGCCCCACGTCACGGCCGTGCCCGCGACGAGGCGGTGCGAGCCGAGCGTCGTGACGACGCGCGCGTCTTCGAAGACGCTCGTCTCGATCGGGCGCAGAGACGTCCCGTTCGCGGTGGCCGTGTGCGCGTCGATGCCGTCGATGAAGGAGCGCACGGCGATCTGCTCGTCGCGGGCGAGGCCCAGCGTGTTCTCGAGCCGTACCGTCGCCGAGATCTTCTGCGAAGCGTTCGACGTCAGGGAGTACACGCGGTGGTCCATGCGCGCGCCGCCGACGGCGTAGTTCCGGTCGACCTCGAAGCCCGGGACGAACTGCCCGCCCTCGACGGGAAGGGGCGAGCCCCAGTACGCCGTGTCGCGCAGCATGCCGAGCGTGACGTCCCACGAGGCGTCGCGCGTCTTGCTCCCGAAACCGACGGAGAGGCGGTCGACCGAAGATCCGGCGCGGTCCTGGAACCCGTTGTCGCGGAGCGTCGAGCCGTTCACGCGGGTCACGAGGTTTCCGTCGTGCTTCTCCCACGCGAGGGACGCGTGCCGGTCGTTCCACGAGCCCAGCCCGAGCGTGACGCTCGTATTCTTCCCGCGCCGCGTGAAGACCTGCACCATCCCCGCGAACGCCGAGACGCCGTAGAGCGTTCCCTGCGGCCCCTTCGCGATCTCGATCCGCTCGACGTCCTCAATCGGGATCTGCGAGAGGGACGGATTGAAGGGCCCGCCGACGGGGACGCCGTCCACCGTCACGAGGAGCGCGTCGAACTCCTTGAGGCCCCACATCCCGAGATTCGGGAAGCGCGGGCCGCCGTCCGATCCGCCGCCAGCCTCGACGCCCACGACGTTCTGGAGGGCGTCCTGCAGCGTCCGCGCGCCGGTCCGGCGCAGCTCCTCGCCCGTCACGACGGCGACCGTGCCCGCGACGTCCAGCGTGTCCTCGGGCGCCTTCGCGGCGGAGACCACGATCTGCGCGGACGCCGAAGGCGTTGGCGTCTGGGCGGCGGCGACCGGGGCGAAGAACGCGAGGGCGGAGGACACGAACAGCGCGGCACGCGCGCGATGGGGTCTCATTCCCCGATGTTAACTAAACTCCGCACGTGAGGATCGGAATCGACTTCGGCACGACGCACACGGTCGTCGCCCTCGTGGACCGCGGTAACTACCCCGTGGTCTCGTTCGAGGGGGGCGATTTCGTGCCGTCGCTCGTGGCCGCGCACGACGCGTCCGGAACGCTGCGCTGGGGCTGGGACGCAGCCGCCGTCCGGCACGAGCCGGGCTGGACGGTCCTGCCTTCCGTCAAGCGCCTTCTCTCCGACGCGGGCCCGTCGACGGAGGTCGCGGTCGGCCCGCGGCGCCTTCCAATCGGCGTCCTCCTGGAAGGCTTCTTCTCGGCCCTTCACCGCGAGCTCGTCGCACGCTCGAACTCGGGCATCGCGGCGAACGACTCGATCACGGCGGCCGTCTCCGTCCCGGCAAACGCGTCGACCGCGCAGCGTTTTCTCACGCTGGAGGCCTTCAAGAGCGGCGGCTTCGCCGTGGAGGCGCTCCTGAACGAGCCGTCGGCGGCCGGGTTCGAATACGCGCACCGCAACCGGCGCGACGGGCGGCGCGAGCACCTCGTCGTCTACGACCTCGGCGGCGGGACCTTCGATGCGTCGCTCCTGCGCATGACGGGGAAGACGAACGAAGTGGTCGCGACGAACGGGGTTCAGCGCCTCGGCGGCGACGACTTCGACGAGGCGATCCTCGCTCTCGTTCTCGAGAAGGTCGGCGCGCGGGACGCGGACCCCGCGACGCGCGCCCTCGTCCTCGAAGAATGTGTGCGCGCCAAGGAATCGCTCTCGCCGAACTCGCGCCGCTTCCTCGTGGACCTCTCCGCGCTCGGCAAAGAGCCGCTCGTCTTTCCGGTCGACGAGGTCTGGGAGGCCTGCGTCCCGCTCGTCGCGCGCACGCTCGAGGCGGTCGGAGCGCTCGTCGAGGACGGCGGCGGCATCACGTGGGCGGACGTGGCGTCGCTCTACGTCGTGGGCGGGGCCGGGCTCCTTCCGCTCGTCCCCCGCCTCCTCAAGGAGCGCTTCGGCGCCCCGCGCGTCCGGCGTTCGCCGCATCCGTTTGCCGCGACGGCCATGGGCCTCGCCGTGTGGCTGGACCGCGAGGGCGGCTACGCGCTCGAGGACCGGCTCTCGCGGCACTTCGGCGTCTTCCGCGAGGGTGGCGCGGGGCGGGACGTCGTCTTCGACACGATCTTCGAGAAGGGAACGCCGCTGCCCTCGCCCGGCGAGCCGCCGCTCGTCGTGACGCGGACGTACCGCGCGGCGCACGACGTCGGGCACTTCCGCTTCCTCGAGTGCTCGCGCCTGATCGCCGGGCGGCCGGACGGCGACGTGACGCCGTGGGACGAGGCGTACTTCCCGTTCGACCCGGGGCTCCGCGCGGCCGATCTCGCGGCCGCCGCGATCCGCCGGAGCGAGGGCGGCCCGGAGGCCGCGGAGACCTACGCGCTCGGGAGCGAGGGCGCCATCACCGTAACCGTCACGGACGCGACGGACGGTTTTTCGCGGACGTTTCGCCTGACGCGCTGACGTCCTCGATCCGGAGGACGAGGAGCGTGCGGTCGTCGTCCGTCTCGTCGTGCCCCGTGTGCGCCCGTTGGGAGGCGAGGATCCGGTCGCGCAGGGCCGCTGCGGAGCCGCCGGCGCCCTCCTTCAGACACTGCTCGAGCCGGGCGAAGCCCCAGGGCTCGCCGCCCTCCTCCTTCGCGGCCTCGACGAGGCCGTCCGAGTAGACGACCCAGAGGTCGCCGGGCGAGAGGGGCGCCGTCACGGTCTGCCAGCCGGGCGGGAGGGCGACGCCGAGCGGGCGCGCCGCGTTCACGAGCGGCTCGACCGTGCCGTCAGGCCGGACGCGATACGGGTACGGGTGCCCCGCGTTCGTGAAGGTGACGGTCGCCGAGCCGAAGTCGAACGCGAGGTACGCGAGCGTGACGAACGTTCGCGGGTCCGTGGACCTCACGACCTCGACGTCGAGGAGCTCCATGAGGCGCGTCCCCGAGGCGCCCGTCTTCGCGAGTGCCGAGAGCGCGGCCTTCGCAGCGGCCATCACGATGCCGGTCGGCAGGCCGTGCCCGGAGACGTCCGCGACGACGACCGTGAGCGTCCGCGCGTCGCCGGAGAGGTCGTAGAAGTCACCGCCGATCGCGGCCGCCGGCCGGAAGTCGACCGCGATCGAGACGCCGGGGAACGTGAACCCCGCCGGCGGGAGCAGCCGCCGCTGCAGGTCGCGCGCGACCTCGAGCTCGCGCTCGAGCGCCTCTTGCTGCGCCTTGGCCTCGACACTCGCCGCGAGCCGCTCGGCCATGTGGTTGAAGCCCCCGACGAGGGCCGCGAGCTGGTCGTGACCCTTGAGGACGGCACGATGCGCGAAGTTGCCCTTCTCGATCTCGGCGAACCCGAGAAAGAGGCGCCGCGTCGCACGCGCGATCCGGTAGACGAGGAGACCCGCGAGGAGCGACGCGAGAAAGAAGACGACGAGCGTCGCGGCGGCGAGCCCGCTCAGGACGGCGACGACGACGCGACCCAATTGCACGTGCTCGGCGCCGGCGATCGTCACGTCTCGGAAGAGCTCGCTGGCCTCGTGGGCGAGGGACGTCCGGACGAGGAAGAGCACGGGGCGCTTCTCGAGGGGTTCGCCGGTCGCCGCGTCGAGGACGGGTTGGCGGACGAAGAGCGGAAACGCGGTCCAGCGGCCGTGCCAGGGGCCCGAGCCGGCCGGCGGAGCCGCGGTCTCGCCGGCGGCCGCGCTCTCGCTGCCGGAGTCGGGCGCGTCGGTGATGCTCGTGGTCTTTCCCTTCTCGCCCTCGTCGAGCGAGATGTGGACGCCGCCCTTCTTCGGCCCGCCCGCGGGCCCGTCCTTGACCGTCACGGCGCCGTGGAAGCGGATGACGTTCCCGGTCTCCTTCTCGAGCTCGCGCCGGAAGGCGGCGTCGAGGCGCTCCGTCAGGAGGAAGGGGCCAGCCGGCCGCGGCACGACGGCCAGCGCGAAGATCTCGGACCTCTGCTTGACGAGGAACGTGCCGCGCTCCTTCATCCACGGCCGGGGCGCGACGGCGGACGGTGCATCCGGGCTTCCGCCACGGGGCGCGAGGTCGACCGCGCGGCTCAGGAGCTCGGCCTGCCGCTTCTCGAGCGCGGCCTCGACGCGGCGCGTTCCGAGCTGGCCCGCGATCACGAGGAGGCCGGCGTAGTCGAAGAACGCGGCGAAGACGACGGCGGAGAGGAGAAGGAGGTAGGAGACGAGGAGCCGGCTCCCAACGCGCCAGAGGAGGCCGCGCAGGAGGGCGCGCGTCGCGCTCACGCAGAAGACCGGTCCCGCGAAGACGAGGAGGACGATCCCGAGGCCCGTCCACCCGGTCTTGTCCGGTGCAAGCGTCACGACGAGGATGCCGGCGGCCGCCAGGAGGCCGCTGGCCTTGAACGTCCGGGTGAGACTCATCGTGGTGCGCGCGGCGCTACGGGCGAAGCGCCGGGCTCGATGGCCTTCGCCTCGGACGCGAGGTACGTCGTCTGCGTCGGGAACGCGAACCCGCTCCCGGCCTCCTCGACGATCCCCATGAACGCGAAAAGAAGGTCCTCCTGGACGCCGAGGAATGTGGCCCAGTCCGGCGCGAGAACGTAGGCGAAAACCTCGACGTCGAGCGTGTACGCGTTCAGCCTGCGGAGGCGCACGCGCGCCGTCGCGGGCTCGACGCGCGGGTCGGAGGCCAGCCGGTCGCGGCAGCCCCCGAGGACGGCGTTCAGCTGCGCGGACGTCGTCTCGAAGCGCAGGCCGAGCGTGTGGCGGAACAGGAACTTGTCGCGCCGGCTCAGGTTCTCGATCTGGGACGTCATCATGGATCCGTTCGGGATCGAGACGACCGACCGCTCGGGCGTGCGGATCCGCGTCGCGTAGAGCGTGACGTCCTCGACCTCGCCCTCGACGGTCCCGATTCTCACGACGTCGCCGACGCGCAGGACCCTGTCCGTGAGGACGACGACACCGCCGAAGAGGTTTTCGAGGCTCTTCTGGGCCGCGAAGGCGACGGCGAGGCCGCCGATCCCGAGGCCGGCGAGCGTCGCCGTCAGGTTCACGCCGAGGACCCCGAGGCCCGCGACGACGGTTCCGACGGCGACGATCCCCTGCAGGACGCGGCGGCCGATCGTGAGCGAGGACGCGGCCGCTTGCCCGGAGGCGTGGAGGCGCATCGTCGCGCGCGACGTCAGGAAGTCGACGAGACGCACGAACAGCCAGACGACTGCGAAGACGAGGACGAGGCGCACGGCGCGTCCGTACGCGTAGCGGCCGAGGAGCGGAAGGCCGATGCGGCCGACGAGGAGCGCGTGCAGCGGGATCGCGAGGAGGAGAGCGAGCGGGGCGCGGTAGGGCTTGAAGCTGCCCCGAAGACCGGCGAACGCCGGACGGCGTCCCGCGGTCCCTGCGAGGAGGCGCACGGCGCCGGTCACAAGGAGCGTCGCGACGAGCCACGCGGCGGGGATCAGCACGAGAAACGCGAGGACCTGCCAGAGGCGGAACGAGCCCCCGACCTGTCGGCGCAGCGGCGACGGCATGGCCCGGTCCAGCGCGGGGACCGAGAGGTCGGCGAACGCGGCCGGGACCTCGCGCAGTGTCTGCGACGAGACGAGCCAGAGCGCGGGGCCCTCGGCTGGCCGCGTCCTCGCGAGGAGCACATCGAAGGTCTCGTCCCCTCGGTCGACCGCTCCCGCGCGTGCGTAGTCGGGTCCGAGCCCGTCTTCCCCGCTGCCGAGAGGGGAACGGCTGAGCTTCTCGATGTCGCCAGTGAAGCGCTCGTCGAGGACGGCCTTCAGCTCCTTCGCGAGCTCCTCGCGGGGGGTCTTTGCGCCCTTGGGCCACTGGAGGTACTCGGACGCGGCGGCCCAATCGTCCCGTGCCGCCGCGCGCATGAAGCCGAGGAACGCACCGTGCGGCGTTTCGCGCCTGTAGGGGTCGCCCGGCGTCTCGGGCGCCGGCGTCGGAGAGACGCCGGGGATCTGCGCGGCGGCCGGGGGCCCGGCAAGGGCCGCAGCGAGCGCGAGCAGGGCGACGATCGCCCGCATCCACGCGGGCTTTGCCTTGGCGACCTTCTTCGCGACGGGGCACTCCGGCGCGTGCGCGCCGGGCAGCCAGCCGGTCGACATCAGGAATTCGCCCACGATCTCTCCCCCGGTGAAACGGAAGGTCTCCCGGAAGAGTTTCACCCACGCCTCCTTCGGGAGCGGGTGGTGCGCGTCCAGCCAGCCTTGGAACGACCCGTGCGACGTCCTGAGAGCGAGGACGACGCCCGCGTTGTGGATCACGGCGTCGACCTTCAGCCGGTTGCGGACGATCCCGGCGTCCGCGAGGAGGCGCCGGCGCTCCTTCGCGCCGTAGCGCGCGACGACCTCGGGGTCGAAGCCCTCGAATGCGCGGTTGAAGGCCTCGCGCTTGCGCAGGATCGTCGCCCACGAGAGGCCAGCCTGGGCGATCTCGAGGGCGAGGCGCTCGAGGAGCTCCGCGTCGCCCGCGAGCGGGAAGCCGTACTCGCGGTCGTGGTACGGGCCGTGGAGCGGGTCGCCGGGAGCGACGCGGCAGTAGCCGGACATCAGAAGGGGTCCGGCCCGTCCATGGCCGCCGCGGGCAGCTCCGGCGCCCGCGGCGGCCGCACGATCGTCACGGAGCAGTCGGCCTTCGTGGCGACCTCGGCCGAGACGCTCCCGAGGAGCGTCCGGCGCACGGAGTCGGCCCGCGCGCCGATCACGACGTGGTCGATGTGGTTCGATGCGACGTACTCGAGGATGGCCTCGGCGGGGTCTCTCGCCTCGAGGACGTGGAACGTGAGGCGCGTCTCGCCGATCGCGAGCGGCTGCGCCCAGTGCTTGAGCTCGACGAGGCGCGTCACGTGCTTGTTGCGGCCTTCGTCGTCCAGCGTCGTGTCGATTCCGATCCGCCGGTACTTGAGGACGTTCACGATCGCGAAGCGCGCGCCGGGCACGATCTCCACGAGCCGGCGGACCGTGACGCGCATGGCCTCGAGCAGGTCGGCGTCGCCGTCGAGGTCCACCGCGACCATCACGATGGGCGTGTCCGCGCGGGGAGGCGCGACCTCGCGGAGCGCGATGGGACGCACCTCAGGGTTGAACCGGCGTCGCACGCGGGCGCTCCACGGGTCCCGCTGGACCTTCTCCGATCGCGCCGTCAGCTTGACCTGGTCGGGGTGCGCGAGATCGAAGGCGAGATGCGCGGCCGTCGGGTAGCGGCGCAGCGGGTCGACCTCGAGGCAGCGCAGGACGACCTCCTGCAGCCACGGCGGGTAGTCGGGCCGCACGCGGCGCGGGGGAGGCGGGTCCCACCAGATCCTCTTCTTGAGGGCGCGGGCCCCTTTCGGGTCCCCGAACGGGCGCACGCCCGTCGAGAAGAAGTAGAGGAGCACGCCGAGCGCGAAGATGTCGCTCCGCGGGTCCGTGCGGATGCCGAGGATCTGCTCGGGCGCCATGTACGGCGCGGTGCCGTACGGGACGCGGAACTCCTCGCCCATGAGGTCGGGGAGCTGGTCGTGGTGGGCGAGCCCGAAGTCCACGAGCGCCGCCTCGCCCGACTCGCGCATGAGGATGTTCGACGGCTTGATGTCGAGGTGGACGACGTTCTGGTGGTGGAGGTCGAGGAGCGCGGCCGCGACCTTGATCCCGATCCGGGCGACTTCGTCGTACGGAAGCGGGAGGCTGTCGAGCTTCTGGAGGAGCGTCTGTCCGTCGATGCGCTCCATCACGATGTAAGGCTGCACGGCGAAGTCGCCCGACGCGACGAACTTCGGGACGTGGATGCCCGACAGGCGCGGCAGGATCATCTGCTCCATCTCGAAGCCGACGATGGCGGCCGGGTCCTCGCCCTCGAGCAGCGCGGGGACCTTCATGAGCATGTCCATCGACATCCCGGGCCGCGAGACCCGCCGGAGCGTCGCCATGCCGCCCGTGTGGAGGAGGTCGCCGACGAGAAAGCCGTCCACGACCGCGCCTTTCTGGATCCGGACGCGCGCGTTCATTGTCCGAAGGCGAGGCGTTCGGCGTACATCTCGGGCAGGGCGGCGCGGCGGATCTTCTTCGCGGCCTCCTCGACCTCGTAGGGTACGCGGTGATAGGTGATTTCGGCGCGCGCCGTGTCGACGAGCGACCAGCACGCGGCCGGGTTGCCGTCGCGCGGCTGGCCGACGGAGCCCATCACGGCGAGCCAGCGGCGCTGCGGGAGGAGCGGGATCGAGACGCCCGGGACGGGCCGGAACTTGACGAGCTTGAGCGTCGCGGACATGTTGTAGACGGTGGGCCGGTGCACGTGCCCGCAGAACGTCACCCGGCGCTGCGTCGCCTTGAGGCTCCGGAGGGCGTCCGCGGCGTCGGTCACGTACGTCCAGCGCGAGGGCCCCGCGGCGTCCGCGTGGACGAACAGGCAGTCGCCTTCCTCGAGCGTGAGCGGGAGCGCGCCGAGGAACGCGCGCTGGTCGGCGCCGAGCTGGTTCCGGGTCCACTCGAGGGCGGACTCGGCGGGGGAGTCCATCGTCGCGATCCGGGCGGCGACGGCGGAATCGTGGTTTCCCTGGATCGCAACGGCCTCGCCCTTCGCGACGAAGTCCATGATCTTCGAGACGACCCAGTCGGGGTCGGCGCCGTAGTTCACGTAGTCGCCGAGGAACACGAGCCGCTCCGCGCGCCGGGCCGCGGCGTCCGCGAGGCAGGCCTCGAACGCCTCCCGGTTGGCGTGGATGTCCGCCATGAGCGCAAGCCGCATGGCGTGAGCCTACCGCGAGCGAGGGGGAGGACGGGGACGGGAGTTGGTACCGCGTACGGGATTTGAACCCGTGGTCTCCGCCTTGAGAGGGCGGTGTCCTAGACCGCTAGACGAACGCGGCGCCCGATCCGAAAGGGGCCCCAAGGCCCCCGGGGGACGCGGAATCTAGCACGCCGGCCCGAACCGCCACAACTTCCGGGGAGGGAGGAGAATCCCTCCATGGAATTCGGAATCCTCGGCCTCGAGCTCTCCGGCAAGACGACGATCTTCTCGCTCCTCACGGGCCACGCCGCCGCGGCGACGCCGCACAAGCGCGAGGCCCACGTCGGGATCGCGCACGTCCCCGACGCGCGGCTCGACAAGCTCACGGCGATTTACAAGCCGAAGAAGCACACGCCCGCGACCGTCAAGTTCGTGGACATCCCGGGCGTCGTGAAGGGGGGCTCGCAGAGCCTGAACCTTCCGGAGCTTCGGCAGATGGACGGCCTCGCCGTCGTCGTCCGCGGCTTCGCGTCCGACGCGATCCCGCACCCCGAGGGCTCGGTCGACCCGGCGCGCGACCTCGAGCTCCTCGAGACCGAGATGCTCCTCGCGGACCTCTCGGTCGTCACGAACCGCCTCGAGCGCGTCGAGAGGGACATGGCGAAGAAGAAGACGCCCGAGCTTCAGACCGAGAAGGACCTCCTCGTGCGCTTCAAGACGGCGCTCGACAAGGCCGAGCCCCTGCGAGGCTTCGACGTCCACGTCGAGGAGGAGAAGTACGTGAAGGGCTTCGGCCTCCTGACGAGAAAGCCGATGCTCGTGATCCTGAACGCGGGCGAAGGCGAGGCCGGCGACCTCGCGGGCGCGCTCCAACGCGCGAAGTTCGACGCGTGGAAGGGCAAGCCGCAGGTCGCCTTCAGCGCCGTGTCGGCGCCGATCGAGCAGGAGATCGCCGCGATGTCGCCCGAGGACCAGGTCGAGTTTCTGAAGGGCCTCGGATTGCCGGACCGCGCGCTCGACCGGCTCTTGCGCGCGGCCTACGACCTCCTCGGCCTCATGTCGTTCCTGACGGCCGGCGAGGACGAGTGCCGCGCCTGGTCGATTCCGAAGGGGACGCTCGCCGCGAAGGCCGCGGCCGCCATCCACACGGACTTCGAGAAGCACTTCATCCGGGCCGAGGTGGTGCCGTTCGAGACGCTCGTCGAAGCCGGGGGCTCCCTCGCCACCTGCAAGACGCACGGCACGCTGCGCGTCGAAGGCCGCGACTACGTCGTGCAGGACGGCGACGTCATCAACTTCCGGGTCAGCGCCTGACCTTGGGGCGCTCCCGGACGGGCGTTTGTCGCTCCGGGGCCATGTCCCGGGCTTGAATCGGTCCGCGACGGGGAACAGATTGACGCCACACGCCCGGAAGGAGGGCCGTCATGAAGAGATCCACCCGGCTCGCGCTCGCCGTCGCCGCAACGCTCACGCTCTCCGCCCGCGCGAATCCGCGCAACCCTCCGAACAGGCCCGTCAACGCGCCCGCCCTGGCCCCGCGTCTGCACATCCAGTCGTTCACGATCCTCTCGCCCGCGTGCAACAAGCCGCCGCAATTCCGGATCGAGATCCGGAACCTCACCGGCACGGCGTTCGAGGGCAACAAGACGATGTCTCCGACCGACGGCCCGGCCGTCATCGTGACGAATCTCGCGGGCGACAAGCACGGCTTCCTGCAGGGTCTCCCCGGCGTCGGGGGCGGCATGACGCTCCCCGTCACCCTGACGATTCCCGACCGGACGACGGCCTGCCCGAGCGACAACTGCTGGGAGGTAAGGCTGTTCCGGTCCGGGCCGGGCGGGCCGGAGCTCGCCGAGTGGGACGGCAAGACCGCCCGCATCTGCGCGAAGACGAGCTGCAATCCGCACGCGTCGAAGCTCAGGACGCCCTGCGCGTTCGAGATCTACAGTCCGATGCCCGCGTTCAACCTCTCCCGGTGACGCGCCCTCAGTCCGCCTGCCGCGCCCAGCGGAAGATTTCGGGGAGCGTCGGCTTCTTGCCGTACATGAGGATGCCGACGCGGTAGATGCGCCCCGCGAACCACGCGACCGCCCAGATCGTGAGGACGAGGATGCCGATCGACAGCGCGATCTGCCAGAGCGGCGGCGTCTGGACGGAGATCCGCATGAACATCATGAGCGGCGCCGTGAACGGGAAGAACGACAGGACCGTCGCAAGCGTGCCGTTCGGCTGGTTGAACGCGAAGAACCACGTCATGGAGGTGAAGATGAGCATCATCCCCGGGATCATCACGAACTGCTGCGCTTCCTGCTCCGTGTTGAAAGGCGCCGTGAGAGCCGCGTAGAACGACGCGTAGAGGAAGTAGCCGAGAATGAAGAAGACGACGAACGCAACGATTGTCGCGACGGGAATGTGGGGAAGCCCCTCGCCCATTCCCGCGATCGCCGCGAGGCCCGGCAACGCCATCGCGACCGCGAGCGCGGCCCAAACGGCGTACTGCGTGAGGCCGACGAGTCCGATCCCGAGGATCTTGCCGAGCATGAGGGTCGTCGGCTTCACGGACGAGACGATGACCTCCACGATCCGGTTGTTCTTCTCCTCGAGGACACCGCGCATGATGTACGCGCCGTAAATGAAGATCGAGATGTAGATCAGGAAGAAGAACGTCGCGGAGATCGCGAGGTTCATCCCGACGCTCTTGCCGCTCTCGCCGCTCTCGACTTCCTTCGCCTCGTGGGCCTCGAGGTCCACGCGCAGCCGCGCGGCCTCGTAGACCTTCGGGTCGACTCCCCGGTCCTTGAGGCGCTCTTTCGTCGCGGCCCGCGAGAGGTAGTTCGCGATCTGTTCGCGCATGACGATCTCGGCCTTCACGCTCTGGGCCCGCCACTCGGCGGCGCCCGTCTCGAGGGTCTTCGGCGTCAGGACGATGTAGGCCTTGATGCGCTCCTTCTGGACGTCCGCGTTGAGCGTCTTGCGCACGGACGCGAGCGTCTCGGGCGTCGCGTCCACCTTGAAGAGGTCGAGCTGTGTCGTGATCTTCTGCTTTCGGCCCTCGGACATCTTTTCGGTGACGGACGTCTCGTCGACCTTCGTCGGCGCCTTCTCGTCTTTCTTCTCGTCCTTCTTTGCGGGCTCCTCGTCCGAGGGCCGGGACCTGTACTCGGCGACGAGCGGCTCGAAGAGGCGGCCCGAGAGGTCGACGACGGCGATGCGGCCCTTGGCGACGAGCGTCCTCTGCAGGGCGACCTGCATGAAGATCGCGCCGAGGCCGAGCCCCGGGATCAGGAACGTCGCGATCCAGAACGCCTTCGTCCGAACCTGCTGGAGGTACTCGCGCTTGATGATCGTGAACAGCTTCGAGTCCATGGCTACTTCAGCTCCTCGGCCGTCGGGGCCGCGAGTCCGGACTCCTGGACCGCCTTGATGAAGATGTTCTCGAGCTCGGGCTCGGGCTCGACGGGCGGCGGAAGCGGGACCCGGTCGCGGAAGGAGTGCTTGATCTCCTTGACGGTCCCGTCGAGGAGCTTCATGCCGCGGTAGAGGAGGCCGATGCGCTCGCAAAGGCGCTCGGCCTGCTCGAGGACGTGCGTCGAGAAGATGACGGTCTTACCCTGTTTCTTGAACGCGGTCAGGAAGTCCTTCACGAGGACGACGTTGATCGGGTCGAGGCCGCTGAACGGCTCGTCGAGGATCAGGATCTCGGGGTCGTGGACGATCGTCCCGAGGAACTGGACCTTCTGCTGCATGCCCTTGCTGAGCTCCTCGGTCTTTTTCTGGAGCCAGGGGCGCAGGTCCATCGAGTCGATCCACGGGGAGAGGCGCTTCATCGCGTTTGCCTTGTCGACGCCCTTGATCGCGGCGAAAAAGACGAGCTGGTCGATGACCTTCATCTTCCGGTAGAGGCCGCGCTCCTCGGGCAGGTAGCCGATGCGGTGCTGGAGCTGTTCGCTCATGACCTCGCCGAGGACGCGGATCTCGCCCTCGTCAGGCTTCGTGATGTTCATGATCATCCGGATCGTCGTCGTCTTGCCGGCGCCGTTCGGGCCGAGGAGCCCGAACGTGGTCCCGTACGGAATTTCGAGGTCGAGCTTGTTCACGGCCGTGAACTTCCCGAAGCGCTTCACGACACCGTGGAGCGAGATCGCGGCGGTCATGAGATTCATTTCCTCCTGCGGGAGCCGGAGAGATATACGGGCGGGCAGGGACGAAGTTTATGGCCGCGGGGGCCGGCGCCGCTAAACCGCCTCCAGGACAGGGACTTGCGCCGCGGCGCAGGTTCCGTTATGGTCCGCGTCCCGCGGTTTCCGCGTGCGCCCATAGCTCAACTGGACCAGAGCGTTTGACTACGGATCCAAAGGTTGGGGGTTCGAGTCCTCCTGGGCGCACCACCTAACACGCTGTGGCGAAGAGGTTTAGCGGTTTGCGGCCACTGGACCATACCCGTTTAACCTAGCTCTCGGCCCACCCAAGGCCCACGGGCTAACGGTTTCGGTCTAGCTAAACTCCATCGGCTCGCCTTCTCATGACGCTGCCTGTCCCTGCTGGTGAATTAGACTAACGGTCGAAAAGCCATCGATGGGCCGTCTCTCAATAAAGGGGGTCAGTTGTATGCGTGCGTTTGCCGTCGTTGCCGTTGCAGCAGCGCTAACTGCTTGCAGTGCGCCGCTCACCGTTAATGCCCCGATATCCGCCGACGACTACAAGGACTGCAATCGCTCAGGCGGATCAACGGTCGTGGGGCAGGCCTTCGGGCGCACGAAGGGCGGAGACATCAAGAGCGCAGCGGGGTTCACCGTCCACCTCGACCGCGTGACTCCATATTCGAGTGCCGTCTTTAAGGCGCTTCACGACCACGGTCCCTGGGAAGACGCCGAGACCGAGGCGAACACCATGAAGGACCTGAACCCCGTGATGCTCGGCTGCCGGCGGAATGCGCAGGTTGATCTATCCGGCCACTTCACATTTAAGACAGTGCCGTTCGGCGACTACTTCGCCTCAATCTACATTCGCTGGCAGAGCCGCGGGCACTGGACGGGCGGATGGCAGATCAAGCGAATCCGCGTCTTCGCGGGACAGGACATTAACGACCTGATCCTATAGAGAGCGCCCGGCGCTACTT
>JBBQDQ010000023.1:0-28695 GCA_038319835.1 Thermoanaerobaculia bacterium | reverse complement strand
TGTCGACGACGACCTGGCTCGGGAGGGAAGAGACCGGCGGCGCGACCGGCCCGGTGCCGGCCTTCGCAGGCGACGTGGCGGGCTGCGCCCCGACGGGGACGGACGCGGCGGCGAACGCGAGGACGGCCAGGATGCGGGTCGGGTTCTGTCGGTTCACGGAGCCTCCCATGCGGTCGGTTCTCAGCGGAAGCGAAGGTGCACGCCGAGCTGCTCGTTTCGATAGTCGTTCGGCAGCGGCGGGAGCGGATTGGCAGCGTAGATGGCGCGGACGGCGGCGCGGTCGTAGTAGCTGGCTCCCGACGAAGCCTCGACCTTCACGTCGGCGACCTGGCCCGAGCGCTGGATGCGGAACGACACGGTGCACACCGTCCCGTCGGACGCGTCGGGCCGGAACCAGTTCGCGCCGATGAGCGAGACGAGCTGCTGGACGTAGTAGGAAAAGGGAAAATCGGAGTCGAAGGCGGCGACGTCCGCGCCGAAGTTCATCGACGTCCCGGCGGCGCCGGCGGTGCCGTTGGCGAGACCCGGAGCGCTCGGAAGGTCGACGGCGGGCGCCGCGCCCCTTCCGGGGAGCGCCGGCTTCGGGGGCGTCGGCTTCGCCTTCGCGGGTTTCAGGGATGGCATCGCGTTCGGAGAGGGCTCGACCCTCTCGTCGCGCTTCTTCTCGATGACGGGCCGCGCCTTCGCGGGCTCCGGCACGGGCTCGGCGCGAGGGACGGCGGGCGCCGGAGCGGGCGCGGCCTGGGGCCGGCCGAGGGCGGCCGGGCTCACGACGCGCACCGGGAGGGAGATCGGGATCGCGTTGGGGACGTGCCGGGGACGGCTCGTCAGGATCACGGCGACGACGAACGCGGCGTGGGCGAGGATCGACAGACCCGCCGCGAGCGGAAGCGGAGGCCGGCCCGCGTGCGCACGAAGGGCGAGGATCTCCGAGACCGTGAGCGGCGCGCCGGCGGCGCCGGCCGGCGTCAACGTGCGTCCTCCGACTTCAGCTCCGTGACCATTCCGAGACTCTCCACGCCCAGGCGGTTCAACGTGTCCATCATTTCGACCACGGAACCGTACGGAAGGTTCCGGTCCGCCTTGAGATAGACGGCCTTGTCCCGGCGGCGGGAGAGGACGAGCTGGAGCCGCTCCTTGAGCTGCGCCTTCGCGACGGGCGTCTCGTTGAGGTAGTACGCGCCGTTCTTCGTGATCGAGAGAATCAGCGGGTCCTCGGGAGTCTTCGGCAGGTTCTGGGCGACGGACTTCGGCAGCTGCACTTCCACTCCCTGGTGGAGCAGTGGCGCCGTGACCATGAAGATCACGAGCAGGACGAGCATGACGTCCACGAGAGGTGTGACGTTGATGTCGTGGAACGCGTCGGCGTCGTCGTCGAGCTTGAAGGCCACCGGCGCCTCAGGTGAAGTGGCGCTCGGCCAGGTTCATGAACTCGAGGGCGAAGTCCCGCATCTCGACGCGTGCCGCGCGGACGCGGGCGTTGAAGTTGTTGTAGGCGATGAGCGCCGGGACGGCCGCCACCAGGCCCGCCGCCGTGTTGATGAGGGCTTCGGCGATGCCCGGGGCGACGACGACGATCGACGTCGAGCCCTTCGAGGCGATCTGCGAAAAGGAGATCAGGATTCCCATGACGGTGCCGAAGAGGCCGATGAACGGCGTGGCGGACGCCGTCGTGGCGAGGAACGAGAGCCCGCGCGTCAGGCGCGTCGTCTCGACGCCCGCGGCGCGCTCGAGGGCGCGTTCGATGGAGGCGAGGCTCTTGACGAAGAGGCGGCCCGAATCCGCGGGCGCGACTTCGCGGCCGTCCTTCACCTGCTGGTCGAGCTCGGCATAGCCCGCGCGGAAGATCCCGACGAGCGGGCTCGGTTCGCATCGGTCGCAGATACCGAGCACGTCGGCGAATTTGCGGCTCTTCCTGAAGTGGGCGAGGAAGGCGCGCGAGCTCCCCGTGGCGCGTGAGAAACTCCAGATCTTGCCGATGATGATCGCCCACGACACGAGCGAAAAGAACGCCAGGACGACGAGGACGGCCTTGGCCGTCGGCCCGGCCGTGAGGAACAGCTGGACCAGGTTTGATCCGTTCGGTTCGGACATGTGTTCTCTTTCGGCCTCCCTCGAAGAAGGGGGATGGAATCCGCGACGGTCCGGTCGCCGGCCGTCCCGTCAAGGTAGCACGGAAACTCGAAGCCGGTCAAAGCGTTGGGCGGCTTTTGCGGCCCTCGTCCTCGGCTTCGCCGCCGCTCTTCCAGGGGCCGCGTCGCCGCTCCCGGCGGACGTCCTGCCGCTCGCGTCCGTCCACGCGGGAATGAAGGGCTGGGGCCTGACCGTCATGAAGGGCAGCGTGCCCGAGCGCTTCGAGGTCGAGGTCCTCGGCGTCCTCCCGAACACGCTCGGCCGGAGCCGGATCCTCGTGAAGGTCTCCGGGCTCGGTCTCGAGAAGACCGGCGTGATCGCGGGGATGAGCGGCAGCCCGGTTTACCTGGACGGCAAGCTGGCCGGCGCCGTCTCGGCGACGTGGGCGTTCGGCAAGGACCCCATCGGGCAGGTCACGCCGATCGAGAACATGCTCGACATCGACGGGGCGGGCGACGCCCCCTCCGCGCCGCGCGCCCGCGCTGCGTCTTCGTCCGTCGCCGCGTGGGACGCCCTCGCCTCCGCCCACGGCCTGCCGCCCGAGGAGCGGGTCGCCGCCCTCGAGAGAATCGCCGCGCCTTACAGGCCCGCGGCCGGCCGCGAGTCCGTGTCCCTGCTCGCCCCGGTCGTGGCCGGCATCCCGTCGGCCACGCTCTCGCGCTTCGCGGAGGACCTCGGGCGCCTCGGGCTCCCTGCGGCGTTCCTCGCGGCCGCCGGCGGAGCGGCCGCGACGGGACGCGTCCCGGAGACCGGCTCCGCCCCCGCGAAGCTGGTGAACGGCGGCGCCCTGACGGCCCTGCTCCTCGACGGCGACCTCCAGCTCGGCGCGACGGGAACCGTGACGCGCGTGGCCCCCGACGGGAGCTTCGTCGCCTTCGGCCATCCGTTCCTCGGCATGGGAGAGATCGAGCTTCCGGTCGCGCCGACGGACATCATCGAGGTGTTTCCGAGCGCCATGATGTCCTTCAAGCTCGCCGCGCCGCACGCTCCGGCGTGGCGGCTCACCCGGGACCGGGACCCCGGCGTCTCGGGCCGGATGGACCACGTGGCGCCGCTCGTGCCCGTCCACTTCCGACTCGAGACGGCCGGCGCCCCGCCGCGCGACCTTCACTGGGGCGCCGCTCCGGCGCCCGCGATCTTCCCGCTCCTCCTCGCGATGTCGACGGACGTCGCGCTTCTCCTGAGCGACGCGACGCCTTCGGTGAAGACCATCGCCCTCCGGCTCGCGATCGGAACGAAGGCGGGGCCCTTCGTCTACGAGGACGTCCTGTCGGGGCCGCGCGCGCGCGACATCGCGATCCTCACGGCGATCGCGCTTTCCGGGCTCGTCGCGAACAACGAGTTCGAGGACCCGCAGATCTCCGGCGTCGAGATCTCGATGTCGAACGTTCCCGGCGAGCGCCGCTTCCGCGTCGTGGACGCGGGGCTCGCGCCGCGCAAGGTCGCGCCCGGGCAGATCCTGACCGCCAGCGTCCGTCTCGCGGGCCGGCGCGGGGAAGACGAGACCCGCGTCGTGACCCTTCGGGTTCCGCGCGAAGCGCCGGAGGGCCGCGCGACGCTCGTCATCGCGGACGGCGCCTCGGCTTCCGCGGGCCGAATCGCGCTCGACCCGGCGCCTCCGCTCTCTCTCGCGGGCCTCCGGCGGTCGGTGGAACGGCTCCTCCCGGCCAATCGCCTGGTCGCGACGCTGCTCGTCCCGGTGCGCGGCGCCACGACGGGAGCGTCCACACTGACGGCCTTGCCGCCGTCCGCCGCCGCCATCCTCGCGGAGGGCGACGCGGGCGAGCCGTCCCGCTCCGCCGTCTCCGCACGCCCCCTCGCCGAAGAGATCCTCACGCTCGATCGTCCCGTGTCCGGAACGCTCCGGCTCGACGTCGAGATCGAAAGGCCGCGCTCGTGAAACGTCTGCTCGCCTGCCTCGCGATCCTCGCGGCCCCGCCGCTCTTCGCCGCCACCTCGCGCGTCGCCGTCACGGCCGGTGCGCGGGACTTCCTCGCCGGCGAAGCGAAAGGAACCGCCGTCTCCGCCGACGGCCGCCTGACGCTCGCGCCGCCGCTCGCGCCCCGCGCGTGGCCCGACACCGCTGCAGACGCCGCGATCTTCGCCGCCGCCGGAGACGCGTCCGGCCGCGTCTATCTCGCGACGGGGGGCGGCCTCGGCCGCCTCTTCGTCTCCGACGCGAAGGGCGTGTCGCTCCTCTTCACGGCTCCCGAGCCGAACCTCACGGCGGTGGCGGTCGCTCCGGACGGCTCCGTGGTCTGCGCCTCGTCCCCCAACGGGAAGGTGTACCGCGTGAACCCGAAGGAATCCGACCCGGCGAAAGCGGGGAGCGTGATCGGGGACCCGAAGGAAGCCGCGATCTGGGCTCTCGCCTTCGGGCCGGACGGAACGCTCTACGCCGGCACCGGGAACAAGGGCCGGGTCTACCGCAAGACGCCCTCGGGCGCGCTCGAGCTCTTCCACGAGATCGAAGACGTGCACGTCCGGACGCTCCTCGCGGGCCCCGATGGGACCGTGTACGCGGGAACGTCCGACCGAGGTCTCGTCGTCGCGATCGGGCCGAAGGGCGTCGCGCGCACACTGCACGACTTCTCGCGGCCCGAGGTCACCGGTCTCGCGCTCGACGCGAAGGGCGTCCTGTACGCGGCCGCGTCGCAGGCGGACGCGTCGGTCGGGCGGGCCTCGACGGCCGACGTCCGGCCGCGCCCGACGCCCACGCCCACGCCCGCGCCCGGTCCGGTCGAGGAGGCACCGAAGGGGAGCGTCTCGATCGCCTCGACGACCGCGGGCGTGCGCCTGCCCTCCGCGGCGCCGTCCACGAACAACTCGGAGCTCGTCGCGATCGCTCCGGACGGGTTCGTCGAGCCCGCGTGGACGTTCCCCGAGGAGGCTGTATTCGCCCTCCGCTACGACGCGGCGGGCGGCGCGCTTCTCGTCGCGACGGGGCCGCGCGGCCGCCTCTATGCATGGAAGGACCGTGCCGTCCGCCTTCTCGCACAGACGGGCGAGAAGCTCGTCGTCGCCGCTCCCGCCGCGGGTCCGGGCTTCGCCGCCGTCACGAACGGCGCCGCCGGGATCCTGAGGCCGGCCGCCGCCGCCGCACCGGCCTCGTTCGTCTCCGCGGTCAAGGACGCGGTCCGCCTCTCCACGTTCGGCCGCGTCCGCTGGGAGGGCGCCGCGCCCGCGGGCTCGTCCGTCGCGCTCGCGGTCCGCTCGGGGAGCAGCGAGAAGCCGGACGCCACGTGGTCGGCCTGGGTCCCTGCGGGTGCCGGCGGCGAGACCAAGCTGCCCGCCGCCCGCTTCTTCCAGTGGAAGGCCGACCTCGCTCCCAACGCCAAAGGCGAATCGCCGTCGGTCGAGCGCGTCGAGCTGACGTACGCCGAGCGCAACGCGCGCCCCGTCCTCGAGAACGTCGCGGTCCTCGAGCCGGGAGTCGTCTTCGCGCGCCCGGGCTCCGGCGGCTCGGGCGTCCTCACCGTGACAAATCCCGACGAGAACGGGATCTTCGCGGGCCTAGACCAGCCCCGGGACGGCGCCCCGACCGAAGGGCCAGGCCGGCGCCTGTGGCGCAAGGGCTACCGCACGATCACGTGGAAGGGCGTCGATCCGAACGGCGACGTCCTGCGCTACGAGGTCGAGGCGCGGCGCGAAGGCGGCCCCTGGTTTCTCGTGCGCAAGGACGTCGAGGAGTCCTATCTCTCGTTCGACACGACCGCCCTCGCGGACGGTCGATACCGGTTCCGCGTCACGGCCTCGGACCGTCTCGCGCAGCCCGAGGGCGAAGCCCTCTCGGCCGCCGAGCAGAGCGTCGTGACCGTCGTCGACAACACCCCGCCCGTCCTCAAGGTCGAGACGCGGAAGGTGGACGGCGACGTCGTCGAGCTCCGGGTCCTCGCGACCGACGCCCTCTCGCCCGTCGTGCGCGCGGAAGGCTCCGTGAACGCGGACCGCTGGCGCATCCTTCCCGCCGAGGACGGGGCGGCGGACTCGCCCGTCGAGCGCTTCGTCTTCCGCGCGCCGAAACCCGCGGCTCCTTCCGTCTTCGCGGTGCGCGTCCTCGACGCCTCCGGCAACGTCGCGACGGTTTCCGTCGAATGGCCCGCCGGCTTCTGACCCCGCCGCGCCTTCGCGCGATCGCCGCGGCGCTCCTCGCCGCGGCGGCGCTCGCGTGCGGGACGCGCGGGAAGGACCAGTCGAGCGTCGTCCGCCGCCGCCTCGACGGCGAGCCGAAGACCCTGAACCCGATCCTGACGACAACGGACGCCGAGCAGATCGTGGTCGCCCTTCTGTCGCGGAATCTCCTCGACTACGACGAGAACCTGAACCTCGTGCCTGGCCTCGCGGAAGAGGTCTCCGACTCGCCGGACCATCTCGTCTTCACGGTTCGCCTGAGGCCCGACACGCGCTGGGAGGACGGCACGCCGGTCACCTCGGCCGACGTCGTCTTCACCCTGAACGCCATCATGGACCCGAAGGTCCCCGCGCTTGCGCGCCGGTCGCTCTTCGAGGGGTTCGAGAAGGCCGAGGCCGTCGACGCGCACACGGCGCGCGTCACGTTCATGACGCCGTCCGCGGGGCGCCGCGACGCGTTCAACCTCCCGCTCCTTTCGGCCTTGGCCTGGAAGGACGGCAACCTCGCGACGCACCCGCGCAACCGGAACCCTCTCGCGAACGGCCCGTACCGCCTCGGCGCCTGGGAGCCCGGGCGCTCGCTCTCCCTCGTGCGCAACACGCAGTACGCCGGACCGTCCGCACCGGCCGAACAGGTTCTCTTCCGCGTCGTGCCTGAGACGGCGCCGGCCTTCGCGGGCCTCCTGTCCGGCGACCTCGACGAGATGCGCCTCACGTTCGCCCAGAAGAAGGAAGTCGACGCGAAGGCCACGGAGCCGGGTGCACCACGGGCGGTCGCGTTCGACGAGCTCTCGTACGCCTATTTCGGCTGGAGCAACCGCTCGCCTCTCTTCTCGGACCGGCGCGTCCGGCGCGCTCTCACGATGCTCGTCGACCGCGAGAGCATCGACCGAAACCTCTACGGCGGCCTCGCAAAGCTCGCGAACGGGCCGCTGCCTCCGGCGCACTGGGCCTGGAATGCGTCGATCGCACCGTGGCCGTACGACCCCGCCGAGGCCGAGCGGCTCCTCGACGAAGCCGGCTTCCGCAAGGGGCCCGACGGGATCCGCCACAAGGGCGGCCTGAAGCTCGCGTTCACGTTCTCGCTCGGCATGGGCAGCGACGTGCAGCGGCAGATGGTCGAGCTGGCCCAGCAGTCCTTCCGGAAGGCCGGCATCGACATGAAGATCCAGCCCCTCGAGTGGGCCGCGTTCATTGCGAAGGTGGACGCGGGGGAGCTCGAGGCGTGGGCGGCGGCGCTGAGCCTCGACCCGTACCCGGACCTCGGCGTCTCGTGGCACTCGCGGCAGACGCCGCCGAACGGCCTCAACAACTGCTTCTATGCGAACCCCGAGGTCGACGCGCTCCTCGACCGCCTGCGCGGCACCTTCGACCGCGCCGAGACGGTCCGGCTCCTCGGCGACGTCCAGCGCCTCATCCACGAGGACGAGCCCGTGTCGTTCCTGAACACGCCGCTCACGAAGTGGGGCGTCTCGGGCCGGATCGAGGGAGTCCGGACGTCGCCGTACGGTCTCTTCCTGTTCTGGCCCGGCGCGTCCGCGTGGCGGCCCGGAGCGGGCTCCCGCCCGATTTCCTGAACCCCGCTCATCCAGACACCCGTTCCGCGCGTAGGACAGGGCGATGGTTCGGTGTGTGTCCGCGTGAACGTGGCCGTGATCGGGACGGGGATCTCCGGCCTGTCGGCGGCGTGGCTCCTGTCGCGTAAGCACGACGTCCGCGTCTTCGAGCGCGAACCGCGGCCGGGCGGTCACTCGCACACGCACGCGGTTCCGGTCCAGGGGCGCACGAGACCCGCCGACACCGGATTCCTGGTCTTCAACCGCGAGACGTACCCGAACCTCTGCCGGCTCTTCGAAGTCCTCGGCGTGGCGCACCACGCGAGCGACATGTCGTTCTCCGTGTCCTGCGCGCGGTGCCGGCTCGAGTGGTGCGGGACGGGGGTGAAGGGCGTCTTTGCGCAGAGAGCGAACCTGCTTGCGCCGTCCTTCCTCGGGATGCTCCTCGACATCGCACGGTTCAATCGCGAGGCGCCGCGCCTGCTCGACCGGCCCGGGTCCGAGGAGCTGACGCTCGGGCAATTCCTCGACCGAGGCAACTACGGAGACGAGTTCCGCCGCCACTACCTGATCCCCATGGCGGCGGCCGTCTGGTCGTCGGGCACGCGGGCGATCGAGGAGTTCCCCGCGCGGCTCCTCGTGCGCTTCTTCCGAAACCACGGGTTCCTTGGAGTGACCACGCAGTTCCGGTGGCGCACGGTCACGGGGGGTAGCCGGACGTACGTCGACGCCCTCACGCGGTCCTTCCGCGACCGCATCCACCTCGAGACGCCCGTCGCGGGCGTCGGCCGGGACGGCGCCGGCGTCACGGTCCGTTTTGCAGGCGGGGAGTCCCAGCGCTTCGACGCCGCCGTCATTGCGACACACGCCGACGAGGCGTTCTCGTTGCTCGAGGACGCCGACGAGGACGAGAAAGCCCTCCTCGGGCCGTGGACGTACGCGGTCAACGACACGGTCCTGCATACGGACGAGTCCTTCCTGCCCCGGCGCCACGCGGCGCGGGCTTCCTGGAACTACCGCCTCGCGGACTGCGGAGAGAAGGCGAGCGCCGCCGCCGTCACGTACGACGTGACCCGCCTGCAGCGCCTCGAGCGCCTCCCGCGCGAGGCGCGTTATCTGGTGACGCTCAACCCGGAGAGTCCTCCCGCAGCCGGGTCCGAGATCGCGCGGATGCGCTACACGCACCCGGTCTACACCACCGCGAGCCTCGCGACGCAGACCGCTCTCCCTTCGCTGAACGGGCGGCGCCGCACGTTCTTCGCCGGCGCGTATTTCGGGAACGGATTCCACGAGGACGGCCTGAAATCCGGAATCGCAGTCGCGGACGCGCTCGGGGTGGCTTTCGCATGAGCGGCGTCCCGGCTCCCACGCTCTACAAAGGCGTCGTCCGCCACGCCCGATTCTTCCCGAGGCGGCACGCCTTCGAGTATCGCGTTTACCAGGTTCTCGTCGATCTCGACGATCTTCCGGGCCTCGCGGCGCGGATCGGGTTCTTCTCGCACAACCGCTGGAACGTGACGAGCCTCCGGGACCGCGACTACATGGGGCCGACGGACGGCTCCGTCCGCGAGAAGCTCGGTCGCTGGCTCGCGGAGAAGGGCGAGCCGCGCCCGGCGCGCGCCTTCCTCCTGACGCACCTCAAGGTCTTCGGCTACGTGTTCAATCCCGTCAGCTGGTACTTCTGCTACGACGCCGAGGGGCGGCTTGCCTGCTCGGTCGCCGAGATCAACAACACGTTCGGCGAGGGCTTCGCGTACCTCCTGAGGCGCGCACCCGATGCGGCGGCGTCGGCCGGCGTCGCGTCGCGAGTTCCGAAAGAGTTCCACGTGTCGCCGTTCTTCGGGATGGACGGAACGTACGAGTTCGCGGTCACGCCGCCCGGCGAGACCGTTCGGACTTCCGTGAGCGCCTGGGGCGCGCCTGCGCCCGAGGGAGAGAAGCGCTTCGAGGGGTTCTTCGCCGCGAGGGGCGAAGCCCTGAATCCCCGCACGCTGCGGCGCGCGCTGGTCCGGCACCCGCTCATGCCGGTGTTCGTCATCGCCTGGATCCATTGGCACGCGCTCCGGCTCCTTTGGAAGCGCGTGCCGGTCTTCACGAAGCCCGACCCGCCTCCCGGCGCGCTCTACGCCGGCGGGCCTGTCCGATCCCCGTTCGCGAGGAGGAGTGCGTGAGTTCATCCGGCCTGACCTCATTTTCCGGAGCCGAAGCGCGCGGGAGCGAGAGCGCTCCGGGCTTCTTCGGGCGGGTCGCGGCGCTCGCAGTCCTGAAGGGACTCGAAGGCCTCCGCGAGGGCTGTGCGACGCTCGCCCTCCCGGACGGATCCGTCCGCCGTTTCGGTGATCCCGCCGCCTCGCTCAAGGTCCGGATCGAGGTCGTTCGGTGGCGTGCGTTCCGGCGACTTCTCACGGGCGGCGACCTCGCGGCCGCCGAAAGCTTCATGGACGGCGACTGGAACGCAGACGACCTCGTCGGCGTCGTGCGGCTGTTCGTCGCGAACGCCGCGACGTTCGACCGCGACACGCCCGCGACGCGTCTCGCGAATCTCGCGACGCGCGCCCGGCATGCGATCCGTCGAAACACCCTCGCGGGTGCGCGCCGCAACGTCGCGGCGCACTACGACCTCGGGAACGACTTCTACCGCCTGTTTCTCGACGACACGATGACGTACTCCTGCGCCGTCTTCGAGAGCGTCGGCGACACGCTCGAGGCGGCGCAGGAGCGCAAGTGGCGCCGGCTGGCGGAAATGGCGCACCTCGGACCGGGCCAGAGGGTCCTCGAGATCGGATGTGGATGGGGCGGGTTCGCGGCGTTCGCCGCGAAGGCCTACGGGTGCCACGTCACGGGCCTCACGCTCTCGACGGAGCAGGAGGCGTGGGCGCGCGCCCACGCGCCGCGTGAAGGAGCGGAGGGAAAGGTGTACGACCGGATCGTCTCGATCGAGATGCTCGAGGCCGTGGGGCACGAGTACCTCGGCGACTTCTTCGAGGCCTGCGACCGTCTCCTCGCGCCGGACGGCCTCGCGGCGTTCCAGGTCATCACGGTCCCCGACGTTCGGCACGACCGCCTGCTCGGCCGGCCCGACTTCATCAAGAAACACGTGTTCCCGGGCAGCCACGTCCCGTCCGTTTCCGCAATCGCATCCGCGCTCGCGCGGAGGACGTCGCTCTTCGTGGACCGCCTGGAGGAGATCGGGCCGCACTACGCCGAGACCCTCCGCCGCTGGCGCATGCGGTTCCTCGAGAACCGCTCCGAGGCCGCGCGCCTCGGATTCGACGAGCGGTTCCTGCGGATGTGGGAGTACTACCTCGCCTACTGCGAGGGCGGCTTCCTCGAGCGCTACGTGAACGACGTCCAGTTACTGCTCACGCGATCGCGCAACGGGTCGTTCGGGCCCGCACCTGCCTACGGAGGCCGCACCTGACCGCTCCCGCCCTCCTCGCGCTCGCCGCGGGCGTCACCCTGACCCTCATGACCCTCCTCTGGGCGCTGCACCTGCGCCGCCGGGACGCCGGCCTCGTGGACCCGGGCTGGGCGGCGGGTTTCGGTCTCGTCGCGCTCGTGTACGCCGCCTTCGGGCCGGGATGGGCGCCCCGGCGCGCCGCCGTCGCCGCGATGGGCCTCGTCTGGTCCGTGCGCCTCATGCTCCACCTCCTCCGCCGCATGCGCGGCAAGCCGGAGGAGGGGCGCTACCGGGCTCTCCGAGCCGGTTGGGAGGCGAAGGGCGCGAACGTACCGAGGCGGTTTCTGCTCTTCTTCCTCGGTCAGGGGATCCTCGACGTCTTGCTGTCGATCCCGATGCTCCTCGCGGTTCTGAACCCCGACCCGCGCTTCTCACCCTGGGAGCTCGCCGGGGCCGCGCTGTGGCTCGTATCGGTCGCGGGAGAGAGCGCCGCGGACGCCCAGCTCGATCGCTTCAAGGCCGACACCGCGAACCGCGGAAAGACCTGCAACATCGGTCTCTGGCGCTACTCGCGGCATCCAAATTACTTCTTCGAATGGCTCGTGTGGGTCGCCTGGCTCGTGTTCGCCCTCGGGTCGCCCTGGGGCGTCGTGTCGTTTCTCTGTCCCGCCCTCATGCTCTTCTTCCTCCTTCGCGTGACCGGCATTCCGGCCACCGAGGAGCAGGCCCTCCGGTCCCGGGGCGAGGAGTACCGCCGTTACCAGCGCACGACGAGCGCCTTCGTGCCCTGGCTTCCGAAGAAAGACCCCGGTCACGCCCGATGAACGTGGACCGCCTCGTTTCCTCCGGCCTCATTCCCGACGTCCTCCTTCGAGCTGCGATCCGCCGTCTCTGTTCGCGGCGCCTGCGGGACGAGGCGGCGGCCGACGCCGAGGCCGCGCAGGCCCGCCACGCGGCGTTCGTGGCCGAGATGCGCAGGAGTCCCGTGGCCCTCGCGACGGAGAACGCGAATGACCAGCACTACGAGGTGCCGCCCGCGTTCTTCAGGCTCGCTCTCGGCCGCCGCCTCAAGTACTCGAGCGCGATCTTCCCGCCGGGGGTCACCTCACTCGACGCCGCGGAAGACGCGATGCTCGACCTCACGTGCCGCCGTGCGCGCCTCGCGGACGGGCAGGACGTGCTCGAGCTCGGCTGCGGGTGGGGCTCGCTCACACTCTTCATGGCCGAACGGTTTCCGGGATCCCGGATTCTCGCGGTGTCCAATTCGAAGGACCAGCGGCTGCACATCGAGGGCGAGGCCCGCGCCCGGGGCCTCGGAAACGTCGCCGTCGTGACGGAAGACATGAACACCTTCGACGCGGGGCGGACGTTCGACCGCGTCGTGTCCGTGGAGATGTTCGAGCACATGCGCAACTGGCCGATCCTCCTCGCTCGGGTCGCCTCCTGGATGCGCCGGGACGCTCGCTTCTTCCTGCACGTCTTTTCCCACCGCGACGTGGCGTACCCGTTCGCGGCCAACGGCCAGAGCGACTGGATGGCCCGGAACTTCTTTACGGGCGGCCTCATGCCGTCCGACCGGCTCGTCTACGAGTTCGGGGATGACCTCGTCGTCGAGGAGCACTGGCGCGTGAACGGGCTGCACTACGCGAAAACCTCCGAGGCCTGGCTCGAGAACCTCGACGCCCGGCGCGGGGAGGCGCGGCGCGTCTTCGCCGATGCGGGCGATCCCGATCCGCGGAGCCGCGTCGAGAACTGGCGCGTCTTCTTCATGGCCTGTGCGGAGCTCTTCGCGTACGGGGGCGGCAACGAGTGGCTCGTCTCGCACACCCTCCTCCGCCCCCGGGGCGCCGCGCTGAGCCTCTCCAAGTAACATTCCCGCATGCTCCGCTTCGCCCTGCGGCGGGCGGCGTCGGCCCTGCTGACGCTGCTGGGCGTCCTCGCGCTCGTCTTCGGGCTCCTCGCGGCAACGCCCGGCGATCCCGCCGCGATGGCCGCGAAGGGCGGCGCGCGCGCCGCCGCCGTGTCTCCCGCGGCGCTCGCCGCGTTCCGGAGCCTCTACGGGCTGGACCGTCCGGCTCTCGAGCGCTTCGGACTCTGGATCGTGCACGCGGTGCGCTTCGACTTCGGCCTCTCCCTTTCGGACGGACGGCCCGTCCGGGCACGGATCGCCGGAACCCTGCCGGCGACCGTCACGCTCAATCTGGCGGCGCTCGCCCTCGCGCTCTCTCTCGGCGTGCCGGCCGGCATCGGCGCTGCGCGGCGACCGGGCGGGCGGCTGGACCGGATCTCCGGGACGCTCGGCGACGCGCTCTACGCGACGCCTTCCTTCGTCCTCGGCCTCGTTCTCCTCCTCGTCTTCTCGGGCTGGCTGCGCTGGACTCCGCTCTTTTCGGACGCGGTGGGCTTTCGCGGTTACGTCCTGCCCGTCGTCACGCTCGCGCTGCCGACCGCGGCATTTCTCGCGCGCTTCGTCCGCTCGTGCGTCGCCTCGGCGCTCGCAGACCCGGCCGCGGCAGCCGGGCGCGCGCGGGGAGAGGGCGCCGGCGCGGCCGTCCGGCGCGCCCTCCGGCGCTCGGCGGCCCCTTTCGCCGCGATGGGCGCCGCGCTCGTCCCGTCGCTCGTCTCGGGCTCCGTCCTCGTCGAGCGCGTGTTCTCCCTCCCCGGCGCGGGCGGGCTCCTCGCCGACGCCGTCTTCGCCCGCGACGTCCCGACGGTCCTCGCGCTCACGCTGCTGTCGGCGGGAGCCGTCGTCGCCGCGTCGTTCCTCGCGGACATCGTCTCGGCCCTCCTCGACCCCCGCACGCGCGACGCCGGCGTCGCCCCGGCGCCGGCAGGAGAGGCCGCATGAGCGCGGCACGCGCGAGGACCTGGAGGGCGGCGGCCGCTTTCGCGCTGTTCCCCGCGCTCGCCCTTCTCGCCCCGCTTCTGGCGCGCGACAAGCCCTGGATCGAGTCCCGGGGAGGGGAGACGGTCCTCTCGGCCCCCGTCCCGTTCGATCCCGACGCGGCCGATCTCGACCGCCGCCTTCAGCCGCCGGGAAGAAAGCACCTGTTCGGTACGGACGAGCTGGGCCGCGACGTGCTCGCGCGGACGCTGCACGGCGCCCGGGTGTCCGTCGCGGCCGGCCTCTTCGCCTCCGGTCTCGCTCTCCTTTTCGGCGCGGGGCTCGGGGCGGCGGCCGGCTGGGCCGGGGCCGCAACCGACCGGAGCGTCCTTTTCCTCGTGAACGTCGTCCAGGCGCTGCCGGCGCTCGTGCTCGTCGTGGCCGGAGCGTCCTTCCTCCCGCCGTCGTTCCTCGTCGCGGCGCTCCTGATCGCCCTCACGGGCTGGACCGACACGGCGCGCATCGTCCGGGCCGAGGCCCGCAAGATCCGCGAGGCCCCGTTCGTGGACGCTGCCCGTGCGGCGGGAGCCTCCGGGCCGCGGCTCGTCCTCGTCCACGTCCTCCCGCACGCGCTTCCGCCGGCCGTCGCGCTCCTGCCGTACGCGCTGGGTGCGGCCGTGCTCACGGAGGCGGCGCTGTCGTTCCTCGGGCTCGGCGCGCCTCCGCCCGAGGCGTCGTGGGGCCGCGCGCTCGCCGAGGCGCGGAACCTCCTTCCGGGCGCGTGGTGGTGCGTCTTGCCGCCCGCCGCCGCGTTGTTCCTCCTCGTCCTCTCGGCCCGCCGGCTCGGAGACGCCGCCGCGGCGCGGGACGTACAATCGCCGTCCCCGTGAAGCAAACCGCCGTCTACCCGGGCACGTTCGACCCCATGACGAACGGCCACGTCGATCTCATCCAGCGCGGCTGCCACATCTTCGACCGAGTCCTCGTCGCCGTCCTCATCAACACCGAGAAGTCGCCGCTCTTCACGGTCGAGGAGCGCCTCGTGATGATCCGCGCGATCTTCAGGAACGAGCCGAAGGTGGTCGTGAAGTCCTTCCGCGGCCTCCTCGTGGACTTCATGCGCAAGGAGAAGGCCCGCATCGTCGTGCGCGGGCTGCGCGTCGTCTCCGACTTCGAGCACGAGTTCCAGATGGCGCTCATGAACCGCCGCCTCGGGCCCGAGGTCGAGACGCTCTTCCTGACTCCGAAAGAGGAGCTGTCCTACACGTCGAGCCGCCTCGTGAAGCAGGTCCACCAGCTCGGAGGAGACGTGACGGGCCTCGTTCCGCCGCTCGTCCGGCGGGCCCTCCTGAAGAAGCTGCCGAACGGCGCCTGACGCGCCGGCGGCGGCGTCCTACGCAGAAGGGTCGCGGAACGAGCGGAACGCGTCGGCGATGCCCGCCGGAACCGTGCGCGGCCGGCCGCTCCCGTCCAGGAAGAGGTGCCGGGTCTCGCCCTCGGCGGCGACGCTTCCGTCGGGCAGGAGCACCTCGTACGTGAAGGCGCAGCCGCGGGATTTCATCTCGGTGCAGCGCGTCACGACGGTCACGACGTCGCCGTAGCGGGCAGACCGGCGGTACCGGGCCCTCACGTCCACGACCGTGATCAGGATCCCCTCGGCCTCCATCCGCGCGTAGGGATAGCCGACCCGGTCGCAGTACGTCGTCCGGCCGACCTCGAACCAGACGATGTAGTTGCCGTGGTACACGACGCGCTGGGCGTCCGTCTCGGCGTACCGCACGGCGAGCGTGCAGGAGACGGCAGGACCCTTCGGATCGGCCTGCTTGGCCTGCTCTTCGCCCGGCATGTCCCGCAGAATAGCCGACGTGGTGCGCTGTGCGTTTCGCGGGAGCGGGTGGGGCCTGGGCGACCGGGGCGAAGAGGAGATTTGCCTTGAAGGTGAGGAGGGGAGCCTGCGCGCCGAGACGCCGGAGCAGCTGGCCGACGTCCTCGCTGGCCTCGACGCCGTGGCCGAAAGCGGCGATCCGCACCTCGTCGCCGCGGGTTTCATCTCCTACGAGGCCGGCGTCTGGCTCGAAGGGTCGGCCGCTCTCGTCCGGCCGCACGACTTTCTTCCCTTCGCGGAGTTCTTCGTCTTCGACACCCGCCGCGCCGGGTCCGCCGCAAGCGCGATTGCCGCGCCCGCCGCTCTTTCTCCGTTCACGTTCGAGGAAACGGCGAGCGCGCAACGCTCGCTCTCTTCGGACGAGTGGGCGCGTCGCGTCCTCGAGATCAGAGCGGGCATCGCCCGGGGCGACGTCTACCAGGTCAACCTCTCCCACCGCACGCGCTTCGCGGCGCGCGTCGAGCCGTTCGCGCTCGCGGCCGAGCTCTTCGCCCGGAACCCCGTCCCGTACGCCGTGACGCTCGCCGCGGACTCCTGGGCGGTGATCTCGAACTCGCCGGAGCTCTTTCTCGACGTCGACCTTCGCGCCGGGCGCGCCGTCACGAAGCCGATCAAGGGCACGGCGGCCCGAGGCGCGACGCCGGATGCCGACGCGGCCGCCCGGGCGGGACTGCTCGCGTCGGCGAAGGACCGTGCGGAGAACGTCATGATCACGGACCTGCTGCGGAACGACCTCGGCCGCGTCGCGGTGCCGGGAGGCGTCGAGACGACGGCCATCGCGGAGGCGCGGACCTTCGCGCACCTCCACCACCTCGAGTCGACGGTCCAGGCGCGGCTCCCTGGAGGTGCGCGTCTGTCGGACGTCCTCAAGGCGACGCTCCCCGGCGGCTCGATCACGGGGGCGCCGAAGCGCGCGGCCCTCGACTTCATCCGGCGGCTCGAGCCGGTCGCACGCGGCGCGTACACCGGAGCCGCCGGGTACGTGCGGGGCGACGGCCGGGCCGTCTTCAACGTCGCGATCCGGACCGTGGTCGCCGGCCGGGATACAGTCGACTATCACGCCGGAGGTGGAATCGTGTGGGATTCGGATGCCGCAGCGGAATGGAGCGAGACGCTCACGAAGTCGCGCGAGACCGAAGCGTTCGTGCGGTCGCATGCCGGGCGGACTCGTGGCTGATCCCGCACCCGTCCCGTACCATTCGGCGGCCGTCCAGCGCGGCTTCGGCTTTTTCGAGACGGCTCTCGTCGTCGGGCGCCGCGCCGTCCTCTGGGACGCTCACCTCGACCGCCTTCTGAACGGGCTCCTGCGGCTGGAGCTCCCGGCGCCGTCGCGCGACTCGCTGGACGCGGCTGCGAGCGCCGCGGTCGACGTTTTCGGGCCGAAGGGCGACGCGCAGTCCGGCCTGCGCCTGACCTGGCTCGCCGCGGGGGAGGACGTCGAAGCCGCGGCGGCGTGGAGGCTGGACGCGTACGTGCTCGCGATTCCCGAGAGCCGCCTCGCGCGGCGGAACGGCTCGCACGCGGTGTCTCTCCCGGTCGACCTCCAGCGCGACACGCCCGCCGTCAAGTCCACGAGCTACTTCGCGGCGATCCAGGGCGGCCGCCTCGCGAAGAAGGCGGGCGCCGACGAGGGCTTCTTCCGCGGCCACGACGGGCGCTACCTCGAGGGGACGACCACCGGGCTCGCCGCCTGGAACGGAGGCACGCCCGTTCTCGCCCCAGAGGGCGTCCTCCCGAGCGTCACGGCGGCCGCGTTCTTCGGCGGGAGAGCCGCCGTCACGCCAATCTCCGAGGCTCATCTGCGCGCCGGAGGGATCCTGTTCGGCTCGCTTACGACTGCGGCGCCCCTGCTCTCGCTCGACGGGAAGCCCTGCGCACAGCCGCCGGAGATGCTCGCGCGGATCGCGGAGTTCCGGGAGAGGCTGCTCGCGGAGCCGTCGCTCTCGCGCCGGCTCTGAGAACCAGCTCCCGCACGGGAGTAAGCTTCTGAAGTCGAAGGGGCCTGCATCCCCGGATCGCGAGGTCATCGTGGCCGACGAGGCTGTTCACGGGCCGCTGGGAGGTGGGCCGGCGGCTCCGAGCCAGATTCTCCGGATCGTCATCGACTCCATCCCGGAGCGCCTGCGGCACGGCGTCCTCGAGAGCAGCGTCGCCTTCCTCCGGAAGCCGTTCTCGCCCCTCGCGCTCGGCCGGAAGGTCCGCGACGTGCTCGATGCGCCGGCGTAGCGCCCAGCGGCAGTAGACTTCCACTCAAATGGCGACGCGCAAGGTCCGGAAACCCGCCTCCGAACGCTCCTCCGGCGGGACAATCCTCTTCACCGGCTTTCCGGGCTTCATCGGAGCCCGGCTCATTCCGCGCCTTCTCGAGCTCCGCCCGGGAGCCACGTTCGAGTGCCTCGTCCAGGAGAAGTTCCTGCCCGCAGCGGACGCCTCCGTGGCGGCCCTCGCGGCCGCGCACCCGCACACGACGGGCCGCATCCGCCTCGTGACGGGCGATATCACGTCGCCGGGCCTCGGGCTCGGCGCGGCCGCCGCGAAGGCGCTCGCGAAGAAGATCACGGGCTGCTTCCACCTGGCTGCCGTCTACGACCTCGCGGTCGCGCGCGACGTCGGGATGCGCATCAACGTGGAGGGCACGAAGAACGTCCTCGAGTTCCTCTCCGGCGCAACCGCCTTCCGGCGCCTCGACTACGTGTCGACGGCCTACGTCTCCGGGACGGCGGTCGGGACCTTCCGCGAGACGGACCTCGACGTCGGGCAATCCTTCAAGAACCACTACGAGGAGACGAAGTTCCTCGCCGAAATGGCCGTGAAGGAGAGCGGGCTCCCCGCGGCGATCTACCGTCCCGGCATCGTCGTCGGCGACTCGCGGACGGGGGAGACGGCCAAGTTCGACGGCCCGTACTTCGCCCTGAACGCGATGAGCCTCCTCCCCTCGCCCGGCGCGTTCCTGCGCATCGGGAACGGCATGGCCGAGGTGAATCTCGTACCCATCGACTACGTCCTCGAGGCGATCGCGCAGCTCGGCGCGTGGAACGGCGCGGTCGGAAAGACTTACCACCTGACGGATCCGGCGCCGGAGACGGCGCTCGGGATCGCCGAGCTTCTCGCGAAGTCGATCGGCAAGTCGTTCGTCTTCATCCCCGTGCCGCTCCCTCTCGCGAAGCTCGCGTTCGTGGTGCCGCAGGTCTCGAGCTGGCTCGGCATGCCGGGGCAGACGCTCGACTACTTCGACCATCCGGTCCACTACGACTCCGCCGGCGCCGCGAAGGACCTCGCGCGCTTCGGTCTCGAGTGTCCTCCGTTCCGGGCCTACGTGCAGCGGCTCGTGGCCTTCTGGAAGAAGAAGCGCGCCGAGATCACGCGGGGGGCGATGATTTGAAGAATAGGACCGTCAAGACACGCCCGTTCACGAACAAGCCGATCATCGACGGGCGGGACGTCGACACGGGGAAGACCTTCAAGGCCGTGAACCCGTCGACGGGAGAGGCGTTCGCCGACGTCTTCCGGGCCGGACCCGCCGAGATCGACGCCGCGGTCGCCTCCGCCCGCAAGGCATTCCTCTCGTGGTCGACGACGCCCATCCCCGTTCGCCAGCGCCTCCTCGCGCGCCTTCTCGAGGAAGTGCGCACGTCGCACGAGGACATCGCACGCCTGATCGCGACCGAGCAGGGAAAACCGATCGGCGAGGCGAGGGCCGTGGACATCGTCCCTGCCGCCGACACGCTCCGCTACCTTTCTCGCCACGCGGGCCGGATTCTCGCCGAGCGGCCGGTCGACTACGCGCAGATCCTCTTCTCCCACAAGTCGGGATCGGTCCGGCTCGAGCCCCTCGGCGTCGTCGCGATCGTCACGCCGTGGACCTTCCCGTTCGGGATCCCGTTCGTCGAGGTGGCCGCGTGCCTCGCGGCGGGGGACACCGTCGTCCTGAAGCCCGCTTCGGCGACCGCGTTGACGGGCCTCGCCGTCGGCGACCTGTGCCGGCGCGCCGGAATTCCACCAGGCGTCGTGAACGTCGTGACCGCGGGCGGCGACGACACGAACCGCCTCGTCGAGCACACGGGAATCTCGAAGGTCCTCTTCACCGGGGCCGTGGAGACGGGGATCGGCGTCATGCAGCGCGCCGCGAAGAACCTCACGGGCGTGGTCCTCGAGCTCGGCGGCAAGGACCCCGCCGTCGTCGCCGCGGACGCGGACCTCGACCGCGCCTCCTCGGGCCTCGTGTGGGGCGCGTTCGTGAACGCGGGGCAGGCCTGCGGCTCGGTCGAGCGCGTGTACGTCGTGAAGTCCGTCGCCGAGGAGTTCCTCGGAAAAGTCGTCGCGAAAACGAAGGCGCTCCGTCTCGGCGACCCGCTCTCGCCGTCCACGGACATGGGGCCCCTCACGACGGAGGCGCAGCGCGCCCTCGTCGAGGAGCACGTCGCGGACGCGAAGGCGAGAGGCGCGAAAGTCCTCACAGGCGGCCAGCGGCCGCGCGCGAAGGGCTGGTGGTACCCGCCGACGGTCCTCACGAACGTCGACCATTCGATGCGGTGCATGCACGAGGAGACGTTCGGGCCGCTCCTGCCCGTGATGGTCGTCGAGACGCTCGACGAGGCGATCCGCCTCGCGAACGAATCGGAGTTCGGCCTCACGGCGTCCGGCTGGACGCGCTCGCGCCGGACGGCGCGGCGCCTCGCCGAGGAGCTCCACGCGGGCACCGTCACGATCAACGACCACCTCTTCTCCTTCGGCGAGCCCACGGCGACCTGGGGCGGCGTCAAGAAATCGGGCGTCGGGCGCAGCCACGCGGCCTTCGGCCTGCACGAGCTCGTGAACATCAAGCACGTGAGCGTCGACATGGGCCACGCGGCCGCGATGCCGTGGTGGTACCCGTACGACGCGGCCTTCCACGCCTTCACGAAGCGCGCCTTCGGAACGCTCTACTCGAACGACCCGCGCACGAAGGTCCCCGACGCCCTCGGCCTCCTCGGAAGCGGCCGATTCTTCGGTTACGTCAAGGTGTCGACTCTGGCCTCGCGGCTCGGCAAGGTGTTCTGACGGCAGGTTGCGCGGCTCCCTAGAATCGGAACGTGGGCGCCCCTCCCGACCTCTCGCTGTACCCGGACCAGCCCGGCATCTACCTCTACAAGGACGCCGCCGGGAAGATCCTTTACGTCGGGAAGGCGCGGTCCATCCGCAAGCGGCTCGCGTCGTACTTCAACGCCGGGCCGAAGCACCCGAAGACGGAAGCGCTCCTCGCGGAGTTCGCGTCGATCGACACGGTCGTCTCGAAGACCGAGAGCGAAGCGCTCGCCCTCGAGAACGCCTTCATCAAGAAGAACAGGCCGCGCTACAACATCCTCCTCCGCGACGACAAGACGTACCCGTACATCAAGGTCACGACGGGGGAGGCCTGGCCGCGCGCGTTCGTGACGCGCAAGGTCCTGAAGGACGGGCACAGCTACTTCGGCCCCTTCCTCCCGGCCCGCACCTGCCGCGGCGCGATGAAGATGGTCCAGCGAATGTTCCAGGTGCGCACGTGCCGGATCGAGATCGACGGCAAGCTCCCGCGCCCGTGCCTCTACTACGACATGCACGCGTGCCTCGGCCCGTGCGTCTCGGGTCTCACGACGGCGGCGGCATACGCCGAAGCCGTCGAGGACGTTCTTCTCTTCCTGTCGGGAAAGAACGAGGAGCTGCGCCCGCGCCTCGAGGAGAAGATGCAGGCCGCCGCCGAGGCCGAGAGCTTCGAGATGGCGGCCGCCTACCGCGACTGCCTCCGCACGGTGGAGGAGCTCGCCGAAAAGCAGAGGGTCCAGTCGGTGTCGGGCGAGGACGTCGACGTCTTCGGCGAGTTCCAGGGCGACGGCAACCTCGCGGTGTCGATCCTCTTCGTACGTGGCGGGACCGTCCTCGACTCGCGCGAGTACTTCTGGGAGAGGTTCGGCGACACGGACGCCGAAGAATTCTGGGTCGCGCTCCTTTCCCAGTACTACGACACCGTCGGCGCGTCCTTCCTGCCGAAGGAGATCCACCTTCCGGTCGACGTCACGGACGAGGCGATCGAGCCGCTGGAGACCTGGCTCTCGGAGCGGCGAGGCTCACGCGTCGTGATCCGCACGCCGCTGCGCGGGGCCGCCTTCGACCGCGTCCGGATCGCGCGGGACAACGCGCGTCAGAATCACCTGCGGCGCTTCCGGCGGGTGCGCGAGCGGGGCGAGAAGGCCACGCTCGCGCTGGCGCGCGCCCTCGAGCTGCCGGCGCGCCCCGCGCGGATCGAGTGCTTCGACATCTCGCACCTGCAGGGCTCGGAGACGTACGCCTCCTGCGTCGTCTTCGTCGACGGCGAGCCGAAGAAGGACGAATACCGCCTGTTCCGGATCGAGCGCCCCGGCATCGACGACTTCGCCTCGATCTCCGAGGCCGTGACGCGCCGCTACGCGCGCGCGAAGAAGGAGGAACGGCCGCTCCCGGACCTCCTGCTGATCGACGGCGGGAAGGGACAGCTTTCGGCGGCGCTCGCCGCGCTGGACCGCCTCGGCCTCGAGATGCCCGCGGCCGGCCTCGCCAAGCGCGAGGAGGAAGTCTTCGTCCCGGGCCGTTCGGCCCCGATCCTGCTGCCGCGCTCGAACGCCGGCCTCAAGCTGCTCCAGCGCGCGCGGGACGAGGCGCATCGCTTCGGGCTCCGGTCCCACAGGCGCGCGCGCGGCAAGCGCGCTCTCGAGAGCCCCCTCCTCGGCGTGCCGGGCCTCGGGCCGGCTCGCGTGAAAACGCTCCTCGCGGCGTTCGGCGGCGCCGAGGCGGTTCTCGCCGCGAGCGAGGAGGCGATCGCGGCCGTCTCTGGCAAGTCCGTCGCCGCCCGGATCGCGCGCTGGCGCGCCGTGGCGCGCTGAATACGACGCTCGGAAGCTCTCCCGCTGCTACACTTTGCGTCGGATGGTCGCCGAGCGCTCGGACACACGCAATCGCATGATGACGGGGGGTTCCCTCGAGCGCATGCCGTTCGCCGAGGTCGTCCGCACTCTCTACCGCGAGCGCGCGACGGCGAAGCTCCTCGTGTCGTGCCGCGGCGAGGAGCGGACGTTCTGGTTCGACCGGGGCCAGATCCTCTCGGCCAGCTCGAACCGCGAGGCGCAGCTCGTCGGCGACCTCCTTCGGACGTTCGGCCTCGCGGAGGAGAACCTCCTGATGACCGCGTTCGAAAAGGCCCTGGCCGAGCCCGGTCGGGGCCTTGCACGCGCGCTCTGGGAAACCGGTGCGGTCCCCGATTTCGTCGCGGACGCCGCCGTGCGCGCGCTTTCGGAGCGCCTCTTCTTCGAGACGTTCCGGTGGACGACGGGCGTCTTCACCGTGACTCCGCTCGAAATGCCGCCGGACGTGCCCGTCCGCGCGGACCGGCCCACGGGCGGCCTCCTCCTCGAAGGGCTGCGTCGGCTCCCGGCGCCCGCGGCGCAGCTCTCGAGCCCGCTTTCGCCGGCGGCCCGGCCCATCTTCGCGCCGGACCTCCTCATGCGATACCAGGCGTTCACGGTGTCCGCCGTCGAGGCCGAGGTTCTCGGCCGGATCGACGGCGAGATGACCGTCGAGCAGATCCACCCGGACCAGAGGGTCGTCGCGCGTCTCGCCGCGACGGGTCTCGTCAACCTCGTCGCGCCGGGCCGCACGTCCGAGAAATCGGGCGTCCCGGAGGGGCTTCTCCTGCTGAACGTCGACGTCGCCGGCGCCGCGCCGGCAGCCCGCGTCGCCGAACAGCTGGACATCCAACGCGATCTCGTCCGCCACACGTATCGCCGCCTCGACTGGGCGAGCCTCTACGACGTCCTCGGCGTCGAGCGGGATGTGACGCCGGAGGCTCTCCTGAAGGCCCTCCACGAGCGGGCGCGCATGTTTCATCCGGACCTCCACCTGAAGTCGCACCTCACCGAAGGCCGCGACGCGCTCGAAGCGCTCTTTGCACGCGTGCGCGAGGCCGAGCGCGTCTTCCGCACGGTGGAGAGCCGTGCCCAGTACGACCGCTCCCTCGAAATGCACGGCGACACCGTTTCGTTGCCGGGGACCGCACCGACCGTCGAGATCCAGAAGGAGATCGCGCGGAAGAACTACGCCCGCGCCAAGGGCCTCTACGACGAGGAGGACTATTACCCGGCCTACGAGATGGTCCGGCAGGCCGTGGAGTTCGACCCCGACCAGAAGGAGTACTGGGTGCTGCTCTCGCGCATTCAGCGCAAGAATCCGAAGTGGATCCGGCAATCCACCGAGACGATGCGGCGCGCGGTCAAGAAGATGCCGGACAGCGTCGACCTCTGGTGGGAGCTCTCCGAAGCCTGCGCCCACGAACGCAACGAGCCCGAGCGCGTGAAGGCCCTGAAGGAAGTCATGCGGCTCGACCCCGTGAACCGCCGGGCGCAGCAGGCGCTCGCCGAGCTCAACGCGAAGTCGAGATGAACACCCTGCCGCAGCTCTTCGGGACCGGACTCGGACTCTCCGCGGCGGCGGGCCTCAACTCCTACGCCGTCCTCCTCGTGTACGGGGCGATCGCGCGGTTCTTCCCCGAGGACTATCCGGGCGCCATCGCGCGCCTCCTCGCCTCGACCCCGGCTCTCGGGATCGCCGCCGTGCTCTTCCTGCTCGAGTTCTTCGCGGACAAGATCCCGGGCCTCGACCATTTCTGGCACCTGCTGCATACGGTCGTGCGCCCGATCGTCGGAGCCGTCGTCGCGATCGCGGCCGTGCAGCCCGAAGGCTCGCCGGCGCTCGACGTCGTGGCGGGCGGCGCCGGGGGAGGCGTCGCGCTCGTCTCGCATCTCGTCAAGAGCGCCACACGTCTCACGTCCACGGCCGTCACCTTCGGCGCCGCGAACGCCGGGCTGTCCCTCGCGGAGGACGTCGTCGCCTTCCTCCAGAGCCTCGTGGCGATCTTCCTGCCCCTCGTCGCGCTCGTCGTCGTGATCGCGATCGGACTCATCTTCGTTCTCACGATCCCGCGGATGGCGCGTTTTCTCGATCTTTTTGGCAGACGCCGGCCGGGACCCGAAGCGCCCCCGCCGCCTTGACGCGTCAGACCTGGCATCTCCCGTGCACTACCCGTCGGAGGGACCCTCGATGATGCTCCGCGTTCCGCGCCGGATGGCCGCCTTCGCCGCCCTGATGCTGCTCGCCGTTGCGCCTGCTTTCGCGGAGCGCCCGGACGAGCTCCTCCGCGACGTCGCGCCGGTCCCGGCCGAAGTCTCGCGGTCCGTGGATGTGGCACGCCTCGACGGGGACGTCCGTCTCTCGCGCGCCATGCTCGTCCTTCCCGTGCGAGAGCCGGCGGCGCTCACGCACATCCTCGAAGCGCAGCAGGATCCGGCCTCGCCCGATTTCAGGCGCTGGCTGTCGCCCAAAGAGTTCGGGACGCGGTTCGGCGCAACCGAGGCCGACCTCGCCGTGCTGCGCGCTTACCTGGAAAGCTTCGGCCTCGAGGTGGAGGACATCCCGGGCGGCCGGCTGGCCCTCCTCTTCTCCGGCCGGGCCGCCGACGTCGAGCGCGCGTTTGCGACGGAGCTCCGCGAGGTGCTCGTGGACGGCGCGGTCCGCGTCGCGAACGTCCGCCCGGCGAGGCTTCCTCTCGATCTCGCCCGTCGCACGGCGGGCCTTCTGTCGCTGAACAACTTCCCCCGTCGTCAGCCGCTGGCGCGGCGGACGCCCGCGAATACGGATAGCTCGGGCCGCCACGCGCTGGCGCCGGCAGACTTCGCGACGATCTATGGAATCGACGCCCTCGCCGCGGCCGGAATCAACGGCGCGGGCCGGAAGATCGCCGTGATCGCGCAGACGAACGTGAGCCTCGCCGACACGCGATTCTTCCGGCAGTACTTCGGCCTTCCCGCGAACGACCCGCAGGTGATCGTGAACGGCGAGGACCCGGGCATCGTTGGAGACGAGATCGAGGCCGATCTCGACATCCAGTGGTCGGGCGGCGTCGCGCCGGCCGCACAGGTGCTCCTCGTCGTCTCGAAGACGGTTCTCCCGGCCTACGGCGTGGACATGTCCCTGCTCTACACCGTGAGCCACGACCTCGCGGACGTCGTGACCCTGTCCTACGGCGCCTGCGAGAGCGACTTCGGAGATGTCGACACGACGTTCTACACGAATGTCTGGGCGCAAGCCGCCGCGCAGGGCATCACCTGCTTCGTGTCCTCCGGGGACACCGGCGCCGCCGGCTGCGAGGACCTGAGTGCGACGAGCGGGACGATCCGTTCCGTGAACGGCCTCGGGTCGTCGCCATACGCGACCTGCGTCGGCGGGACGCAGTTCCTCGACACGGCGACTCCGTCCGCTTACTGGAATTCCGTGAACGACCCCTTCACGAAAAAGTCCGCGAAGGGCCCGATTCCGGAGACGACCTGGAACGAAAGCAGCATAGGAAGCACGCTCGCGGCGACCGGCGGCGGCCTGAGCGTCCTGTTCGCGCGTCCGCCGTGGCAGTCCGTCGCCGGGATCCCGCCCGGAACCGCACGTGCGGTTCCGGACATCTCGGTTGCCGGCGCGGGCCACACTCCCTTCTTCATCGTGATGGGAGGCTCAGGGGCGGCCTCGGGTCTCACGCGCGTATTCGGGACGTCCGCGTCGGCCCCGGCCTTCGCCGGCATCGCCGCACTCCTCGGGCAGCGGGCCGGGACCCGCCTCGGCAACCTCAACCCTCTCCTCTACGCCCTGGGCCAGACGCAGTACGGCATGCCGGGCGCCCCGATCTCCGGGCCGGGCCCGTTCCACGACGTCACGACGGGCTCGAACTCCGTCCCTGGCGTCACGGGCTACGACGCGGGGCCGGGATTCGACGCGGCCACGGGCCTCGGTTCGCCCGACGTCGCGGCGCTCGCCGCTGCGATCGCCTCACCCTCGGTCGCGGGAGCGGACCTCTCGCTCTTCGCATCGCCTGCGGTCGTCTCGGTCCTCGCGGGGTCGTCAGGCGCGCTCAGAGTCTCCCTCGACCAGCCGGCGGTGGCCGCAGATGCGGTCGCGACGCTCACGCTCACGGGCCTCCCGGCCGGGGTCACAGGTTCCTTCAGCCCGTCCAGCCTCGATTCCCCGTCGACGGGCATCGTGTCGCGCGGCCAGGCGTCCGTCCTGACGCTCGCCGCGGCGTCGACGGCGACGGCCGGCACGTACACCCTGACGCTCGCGGCCACTGCGGGAACCGTCGTGCGGCGCCTTTCGCTCTACGTGACGGTCGGACCCCAGGCGGCGGTTCCGCCTCAGGGGCCCGGCGTCCAGGCGCCGGTCGTCCTCGATGTCTTCGGGGTGGGCGGTTCGCACTACACGTCGGACCTCGTCGCGGTGAACCGCGGCGCCACCGACGTCACGCTCCTCCTGCGCTTCGCGCAGACGCCGGCGCCCTCCTCGCCGGGTCCCGTCCTCGCGCGCTCTCTCGGCGCGGGGCGCCAGCTCTACGTCCCGGACGTCGTCGCGTTCCTTGCGGCCAACGGCTACGTTCTCCCGTCCGACGGGTCCGCGAAGATCGGGACGCTGTTCGCGACGTTCGTGGGCGCGACGGACCCCCTGTCCGTCTTCGTCGGCTCGCGCACGTCCACTCCGAATCCGAACAGGACGGTCGGCGGCGCGTTCGGCACGTTCTCGGCGGCCGGCGCCACGGGAAGCGGGTCGTCGGGTGACGCCTGGATATACGGCCTGAGGGAGAACGCGCAGTACCGCTCGAACCTCGCGCTCGTGCACGCGCCGGGAACGGCCACGGGCACATCGTCGGGGCCCGTCACGCTCGAAGTCCAAATCTACGACGGCGACAGCGGAGCGCCCGCCGGCGCGCCCCTCGTCCGCACCCTTCAGCCGGGTCAGTTCAGTCAGGACAGCAGCGTCCTCAGGCTCACGCCCACCGGCGTCACGAACGGATACGCGCGCGTCCGGCCGACGTCGGGGACGGATCGCTTCATCGCTTACGGCGTCGTGAACGACGGCTCCAGCGCGGGCGGCGGGACGTCGGACGGGAGCTTCCTCCCCGCGAACGCGACGGAGGGGCTCGTCCCGATCGTCCTCGACCTGCCGGGCGCGACGCACTACACGAGCGACCTGACGCTCACGAACCCGGCGTCGTCGCCGGTCACGGTCACGCTCACCTACACGGCCTCCCCGGTCTTCTCCGGCGCCGGTTCCGGGACGAAGACGGCCACGCTATCGGCGCGCCAGCAGCTCGTCGTCCCGAGCGCGCTCGACTACCTGCGGTCCCTCGGCCTGCCGATCCCGGCGACCGGGAGCCAGGGCGGGACGCTCCTCGTCACCGGCGCTCCCGCGCTCACCCGCACGTCGAACCCGAACCCCGATCCGGGCGTGGGCGGGACGTTCGGCCTTGCTTATCCGGCGGTCGGGTCGTCCGCCCGTGCGAAGGGCGAAGCGTGGGTCTACGGGCTGCGTCAGGATGCCGACGCGCGCACGAACCTCGCGATCGCGGACGCGCGGGCGGGCAACGCGGCCGGGGTTGAATACACGGTCGACGTCTTCGACGCGGACACGGGCTCGACGGCTCCCGCCCTCACGAAAAAGGTCACGCTGACCGGCGGACAGTGGACGCAGTTCAACACGATCCTCGTCGACGCCGGCATCGCGCACGGCTTCGCCCGGGTGAAGCCGTCCGCGGGAACGTCCGACTTCGTCGTCTACGGCGTCGTGAACGACGGCCCGACGGCGGGCTCGCGCACGTCGGACGGGTCCTACGTCCCGATGGTGGTCGTGAACTGACCGGGCGGACGGGGTAGACTGCCCGCGACTCGGGCCGGACAGGCGGTCGCCG
>JBBQDQ010000022.1:0-29178 GCA_038319835.1 Thermoanaerobaculia bacterium | reverse complement strand
GGGGACGGGGCGCGCGCTCCGCGAGGGCGGCGCGCGCAGCGCGGCGCTCTACGACGCGCGCGGCGCGCGGCGCGTCGACGCCCCGTACCTTCCCGGCGCGGGCGAGGCGCCCGCGCGCCTCGCCGCCGAGGACCTCGCGTCGACCGAGCCGCTCGTGCGCGACGGGGCGCCGGGCCCCGCCGTCCTCGCGCCGCTCCCGGGAGACGGGCGCATCCTCCGGGTCGCGTGGAACGACCCGGACGTCGCGGCCGTGCGGCGCAACGCCCGGATCGTCCTCGTCGCGGTTCCCGCGGCGGCCGCCGTCCTCGTCGTCCTCGTCGTCCCGTTCCTGAGGCGTCTCATGGCGCCCATCGACGCGATCGCGGAGACGGCGCGCGGCGCCGGAGACCTCGTCCCGGAGGCGTCTCCGCGCGCCGCTCGCGACGAAGCCGAAGGCGCGGCGCAGACGTTCGCCCGGACGCTCGAGGCCCTGCGAAACCGCACGGTCGAGCTCGAGGAGCTCCGGCGCTCCGAGCAGCGCCGGGCCGACGCGCTCGCCGTGACGGCCGAGACGCTCGTGCGTTCGCACCCGGGCGGCCTTCTCGTGATCGACGCGGCGGGCCGCCTGGCCGAGGCCAACGGCCCCGCGCGTGCGGTGCTCGAGCTGGGGCCGGAGGACGTGGGCCGCCCGGCCGCCGAGGCGCTCGCGCACGTCCCGGCGCTCGCGTCGGCCGCCGGGCGGGCGCGGACGGGCGAGCCGACGCTCTCGACCGCGTTCGCACTCGGAGAGGGCGGCGCAGCGCGGTTCCTCGAGGTCATCGCGGTCCCGATCCTCGACACCGCCCAGAACGTCCTCGGCGCGCTCCTCTTCGTCGAGGACAGGACCGAGACGCGGAAGCTGGAGCGCGAGGTGTCGTCGCGGCGCGAGCTTGCGGCGCTCGGCGAGATGTCCGCGGGCATCGCGCACGAATTCCGCAACGCGACGGGAACGATCCTCGGGTGGGCCCGTCTCGCGGCGCGCACGGACGACCCCCGGCAGCGGGCGCGGCACCTCGAGGCGATCCAGGCCGAAGCCGGGCACGTCGCGCGCGTGACGGGCGACTTCCTCTTCTTCGCGAGGCCGGAGCGGCTCGAGACGGCGCCCTGCGACCTCGGCGCGCTCGCGCGCGAGATCGCCGCCGAGCAGAAGGCGCTCACGCCGGCGGTGGACGTCTCGGTCGCCGGCTCCTTCCCCACGGCGCAGGCCGACGCTGCGCTCGTCAAGCGCGCCCTCGTGAACCTCGTCAAGAACGCGTGCGAGGCTGCCTGCGACCGGCCCGGCGGCGGCCGCGTCGTCCTGTCCGGAGAAGGCGGGGCGGCGGGAACGGTTCGGGTCTCCGTCGAGGACGACGGGCCCGGCGTGGCGGACGAGGCCGCCGGAAAGCTCTTCGTCCCGTTCTACTCGACGAAGGAAGCGGGCACCGGCCTCGGGCTCGCACTCGTCGCGAAAATCGCGGCGCTCCACCGCGGAAGCGTCTCGGTCGAGCGGTCGGGCGTGCTCGGCGGCGCGCGGTTCGTCCTCTCGCTTCCCGCCGCGCTCTGAGCCGTCAGGAAGGGGGAGCCGCGGGGGAAGGCGGCTTCTCGGCGGCCCTCCGGCGCTTCTCGAGGAGCCCCTTGAACTGGTCCTTGTCGAGCGCCTTCTCGGAGGCCTCGTCCGCTTCGACGATCCCGGCGACGACGAGGTCCGCGAGGTACTGGTCCATCGCGACCATCCCGGCGTTGCGGCCCGTCTGGATCAGAGTGTTGATCATCGCCGTCTTGCCCTCGCGGATGTTGTTCGAGAGCGCGGACGAGCCCCGGAGCACCTCGAACGCCGCGACGCGGCCGCCGCCCTTCTTCTTGAGGAGCACCTGCGCGACGACGCCCTTGAGGACCTCGGCGAGGACCGTGCGGACCTGCTCCTGCTCCTCGGCGGGGAAGCTGTCGATGAGGCGGTCCACCGCCTTGGCCGCCGAGTTCGTGTGGAGCGTCCCGAAGACGAGCAGGCCCGTCTCGGCGGCCTCGAGGGCCATCGACATCGTCTCGAGGTCGCGCAGCTCGCCGACGAGGACGACGTCGGGATCCTCGCGGAGCGCCGCCTTGAGGGCGCCCGCGAAGGTCGGCGTGTCGAAGCCCAGCTCGCGGTGGGAGATCAGGGACTTCGACGGCCTGTGGATGAACTCGACGGGATCCTCGATCGTGACGATGTGCGAGGCGCGGGTCCGGTTGATCCAGTCGAGGAGCGCCGCGAGCGTCGTCGACTTGCCCGAGCCCGTCGGGCCCGTCACGAGGACGAGGCCGCGCGTGATGCGCGCGACGTTCGCGACGAGCGGCGGGAGCCCGAGCTCCTCGATCGCGAGCACCCGGGGCGGGATCATGCGAAGGACGGCGCCCGAGCCGTGCTCCTGCCGGAACATGTTCACGCGGAAGCGGGCGATGTCGCCCATCGCGTAGGCGAAGTCGGTGTCGCCCGTCGCACGCCACTCGCGGAGCGGCTTCTCGGGCGCGATCGGGACGAGGAGGCTCTCGTACTCCTCCTCCGTGAGGGTCCGCCACTTGAGCCGTTCGAGGTCGCCGTCCACCCGGACCATCGGGGGCGAGCCGACGGCGAGGTGGAGGTCCGACGCCTTCTTGTCGACCATGATCCGAAGGAGCCTGTCGATGCGGTTGACGCCCGCGATGATCGAGGAGTTCATTCGAGGGCCTGCCTCTCCTCGGCGAGGAGCTTCTCGAACGGCTCTTTCTTGACGGCCTTCTCGAGGGCGAGCTCCGGATCCACCTTGCCCTCCTCGCAGAGCCTCATGAGGGACTGGTCCATCGTGCACATTCCGGCGAGCTGGCCGGTCTGGAGGGCGGACGGGATCTGGTGCGTCTTGCCTTCCCGGATGAGGGCCGCGACGGCGGGCGTCGCCCGGAGGATCTCGAAGGCGGCGACGCGGCCCGCGAAGCCGCGCCGCGGGAGGAGGGCCTGCGAGAAGACGGCCTTGAGCGAGTCCGCGAGCATGACGCGGATCTGTCCCTGCTGGCCGGGCGGGAACGAGCTGATGACGCGGTCCACCGTCGAGGGCGCGTTCGTCGTGTGGAGCGTGCCGAGGACGAGGTGCCCCGTCTCGGACGCCGTCATCGCGAGGGAGATCGTCTCGAGGTCGCGCATCTCGCCCACGAGGATCACGTCCGGGTCCTCGCGGAGGGCGGCCTTGAGGGCCCGCGCGAACGAGGCCGTGTGGTGCGGCACCTGCCGCTGGTTCACGAGTGCCTCCTTGTTCAGGTGCACGAACTCGACGGGGTCTTCGACCGTGATGATGTGGCAGGGCCGCGTCTCGTTGATCCGGTCGAGGAGCGCCGCGAGCGTCGTGGACTTGCCGCAACCCGACGGCCCGGTCACGAGGACGAGGCCCTGCGTGAGCTTCATGACGTCCGTGACGGTCGACGCCGGAAGGCCGATCTCCTCGATCGTCGGGATCGTCTTCGGGACGATGCGGAAGCACGCGTCGAATCCGCCGCGCTGCGAGAAGAAGTTCGCCCGGAAGCGGCCGAGACCCGGGAGCTTGAGGCAGACGTCGATCTGGCGCTCCTTCTCGAGCCTCTTCCAGTCTTCCTCGGTCAGCACCTCGCGGATGAGCTGAGACGCGCGGGCGCGCGTCATGACCGGCGCGTCCACGGGCTCGAGAATGCCCTGCAGACGCCGGTGGGGGACGAAGCCGGTCGCGAGGTGGAGGTCCGAAGCGCCGCGCTTGACGGTGTCTGCGAGGTATTCGACGAGGCGCGCGTGGTCGTTCCCGGCGAGGTCCACGGTCTGGACCTCGGCCTCGACCTGCGGGAGCGCGTCGCGCGCTTCGGTGCCCTTGAGGACGCCGACGAGCCGGCGGGCCTTCTCGCGCACCTTCCCGTCGAGGGCAGGCATCTGGGCCACCCGCGTGCAGATCCCGGCGATCTGCGTCTGCATCTTCTCTCCCGACGCGAGCTTGGCCATCGCGTCGAGGATCTCCATCTGGATGTCGGGCTGCGTCACCGCGGCCTTGAACGCGTCGAGGAGCGGCTGCGCGGCGCGCGGGTCGCCGAGGTCACCGAGGGCGGACGCGGCCGGGATCGCGAGATCCGGTTCGCGCAGGGCCGAAAGAACGCGCGTCAGGACGGCGTCGTCGCCCTTGCCGAGGCGACCGAGCGTCTCGAGCGCGCGGGTCTTGACCCAGAGGTCCTTGTCGTCGACGAGCGAGACCCAGACCGGCAGCGCCTTGGCGTCCGCGAGGGCGAGCGTCATCTCCGAGGCGGCCTTCGCGAGCGCGGGGTCGGGGTCGCGGGTGAGCTTCAGGAGCGCGTTCACGAAGCCCGGCAGCCCGTCGCGCGCCGTCTCGACGGCCCGGTCGCGCACCCAGACGTACGAGCCGCGGAAGTGCTCCAGGATCCGCCGCGCGAGGAGGTCCGGCGCGTAGGGGAGGAGAAGGCCGACCGTGCCGCTTCGGACCAGCGCGTTCCCGTCGGCGAGGAGCGGGACGATCTCGGACGTGTGGTCCTGCTTGGCGCCGGCGAGAAGCTTCTTGAGCGCCGCGAACGACGCCTCCATGACGCGTCCGCCGCCCGTGCGCGCCATCTGGAGGACGTCGGGGAAGTAGCTCTCGTTCGGATTCTTCTCGAGGACGGCGAGAGCGGAGTAGCGGATCTCCTCGTTCTCGTCCTGCAGAAGCGGCACCGCGAGGCTCGCGGCGACGTCCGCGCTGCCCTCGAAGCTCATCTCGCTGACGGCCTTGAGGGCGCGGGCGCGCACGGCCGGGTTCGACGCCGTGAGGACCCGGCGCGCGACGTCGAACGCCGTCTGGGCCGGCAGCTCCCTGGCGAGCTCGAGCGCCGCGAGGCGGGCGAAGTCGTCGCCGCGCGAGGCGATCTCCAGGAGGAACGGCCCGAGCTGGGGGCCCGCGAGCTCGTGCAGGAAGCGCATGACGGCCCGCCGAACCGCCTCCGAGCGCGTCTTGAGGAGCGGCACGAGCGATTCGAGGCCCGCGCGGTCGTGCCGGCGCTTGAGAATCGCGAGGCCGGCCGCGCGGATCTCGGGCACCGAATCGACGGCCGTCCAGGCGACCCATTCGACGTCCGGCTTCGGGAGCGCCTGGAACTTCTCGAGGAGCTCCTTCTTCTGGTCCTCGTTCGTCCACTTGTGCTCGCGCAGATGCGCGACGAATGCCGGCTCCGAGCGAAGCCCGCGGAGCTTTTCTAGCACGTCGTCCCAGGCTCCATCGTGGCGCTATCGTAGCCGACGCCCCGCGCCCTCCGTCTCCTGCAGCTCTCTTGTGTTACGAAAAGTGTCAGCTGGCTGGCTGGGGCTGGCTTCCCTGGGCCCGGCGGAATCCGTGAAAGGCCTTTGTGCGACAATGAGTTGCAATCCGAAGTCTCTCCCCGGCACGAACCTCGCGTAGAAGGGAGCGGGAAACCATGAAGACGAGCCTCCCGAAACCCGGCCGCCGCCGCGCATCCGGCGCCTCCACTTTCCGCGGAAGGGGCGGCCAGCCGTCCGGCTTCTCGCTCGTCGAGCTCCTCGTCGTGATCTTCATCATGGCCATTCTCTTCCTCATCGGCGGGCGCGAGATCAGCAAGTCGTGGAAACGCCAGAAGCTCCAGAGCGCGTCGCTGGACATCAAGGCCCTCATGCAGCGGGCGTTGCCCGAGATGCAGCGGCGCAACATGGTGACGTTCGTCCAGATCGGCCCGCTCGTGAACAACGCTGCCGTCCGTTACCTTCCGATCTACCTGATCGGCGACGCGAACGGGAACGGGGCGATCGACGTGTTCGCAAACCCGGCGCCGGCCGGAAAAGACCTCCTGATCGACGAGTACGACATCGTCATCCTGGGCAAGACGGGGGTCAAAGGGGTCACGGGCGCCTCGCCGGACTTCTGCCTGTCCGTCGCGAACGTCATGGAAATCCAGTCGGCTCTCTGGTCCGACAACTCGACCGACTGGACCAAGGCCCGCGCTCTCATGTGCGACTTCCAGGGGCGCGCGGTCGACGTCACGACGGGCCGCCAGCTCGCCGGACCCGCGACGGTCGTCCTGACGCACGTGGACGTCGTGAGCGGGGACTATCAGCCGCCGACGCGTTTCATCCTGAGCCTGAACCCGGTCTGGAGCGTCCGGACTCTCAAGCAGACGACGAAGGACAATCCCACGGATCCGGCGGCCGTCTGGGAGGACCAGCTCGGTGGGTGAAACCGTGAAGAGCCGCCGCCTTCCGGGGTCCCGCCGCGCCGCGCGGGGCTCGAGCTTCATCGAGGTTCTCCTCGCCATGACGATCATGGCGCTCGTCCTCGTCGGGATCCTCCAGATGTTCTCGGTCTCTCTCCTGATCAACAAGGGCTCGGCCGCACGCACGCAGATGCTCTTCAAGTGCCAGCAGGTCGTCGAGAATATCCGCCTCTTCTACTACCTCGCCGGGGCGGGCCGGACGACTCCGGCGGGCATCACGGACGCAGGGCACGTCAGCGGAACGGCGATGACCAAGCCGGGCACCTTCCCCGATGCGCTCAGCGACGTCGCGAAGACCTTCCTGCCCTACAACAGGGCCGAGAACCCCCTGGGCTGGGACTACTGGGGTCCCGTGGGCGCAAACGTCATGGAGCAGGACGACGGGCCCTACAAGATCTCGTACACGATCCAGGGCGATTTTCCGCCCCCCAAGGGCACGTGCCTGGCGAGCTGTCAGAACATGTGGATCGTGACCGTCTCGGCGACGCCGACGGACGTGGCGACCGCGACCCGGTACTTCGGAATCGACCTCAAGGGCGGCAAGAGAGTGGACTATGTGGCTCAGTTCCACTGACGCGCGGCGTGTCCGCCGCGGCTTCACCCTCATCGAGGCGATGGTGTCGCTTCTGCTCCTCGTCATCGTCCTGACCGTCGCGATGACGATGCTCTTTCAGATGCGCGCCTTCGCGGAGCGCCAGCAGTTCTTCATGCTTCCGCGGCAAGCCGCACGCCGGGCCGCGGACTACCTCTCGTACTACGTCGCGAGCGCGTCGGACCTCAACGAGGCGGCGACCCCGCCGAACCCGAACGCCCTCGTCGTGTACTACAACCTCGGCGGCAGGATCCTGCAGGCCTCGTACGACAACCTCACGGGAACCGAGCCCCTCAACGCGATCACGACGCCGGACGTGTCGACGAGCTTCGGAGACATCGGAACGGACATCGTCACGCTGATCGCGCCCGTCAGCCCCGCCCGGTACCGGGTGTTCCCGCCGTTCCCGGGCTTCGGCGCGAATCGCGACATCTGGCTCAACTTCCGTGTGGGCTGCGGGACCTCTGATGCCGCCAACGTCCTCGCGTTCAAGGCCGCGACGGGCTTCGACGCGACGGCGAGCGCCCTCCTGATGTTCGAGGACAAGGACGGGGAGTGGTCGTACTTCCAGATCCCCTCCGGGGGCTACCTGAACGACGGCGACTGCACGGACGTCACGACCTACAAGAACATCCACGTCCGGGCCGACACGCGCGCGCCGGGCTCACTGCCGGCGCCTCCGAACGGAGGCGTGGCGTTCACGAACCCCGTCTATCTCGCGACCGGAATCCAGGCGATTTCATTCCGGATCCTCACGGATCCCGCGGACAACCTCCCCAAGCTCCAGCAGAAGCTCGGCCTCTTCGACCCGAACACGGACAACCCGGGGACCGCCTTCGTGAACGTCATGGAGAACATCGAGGACCTGCAGGTCGCCTACGTCTACCCCGACACGTCGATCTGGAACACGTCCGGGCAGACGATCGCGCTCGGGGTCACGGGCTGTGCCACGGACCCCGCCTGCGACAACCACGTTCCCACCCAGGGTGGTCCGGGTGCGGTGACGGCGGAGGTGCGCGACGCGCAGAACGTGATCGGGATCCGGTTCTCGGTCACGGCGCGGTCGCCGCGCCTCTCGATCGGGGCCCGTCAGCTGACGAACGTGAACGTCGTCGAGAACCTGACGACCACGACGAGCCTCCATTTCCGTCCGGCCTCCGAGAACCATCCCGTCACGATGGACCCCCTGAACCCCCTGCGGCCCCTGTACGACGTCTTCGACCACTACCGCGCGACGACGACCCTGCTCCTCCGGAACCGGGTTCTCGGGAGCTGACGATGAAGCAACGTGGCAGCGCCCTCGTCTCGGTGATCCTGGTCCTCCTCGTCCTGACGATCGTGGGCGTCGGCATCGCCTACTTCACGTCGATGGAGGACCGGCTCTCCGGCAATACTCGGATCTCGAAGGCGGGCTTCTACGCGGCGGATGCGGGACTGCGCCGCGCCGAGGACGCGCTGGGCATCACGGCCCGGCTCGCCGCCTCCTGCACGCCCGTGACGTTGACGAATGTCCTGAGCACCGGTGGAGCGGCGATCCCCGTTCCCGGCGGCGGGTATCCGGCGATTCCGCTCGACCTGACGACGTTCAACCAGGCCGGGTGCGTGCCTCTCTCGGACCAGATCAACTATCTGAACATTCCCGTCCCGGTCGTCGCCGGCACGCCGGTCGTGGACCGCGTCACCTACTCCCTTTACGTGCGAAACAACGTGGACGACGCGTCCGGGTCGCCGACGGTCGACAACGACGGCGTGGTCAACGTCGTTTCGATCGGAACCGTTCAGCTGGTCGCCGGCGCGGTCGTCACGCGAATCCTCGAAGAGCAACTCGTCCTGAGGACCGGAGGCAGCTCCTCCGGCCCGCAGCGCGGCCTCGAGGGCGGCGGGACGAACGCGGTCGGAAAGAAGTGAGGTCGACGTGAGGCAGGCTCCGCCATTCCGCATTCCCGAGCGCCTCCGGCGCACCTGCGCGTTCCTGCTGCTCGCCATGATGGCCCTGGGCGGGGCGGGTTCGGCGCCCGCGGCGACCGAGGGCTACGACCCGCTCCGTCAGATCACGGCCCAGCTCCTGCGCGCGAACCTCCTGATCCTCCAGGACCTCAGCGGCTCGATGAGGCTCGACGTCTACGGAAACGACCTCGCGGAAAGAGAAGACTCCGTCGGCCGCCTCGTCTGGAACGTCGCATGCGTCGGCGCGGCCCAGGCCGCGACGCCAACGCCCACGGCGACCCCGACGGCCACGAACACGCCCACGTCCACCGCCACGTTCACATCCACGTCGACTCCGACCGCGACGTACACCTACACGCCGACGGACACGTCGACGCCGACGGCGACGTCCACGCCGACGGCGACGTCCACGTCCACGTCGACGCCGACGCCCACCTCGACGCCCACCGCGACGTCGACGCCGACCCCGACGCCGACCGCGACGTCGACGCCGACGTCCACGTCCACGCCGACGTCCACGCAGACGCCCACGTGGACCTCGACGTCCACCCAGACCCCCACGAGCACGCCGTCCATCACCCCGACGAACACTCCGACGTCCACCGTCACCCCGACGTGGACCGGAACGATGACGCCGTCGAATACCCCGACGACGACGCCGACGCCGACGGTCACGCCGACGTTTACGGCCACGAAGACGCCGACTCCGACGCCGACCTACACGAGGACGTGGACGCCCTCGAACACGCCGACGGCGACGCCGACGCCGTCGGTCACGCCGACGCGCACGAAGTCGCCGACGCGCACGTACACCGCCACGAAGACGCCGACGCCCACCAAGACGCCGACGCCCACCCCCACGCCGACGTACACGTTTACCTACACGACGACGTACACGCTGACGTTCACATACACGCCGACGCCTTCGATCACGCCCACGAGCACCAACACGCCGACGTTCACGTATACGCCGTCGATCACGCCGACGCCGACGACGTCGCCCACGAGGACGAACACGCCCACGTCGACCCCGACGGGGACGCCCACGGACACGCCGACGAAGACGCCCACGTCGACGAACACGCCCACGTCGACGATCACGCCGACGGCGACGAACACGCTGACCTACACGTCGACGTTCACCCAGACGCCGACGAAGACGCCCACACCCACGTACACGGTCACGAACACGTACACGATCACGTTCACGGCGACGACGTCGCCGACGTTCACCTACACGCCGACGACGACACCGACGTCGACGCCGACGTTCACGAAGACGCCGACGCCCACGTCGACGCCCACGACGACGCCCTCGAATACGCCGACGTCCACGAACACGCCGACCTCGACGCCCACGTGGACGCCTTCGAACACGCCGACGGCGACGAACACGTACACGTTCACGCCCACGGTGACCCCGACGTTGACGGGCACGCCGACGGTCACGCCGACGCCGACGATCACGCCGACGTTCACGAAGACCAAGGCGTTCCTGGACTTCCCGCGCGACCCGCTCGTCCGGCCGGGCGAGGGAACGGAAGAGCGCATCGCCTCCGCACGGCCCGCGTCGACCCCGGTCTCGAAGTGGGGCCTGCCGCAGCCCGTCGCCGTCGTCGCGATGGCCGGCGGGGGAGCCGCGCAATTCGGCGTCGCGGCTCTCCTCGCGGTGGCGACGCCGACGCCGACTCCGAATCCGACCGGGGTCGCGGGATGCCACGCCTGGCGCTACACGCTGCACTGGGACCGCCCGTCGCGCCTCGCGACGCTGAAGAACGCGCTCGGCAATTCCGTGACGCTCCGGAAGTCGTTCAAGGCGCCCGGTCTGGGCGGGCAGGACGACTGGCCGGATCCGCTCGTCTCCAGCGTTTCGTGGACGTCCACCGCGGCGAATCCCGGAGGGGTGCCGAACGCCGGCGCCTGGAACTGGACGAGCCCGCCGGCCTCTGCCGCGACGACCTTTGCGTACGACCACGACTGCGACGACATCGTGAAGGGCGGGCCCGCCTGCGCCGTGAACGGCGAACACGCCGGCATCTGGTACGAGGCGGGATGGGACGACCCGAGCGACAACTGGTTCTATCCGACGGATCCCTTCACCGGAAAGAGACTCGTCGATCCCGTCACTGGAGAATTCGTGCGTTACGCCACGCCGCAGCTCGGGCTGATCGTGGCGCCCACGGATCCGAACGGCGAAGTCGTCGACTGGTCCTGGACGCTCAACTACGGCTACGGCAAGGCGCCCGGCAACGACATCATCTACGGGCTCGACCCGGGCCCGCCGCTGCCGGTCTACGACATGACCGCGGCGGTGGGATCGCCCATAGTCGGGAACCCGCTGGCCGGCGGCTACTCGATTCCCGGAATCACGGGCACGCCGCTCCCGTTCCCGGACACATGGTCGACCCGCGGCGGGTTCGCCATCGGCGTCCAGCCGTCCCCCGGAGTCGGCGGTCTCTACCAGCCGACGTGGGAGACGCTCTTGCCGTCCGACGTGGTCGGCAAGACCGCAAAGCAGGTCAACTGGGGCCTCATGACGTTCTCCGACGTGTCGGTGGATCCGATCTCGTCGAACTGGTGCAAGGAAGCGGCCAACTACGACGTGAAAGTCCCGATCGTCTCGAACGACTCGGGTGACGTCGCGGCGATCGAGGAGTACCTGCGCCTCAAGTACTTCTCGAGCGGCTCTCACCCCGGCCTGTCGGCCTCCGGCGGCACGCCGACGAAGCACGCGATCGAGAGAGCCGGCACCTCGCTGGCGGACTCGTGGAACCTGGACCCGAAGCAGCGCTGCGCGCGGCCCTGGGGCGTCATCCTCTGCACGGACGGGCTTTCGAACACGTGCAACACGGGCTCGGCGGCGGCCGATTCCGAATGGGTCGCACCCAACACGCCGTGCGAGAACGACGTGAACGGTGCCGACTTCACGAATTACCCGCCCGGGGCGGCGGAAGCCGTATACAACGCAGCCCTCACGGCCGGAGGCGGTGCGGCGATCATCAAGCCCCGCACGTACGCGATCGGAATCGCGCCCGAGGTGGGCCGTTGCGAGCTCAACCGCATCGCGTACCGCGGCCGCACGGACGCCAGCGCATTCCGAAAGGACGCGGGCTTCCTGCTCTACGACCCGGCCGAAGTCCCGGGGCCGCCGAAGGGCGACGCCGACCTCCCCCATATCGATGCGCTCTCGAACGACCAGAGCGGAGGCGGACCGCCGCCCGACCCGAACCACTTCCGGACCGACCAGACGCCGGCGGTCTCCGGCGACTACGCGTTCTTCGCTCTCGACAGCGCGTCCATCGTCCAGGCGTTCGACCGGATCGTCGCCTCGACGGCGACGGGGGACTACTCGACGAGCGCGCCCGTCTCCGGGGCCGGGGTCGCCGCGGGAGACATCGTGCTCCTTCCCTCGACGGAATACCCGTCTTGGTTCGGGCACCTGCGCGCGCTCGACACGACGAAGCTCCCGTCGGACGTCGGGTACGAGCAATGGGACGCGGCGCTCGTCCTCAACAGTCCGAGTCAGCCCTGGCAGCCGACGCCGGCAACACGCGCGATCTACACGTGGGATCCTGCCACGGGGGCGCTCATCCCGGTCGACACCGACCCGGCTCACGTCGCGGCGATGACGGCCCTCGCGGGGGATCCGGCCTTCAACGGTAACGTCGTGGACTTCATGCGCGGCAACGACGGCTCGCTCATGAACAAGAAGCGGAAGTGGATCCTCGGCCCCGCGATCAACTCGACGCCCGCCGTGGTCGGGACCCCGCTGCCGTACAAACAGGTCGCGACCGTCGCCGACCACAAGCCGTTCGAAACCACCTACGCGTCGCGCCGTCCTCTCGCCTGGGTGGGGTCGGACGACGGGTTCGTTCACGCGTTCGACTTCCAGGACGGCACGGAAATCCTCGCGCTGATTCCGCCGAACCTCCTGAGGAACCAGATCCTTCTTTACAAGAACTACCTCGCGAAAGAGACCGAGACGGGGCAGAAGATCGACCTCGACCAGCACATCTGGGGGGTGTCGAACTCCTTCCGCTACGCGGACGTCTACTTCGCGACCGGGTACAAGACCGTCGGCATCATCACCGAGGGTCCCGCCGGCGACATGGTCGCGGCGATCGACATCACGCATCCGTTCCCCGGCTACGCGTCACCGGTGGTGGCCCCCGACCCGGGCTACAGCGCTACGGACCCGGTGAAGGTGCTCTGGACGAAGAGCTCCGCCGACTACGCCGGCCTCTTCGGAAGCTGGAGCGTTCCGGCTCTCGCGGCCGACGGTTTCACGACGAGCCGCCTGTTCTTCGGCGCCGGCATCAATCCGGCGAGCCTTTACAACGCGCAACGCGATGCGAGCCAGTTCATCGCCGACCCGCTCGACGGCACGCTGAACCTGAAGAAGACGATCGTCCAGGCGGCCGCGCCGACGCAGCTCGTAGGCGAGCAGACGTTCGCGGACGGCCTCTTCTTCCAGACGAACGTGCCCGCCTACCAGCCGGACAACGTCGCGAACCTGGCCGTGCAGGTCGATACCAACGGCCGGGGCTGGTTCACGTGGGGCGACTTCCTGACCGCGGGAGGGACGACGACGAAAATCGGCATCGACCTCAACGCGAATGCGGGCGACATCCCGCAGCCGATCTACTACTCACCTGCGGCCACGGGTCAGGGGCGTACGGGCTGCCAGATCTTCGCGCTCGCGAGCGGCAGCCTCTACGAAACCAGCCCCGCCGTCTCCGGCTGGAACGTGAATCGGGCCGGCGCGGTGCAGCCTCCGTTCCCGGTCACGCTGCCCCCGTTCACCCCCTATCTGTACGTGGGCGTGAACCCCGACAAGATCACCGACGCCACGTTCGCGTCGACGCCCCTCGGGAAGGCGCCCCGCGACGTCTACATGATCAAGCAGCTCGTGGGCGGCGAGGTGCCCGAGGCGCTCAACCTGCCGATCGGCGATCCGGCTCTGTCGCCGACGCGAACGAAGCTCGGGCCGCGGACCCAGGTCACGTCGTCGCCGTTCATGGCGGTCGATCAGTCGGGCAAGGGGGAGGAGCAGGCTCTCTTCCTCCTCTACGACCCGGACAACGGCTGCTATGGCCGGTCGTACGTCGTCGTGCTCACGTTCAAGATCCCGGGAAACTGCAAGCCGCCCAACGTCGTCCAGGTCCAGACCTACGGCGCAGGGCCCGGAGCGTCGAGCGGGATCGCGATCACGTCCTCGGGCGGTTACGCCGGACAGAGCGGCGTCGGTTCCGGGGCGAGCGCCGGGCTCTTCAAGACGGAGATCACCCCGGACGTCACCTCCGGCGCGCCCGCCTTCTTCCCGGTGTGGTGGAGGGACGTGAAGTAGGGACGGCGCAGGGTTCGGGGGCCGGTCCCGCTAAGATCCCGCGCATGGACGCGGGCCCGGCCCGCCGGCGTGCCGCCGGCATTCGCTCCGGCTTTTCTCTCGCAGAGCTGCTCGTCACGCTCGCCGTGCTCGGGCTGGCGGTCTGGCTCGTCCTGCGCCTCGTGGACCGCCGCACGCGCGTCGCCACGCCGCTGGTGCCGGCCTCCGGACCCGCAGCAGTCCTCGCGTCGTCGCTGCGGGCGATCGTGAACGACGTGCGCGCGGCCGGCACAGGCGGCCTCTCGGCCGACGACGCGTTCCGGCCCGTCGAGGACAACACGACGTCCGCCGGCCGGTATCTCTATCGGACGGCAATCGGCGGCACCGTCGTGGTGCGGAACGGAACGGACCAGCTCGGGCTGCGCGGTGTGATCCGCTCGCCGCTCGTCGCGCTCCCGGCACGCGACGAGACCACGGGATCGCTCCTCTCGGACCGTGTGCGCGCGCAGCCCGGCGCCGCGGTCCTGCGCATTCCGGCCGGAAAGGCCGTCGGGGCGGTCCGGGCGCGCCTGCGCGAGGCGGCGCCTCCCCGCGCGGCGTTCTTCCTGCTCCGCGACGCCGCGGGCCGCTGGGCGGTCGCGCGGGTCGCGTCCGCGGCCGAGGGGCCACCGGAATCCGCGCTCGACCTCGTCCTCGACTTCACGGATCCCGACGCGCGCGCCCTGAACCACGGGGGCGATCCCGCCGCCGCCGAGCGCCTGGGCGACGTCTCGGCGGGCGGCGTCTTCGACGACATCGTGTGGTTCGTCGCGCAGGGCGCGGAGGGCAAGCCCCCGGATTTCGTCATGACGAACGACCCCGAGTCCCTCGCGTTTCCGCACCCGTACCTCGCCTCGGCGACGGGAGTCGGAGGCGGGCGGTGGGAGGTGCGCCGGGCCGGAGAGGACGTCGAGGATTTCCAGGTCGCGTGGGGCTTTCCCGACGCCGCGGGGGCTCCCGTATGGCGTGGCGATGCCCCGGGGTCGGCCGCGCCGCTCGTGGGCGAGCTCTCGGACGCGGCAGGTCGGCCGCGCGTCAAGGCGCTCAAGGTCGCCCTGACGGCGAAGTCGGCCCGCCGCGTCCGCCGGAGTGCGGGTGGACCCGCTCCCGAGGTCCCGCGCCTCTTCAATGCCGAGCCCCCGGGGAGGATCCCGGGCGCGGCGCCGGTCGGCTGGGACGCGGTTCCGCAGCGGCGCGTCGGCTTCGACCGCGAGACGCAGGAAGCCGTCGTCGCGCCGCCCGCGCTCTCGGAAACGGGGCCGTGACGCCTTCGCGGGTGTAAAATCGCCGATGCGTATCGTGCAGAGGGAGGGCCCATGCGTCGGCTTCTGATCGCTATCGCGGTCTTCGCGTTCGGAGCGGGCGTTGGTCTCGCCGACGAAATCTGGCTGAAGGACGGCCGCTCGATCACGACGAAAGGGCCGCTCGTCACGAAGGGCGCCAACGCCCTCATCACGACGGCCGACGGCGTCCTCCTTTCGGTCCCCCTGTCCGAGATCGACCACGCGAAGACGGCGGAGGCGAAGGCGCGCGCCGCGGCCCCGACGCCGGCGCCCACGCCGTCCCTCATGAAGCCCCTGACGCCGGCCGAGGCCGCGCGCCAGAAGGGCGGGAAGAAGTCCGTCGTCACGCTGACGGACGACTCGGTCGCCCACGGGTTCGGGGACGAGGTCGGCGAGCGCAAGGTCGCCGACGGCGACGGGAAGGTCGACATCGCGAACACGACGGCCACGCGCGGCAAGGACGGGTACGCGTTCACGGGCACCGTGATCAACAGCGGGTCGGGTCCGGTGACGGGAGTGTCCGTGACGATCGAGGCCGTCGGCAGGGACGGCAAGACGTTCTCGTCGGCGTTCGCGACGGTCGCCAAGGACTCCCTCGCGCCCGGGGAGAAGTCGACGTTCACCGCGAGCGCGCCGTTCGAGAGCGAGGCCGCATCGTTCCGCTACATGCCGCGCTGGCAGGTCCCGATCATCGAGAAATCGGACGAGGAGAAGGCGAAGGACCGCGCCACCGCCGGCGGCGGGGCGGCGAAGGGCGACGCGGCCGGCGGCGAGCCCACGGCGGCCTCGACGCCTCCGCCCGCGCCCACGCTCGTGCCGATCCCGCGTCCGGACGTCGCGCCGCCTTCGGCGAACGCCCCGATCGGCAACCCAGCGAGCGGAGCCTTCCTCCCTCCGCCGGACGGCCCGCGGACGACGGCCAAGCCGCCGTCCACCTGAGCCGGGCGACGGCCCGGCCCGCATGAGCGCGGAGATCCTGCTCGTCGAGGACCGCGAGTCGCTGCGCGCGATGCTCGCCGAAACCCTCACGAACGAGGGCTACACGGTGGAGCCTGTCGCGACCGGCGAGGAGGCCGTGCGCCGGCTGGGCGAAGGCCGCCGCTACGGCCTCATCCTGACGGATCTCAAGATGCCCGGCGCCGACGGGATCGCGGTCCTCAAGGCGGCCGTCGCGTCCGACCCGTCGGTTCCCGTCGTCGTCCTCACGGGCTTCGGGACCGTCGAGACGGCGGTCACGGCGATGAAGAGCGGCGCGGCCGACTTTCTGAGCAAGCCCGTCGACCCGGACCTTCTCCTCCTGCTCGTCGAGCGCCACGTGCGCGCGCGCCGGTCGGCGGTCGCGCGCGTCCTCCTCGCCGAGGAGGCCGGGCTCGCCGGCATGCCCCAGATCGTCGGCTCCTCGCGCGCGCTGGCCGAGGCTCTCGAGCGCGTACGCCACGCCGCACCCTCCGACGTGACGGTCCTTCTGACGGGGGAGTCGGGCACCGGCAAGGAGCTCTTCGCCCGCGCGCTCCACGCCCTTTCGCCGCGCGCGCCGGGGCCGTTCGTCCCCGTGAACGTCGCGGCGCTGCCCGAGAGTCTCGTCGAGAACGAGCTCTTCGGCCACGAGCGCGGCGCTTACACGGGCGCGACGGAGAGACGCGCCGGGCGTTTCGAGCTCGCGGACGGCGGCACGCTGTTCCTCGACGAGATCGGGGAGCTGCCGCCCGCCGCCCAGACGAAGCTCCTGCGCGTCGTCGAGGAGCGGACGTTCCTGCGCGTCGGCGGAACGGTCCCGATCACGGTCGACGTGCGTCTCGTCGCGGCGACGAACCGCGACCTCGGGCAGCGCGTGAAGGCCGGCGCGTTCCGGGAGGACCTGTACTACCGGCTCGACGTGTTCCCGGTGCACCTTCCGCCGCTGCGGTCGAGGCCCGAGGACATTCCGGCGCTCGCGCGGAGCTTCGCGGCCGCCTCGGCGCGGCAGGTCAAGAAACGCGAGCTCGCCTTCTCGCCCGGGGCCCTCGAGAGGCTCGTGGCGCACGACTGGCCCGGGAACGTGCGCGAGCTGCGCAACGTGATCGAGCGCGCCGTGCTCCTCGCGCCCGGCGAGATCGTGCGCCCCGCCGACGTCGTCGTGGGACTTCCGGGCGAGACCGCGGCGCCGCACCCGTCGCTCGACGGAACGCTCGAGGAGGCCGCCGAACGGTGGAAGCGCGCGGGCGAGTCGGCGCGGATCCGGCGCGCGCTCGACGAGACGGGGGGCGACAAGTCGCGGGCCGCCGAGGAGCTCGGCGTACCCGTCCGCAGGCTCGTCCAGCGGATGAAGGACCTCGGGCTCTAAGGTCCTCCGCTTTAAGATCCCGTCTCAGATGAGAAGGTCGGTGCGCTCCCTCGCCTTCGTCGCGGCGGCCCTTCTCGCCTTTCCGGGGGCGGCAGCCCTCCCGGAGGTCGACGCCTTCGCGGCGGCCCCCCGGACGCGCCACCCGCTCGTGCGGCCCGCCGCCGATGTCGTGCGACCTGGCACGACGGTACACGTCGAAGAGCGACTCGGCGTCCCGACGTTCCTCCAGCCCGCGCGCGCGGGAGAGCGGGGACGAAGGGCCGCCGCCCGCAAGGGCGTCGTGCCCTTCGAGGCGGCGCGGGCCCACCTCTCCGATCTCGCGGCGTTGTGGGGGTTGACGGAGGCGGACGTCTCCGGCGCGGTGCTCCAGCATGTCCACGACGCGGGGACCGGAGCGATCGTCGTCCAGCTCCGGCAGGAGGCATTCGGAGTGCCCGTGTTCCGCGACGAGATCCGGATCGCGATGGACCGCGCGTTCGAGCCCGTTGCGATCGCGGGTTACCTGCCGTCCGTCGAGGGACTCTCCGCGCCCGTCTTCGCGCTCGGGGCGCCGGACGTTCTCGTGCGCGCCGCCCTCGATTTCGGATGGGAGGGCCTTCGGGCCTCGGACGTCCAGAGCCTCGGGCCGGCGCCCGGCGGCTACGAGACATTCGGACTCTCCGGCGCGCGGCGTGCGCTCCTCGCGACACCGACGCGCGCGAAGAGAGTGCTCTTCCACCTGCCGGGCCGGCTCGAGCCGGCCTGGTACCTCGAGGTGGACGCGGCGCCAGACGGAGGTGCGAGCTCCGAGCCGTACGCGTACGTGTTCTCGGCGACCGACGGAGGGCTTCTCTATCGCCACCGCCTCGTGGCGTCGGACGGCTTCTCCTACCGCGTCTGGGCCGAGACGGGCCGCTTGAAGATGCCGCTGAACGGGCCGCAGGGCCGCGCCGGCGACCCGTATCCGGCGGCGGTGCCGGACCGCTGGCAGGCGCCGTTCGTCGCGCCGCCGCTCGTGACGCTCGCGTCGGGGCCGATCGCGACGAAGGACGCGTGGCTTCCGCCCGGTGCCTCGGAAACGAACGGGAACAACGTCGACGCGTACGTCGACCTCAACGCGCCCGACGGCTTCTCGTCCGGCGACTTCCGTGCGAACGTGACGGCCGCCGGCGTCTTCGACCGGACGTACGACGTCGCGAAGGCGCCCGACGCGGGCGACGACCAGCGGAAGGCCGCGATCACGCAGCTCTTCTACACCACGAACTTCCTCCACGACTGGTACTACGACGTCGGGTTCAACGAGGTCGCGGGGAACGCGCAGGCTTCAAACTACGGCCGCGGCGGCGTCGAGGGCGATTCGATGCGCGTCGAGGCCCAGGACTACGCGGGCACGGACAACGCGAACATGTCGACCCCGGCCGACGGCGGCCGGCCCCGGATGCAGATGTACGTCTGGACGGCGAACGCACGAAGCGGCCTCGTCGTGACGGCCCCGGCCTCCGCGGCGAAGACGTACGTGGTCGGGGTCGCCGAGTTCGGGGCGCAGGCCTTCTCGGTCTCCGGACCCGTCGTCCTCGCGGTCGACTCCGCGGCGCCGGCGACAGACGCGTGCGAGCCGCTCACGAACGCGTCCGCGGTGGCGGGGAAGATCGCACTCGTGGACCGAGGAACGTGCACGTTCGTGATCAAGGTTGCGAACGCGCAGGCGGCGGGCGCGATCGGAGTCGTCGTCGTGAACAACGCGGGCGAGAACCTGCTCACGATGCAGGAGGCCGCGGGGTCGACGCCCTTGCCGTATACGATTCCGTCCCTTTTCCTCGGCCAATCGGACGGGAGCGCACTCAAGGCGCTCCTGGGGTCGGGCCTCGCGGTCTCGATGGTTCGCGAGGCCGCCGTGAGACGCGACGGGACGCTCGACAGCCAGATCGTCGCGCACGAGTGGGCGCACTACCTCTCGAATCGCCTCGTCGGGAACGCGAACGGCCTGAACTCCAACCAGTCCGGCGGCCTCGGCGAAGGGTGGAGCGACTTCAGCTCTCTCCTCCTGACGGTCCAGGCGGGAGACGCGGCCCTGCCCGGGAACGCGGGCTACGGGGGGATCTACCCGGTGGCCGGCTACGTGACGGGCGGCGGCGACGGCGGGCTCGTGGACAACATGGGTTGGTACTTCGGGATCCGGCGGTACCCCTATTCGACGGACATGACCAAGAACCCGCTCACGTACGAGCACATCATGGAGGGCGTCGCGCTCCCGTCGGGCGTGCCGGTCAGTCCCCTCTTCGGAGGCGCGCTCACGGACGGGTCGGACAACGCCGAGGTCCACAACACGGGCGAGATCTGGACGACGATGCTCTGGGAGTGCTACGCGGCGCTCCTCAGGGACTCGTCCCGGCTGACGTTCGAGGCGGCGCGGGACCGGATGCGCGCCTACCTCGTCGCGTCCCTCAAGCTCACTCCGGTCGACCCGACGCTCCTCGAGGCGCGCGACGCACTTCTCACGGTGGCGTTCGCGAACGACCGCGACGACCACGCGCTCTTCGTGCGCGCCTTCGCCAAGCGCGGAGCGGGGCCCCGGGCCGTCGCGACCCCCGACCGGTTCACACCGACGAACGCGGGCGTCGTCGAGAGCTTCGACGTCGGCGGAGACCTGGGAATCGTGTCCGCCTCGCTGGACGACTCCGTCTCTCCGTGCGACCGGGATGGACGCCTCGACGCCGGCGAGACCGGCGTCCTGACGCTCTCCCTGAAGAACCGCGGCCTGAACCGGCTCTCCGCCACCCTGCTCACTGTCTCGTCGACGAATCCCGCGGTCTCCTTCCCGTCCGGGACGACCGCGAACCTCCCGGCGACCGACCCGACGCAGCCGACCTCCGTGTCGCTGCCCGTGAAGCTCGCCGCCGGAACGACGGGAATCCAGAGCCTCGGCTTCTCCTTCACGCTCCGGGACCCGGCGATGATCTCGGACGCCACCGAGACGTTCACGGCGCGCGGCAACGCGGACGACGCTCCGGCGTCGTCCGCCTCGGACGACGTGGAGTCCAGCTTCACAGCGTGGCGGCCCGCGGCCGACCCGAAGCTCGATCCCGCCGCGTCCTTCGCGCGCGTCGAGGTCACGGCCTTCGACCACCGTTGGGCCACGCGGGAGGCGACCTTCTCGGACGTCGCGGACCTGACCCTCGCGTCGCCGCCCCTGTCCGTTTCGTCCACCGCGCCGTTCGGCTTCACGTTCCGCCAGCGGTACACGTTCTACGTCTTCGTGAGCGGCACGACGCCGCTCTACCTCGACGGAGGCGTGCTCGAAATCTCCACCGACGACGGGGCCACGTGGACGGACGTCGGCGACGCGGCCTCGCCAGGTTACGGTCATCGGCTCTACGACGGGTCGGGCGCCCATGGCCCTCTGCTCGGCCGGCGTGCGTACTCGGGAGACTCGCCGGGCTTCCCAGACCTCGCGTCGGTGACCGTGACACTCGGGACCGCCTATGCGGGGAGGACGGTGCGCGTCCGCTTCCGCCGCGGCATCGAGGCCGCCGACACGCCGAACTTCTGGGAGATCGACGACGTCGCGTTCACGGGCATCACGAATACGCCCTTCCCGGCGCTCGTCGCGGACCACGGACGGTGCCGGGGCCGGACGGTCTCGGTCGGAACGCCGGGGATTCCTACGATCGTCAGGAAGAAGTAGCGAGGCCCGCGAGGGCGGCGGCGAGCTCGGCGTCCTCCTCCGGGGCGACACTCCGGAGGTCGAGGAGGACGCGGCCGTCCTCGATGCGCGCGACGACGGGGAGAGGTCCGGCGCGGAGGGCCGTCGCGAGTGCGTCCGCCGCGAGGCCCGCGCGGCGCAGCGCGACGGCCGCGGAGGGCAGCGTGGACTCGGCCCCCGCGCCGCCGCCCGCGACGGCCGTCGACGCGACGACCTCCGCGTCGAATCCGGCCGCGCGCGCCCGCGCCGCGAGCGCTCCGGCGCGCGCCGTCAGGGAGTCCAGTGGCTCTTCGAGCATCCGGAAGAACGGGACGTCGGCGCTCTTTCCCGAGAGGTGGAGGTCGAGCGTGGCCGCGAGCGCGCCGAGGACGAGCTTGTCGGGGCGGAGAGCGCGCGCGAGAGGATTCTTCGCCGCGCGCGCCACGAGCTCCGCGCGGCCGAGGAGGATTCCCGCCTGCGGCCCGCCGAGCACTTTGTCTCCCGAGAAGCAGACGAGGTCGGCGCCCGCGTCGAGCGCGTCGACGGGGACGGGCTCGTGGCGGAGACCCGGCTCCTCGAAACGGCGCGGCGCGCCGGCGCCCGCGTCGAAGACGAGGGGGACGCCGCGCCCGCGCGCGAGCGTCGCGAGGTCTGCGAGGGCGACCTCCTCCGTGAAGCCGACGATCCGGTAGTTCGACGGGCGCACCTTCAGGACGGCGCCGGCGCCCGCGTCGAGAGCCTCGGCGTAGTCGGCGAGCGTCGTGCGGTTCGTCGTGCCGACCTCGAGGAGCGAGGCGCCGCTCTTCGCGAGGATCGACGGCACGCGGAAGTCGCCGCCGATCGCGACGAGCTCGCCCCGCGAGACGGCGACGGGCTTTCCGTTCGCGAGCGTGTCGAGCGCGAGAAGAAGCGCGGCGGCCGCGTTCGTGACCGCGAGGGCGTCAACGCCTTCGCGGCCCTTCGCGAAGAGCTCGAGGAGCAGGGGGCGGACGTGCTCGCTGCGCCGCCCGCGGCTTCCTGTCGCGAGGTCGAATTCGAGCGTCGAGTAGCCGGCCGCGCGGGCGGCGGCTTCGACGGCCGCAGCGGCGAGCGGGGCGCGCCCGAGGTTCGTGTGGAGCAGAACGCCCGTGGCGTTCAGGACGCGCGCGGGGCCGGGCGCCGGCCGGGCCCGGAGGCGTTCGGCTGCGTCGCGGAGGATCGTGTCGTCCGGGGAGCCCGCGGGTGCCTCGCGCCAGCGCGCGCCGGCCTCGCGCAGGGCGGCCTTCGCACGCTCCCGGCCGTACCGGGCGCAGAGTTCGCGTCCGGCCGGACTCTCGAGAAGCCGGTCCATCGCGGGCGGTCTCGGGCCGGGATCCATGGTCGTGGAATGTAGACTACTTTGTGGCCATGCCGGTCTCGATTGAGCGCGACCTCGACCTCCTCGAGAGGAGCCTCACGGCGCTGAAGGTCGACTATGAGCGATTCTTCGCCGGCGGCCTCAAGACGCCGCCCCTTCCGGCCCGCCGGAAGATCGACGAGATCCTGAGGCGCGTCGGAAACGTCGAGGTCGAGCACGCGGCCGAGCAATTCCGGCTGCAGGCGTTCCAGGGCCGTTACACGTCGATGGCGGAGCTCTGGGACAGGCGCCTCTCCGCGAAGGAAGAGGGCCGGAGCAGCTTCCGGGCAGCCCGGCCTTCCGCGCTGCCGGTCCAACGGCCGAAGTCCGTCTCGTCCGACGGGGAGGGCTCGACGTCCGTAAAAGCGATCGGACGGGGCGATCTGAAGTCGCTCTTCGACCGCTTCTGCGAGGCGCGCAAGGCGGCCGGAGAAGACGTCTCGAAGCTCCGTTACGAACGTTTCGAGGACCTCGTGAAAAAGCAGGCCGCCGAGATCCGCAGGACGACGGGCGCCACGCGCCTTGCGTTCGAGGTCCAGACCCGTGAGGGGAAGGTCCGGCTCGTCGGCCGGCCGCTGCCCGCACCCGCGAAAGGGAACCCATGACGATCGCCCGCTGCCTGCGTCCCGCCGCCGCCCTCCTCCTCGTGCTCGCCATCCCCGCCTTGGCGAAGGACGTGTACAAGGGCTTCCTCGATCCGGGCAACCCCCAGCACCGGGCGACCCTCGACCTTCTCGCGCGCCTCGAGCAGACGCCGAACGACGCGTCCCTCCACAACGACCTCGGCTGTCTGATCGCGCGCGACGGCTTCTGGCGCGACGCGCTGCGCGAGCTCGACACGGCCGCGAAGCTGGACAAGAAGGACGGGCGCGCGCCCTACAACGCGGGGCTCGTCCAGACGACGCGCGGCGAGTGGGGCTCGGCGCGCTCCGCCTTCAAGACGGCGGTCGACCGCAATCCGGGCAACTGGCCCGCGTGGTGGATGCTCGGGTTCGCCGAGGAGAAGCTCGGGAACCCGAATGCGGCCGTGAAGGCATACGCACGATCGCTGCGGGTCGACACCTCTCTATTCGACGTGAAGCGCAATCCCTACGCGGTGCAGTCCCGCCTGAAGGCGCGCGTTCTCCTCGAGACCTACGAGGTGCGTTTCGCGCGTGCCGCACTCCCGGGGACCGAACAGCTCGCGCAGCCGGACATCGTCACCTCGTTCCAGGCCGGAACGGTCGCGGTCACCGCGACACCCGGCGCGGCGGTTTCCGAGGACGGGCGCGGGCGTACGGCGGTCCCGGCCGGGCCCGGGGGCGGCAGCGGCGGCGCGGTCGTGGCCCCGCACGCGGGGGGCGGCGCCGTCGTCACCTCCGTTCCGCCCGTGAGCTCCAGTCGTCCCTCGGCGCCCGCGCCGATGGTCAGCGCCCCCGTCCAGCCGGCCGGCTCGAGCAGCCTCGAGGAGGCCCCGCCGTGGTTCCCGCAGACGTCTCCCGCCGGATCCGCTCCCGTCAGGACGCCGCGCGCCTCCGGCAACCCGGATCCCGGGGCTCCGCCGGCTCCGACTCCGAGGCCCGCGGTGCCCGCCGGCCCCGGCGTCGGCTGACGCTCAGCCCTTCCACTTCGGGACGAAGAGAGTCGGGGAGCCCGCTCCGCCGCCGGCGGCCGGGATGAACTTGAGGTCGTCCCCGACGGCCTCGATCCCGCGCAGGAGCTCGGAGAGGCGGCCCGACAGCAGAGTTTCGGAGATCGCGTCCGTCGCGCGGCCCTTCTCGACCCAGTACCCCGCGACGTGCAGGCGGAAGCGGTCGGCCGCGAGGTCTATCTGCGGCCGCGACAGCAGGACGGCGGCGTAAAAGCCCCGGGCGAGGGCGCGCAGGAGGTCGAGAGGCGGGACGCCGGACGACGGGTCGGCGTGGAAGTTCGTCACGCCCGTCTCGGGCGGCTCGGAGAACGCGCGCCGGAACGCGTTGCCCGTCGGCTCGATTCCGAGGCGCTGGGCGGCGGCGACGTCCGTGAGCCGCGCGGCGAGCCGGCCGCGCTCGACGACGATCGTCCGCCCCTGCGGCGTGCCCTCGCCGTCGTGCGTGGTCCTGACCGGGCCGCCAGGCGCGCTTGCGACATCGACGAGCGTGAGCGCAGGAGAGGCGAGGGGGTCGCGGCCGTCGCGCGTGCGCGCCGTGAGCAGGCCGTCCTCGTCCTCACCGAAGAATGCCGGGGCGAGCCGCGCGAGGACGGGGGCCGCGACGAACGGATCGAGCAGGAGGTCCCAGCGCCCGGGCTCGAGAGGGCGGCCCTTGAGGGGCAGGAGGACGCGGTCGACCGCATGGTGCGCGAGGCGCGCGAGGGCGAGCTCCTCGGGCCGGGCGGCGGCCGCGACGACGCGCGCGGAGGCCCTGCCCGCCCCCGTGCGGGCCGACACGGTCGCAACGAGGGTCGCGGACGCGCTCCCGAAGGAGACGTCGCGTCCGGCTGTCGTCGCGACGCGCTCCGTCCGCGCGCCGAGCGTGAGGGCTGCCTCGCCGAGGAGAACGGCCCCGTCGCTCGCGGCCCCGAGGGCGCGGCGGAAGGCGACGAGGAGCCCTCGCGCCGCGCTCTCGTCCGGGCGCGGCGGAGGGGCGAGCGGCGACGGCGCGCCGGGGAGGGCGGGCGACGGCCGTGCGCCGCGGTGCGTCCGCGCCCGCGAGAGGAGAAGCCGCGCCTCGGCGGGCAGCGCCCGGGCGCCGCCCGCTCCCGCCGCGGCGAAAGACGTGCGGCCGGAGCGGAAGAGCCGGACCGCGAACCCGCGCTCGGACGAGACGCTCGCGTGGAGGCTGTGCTCGTCCTCGACGAGCTCCAGCACCGACCCGCGGCGCTCGTAGACTTCGCCGCCTTCGCCGTCGTGCCCGGCCGCGGACGCCGCGGCGAGGATCTCCTCGAAGAGGCCGTCGTCGGTCGCCTTCACGGCCGCCCCGGGACGGCCATAAGGCCGCGCAGGAGGATCGCGGGCGAGGCGCCGCCGACCGGCAGCGGCTCGCCGCGCTTGACGCAGAGCCCGAGCCCGCTCGCCGGCGCCGAGACTTCGCCCGGCTCGCCCCAGAGATTGCGGAGCGCCGTGAGGACGTCCGACGTCAGGACGAAGGGTGCGACAGGGACGCTGAGGCGGCCGCGCCGCACGAGATCGGCGCTCTCGACGAAGAGCGAGAACCGGCCCGACTCGACGTCCGTGTGGCCCGCGGAGATCTCGCGGACGTAGAGGCCGTTGCCGCAGGCCTCGAGAAGCTCGTCGCGGCTCGCGCGGCCCGCGGACACGAGGAGCGCCGAGAGTCGCGGCCGCGGCGGCCGCCGGAAGTCGCCGCAGCGGCCGTGCCCGTTCGACTCGGCGCCCGCGGTGCGGCGGTCGGTGAGGACGCCCGTCACGCGGCCGTCCTCGAGGAGCGGGACGGGGCGCGCGGGAGTGCCCTCGTCGTCCGCGCGGTACGTTCCCGGCAGGTCGTTGCGCGTCGGATCGCACGTCACGAAGTAGCCGGGCGGCGCGACGCTCGCGCGCGCGACGCGCGTGAGGACGGACGTGCGCTCGCCGCCCTCGGCCTCGAGCGGATGGCCGACGGCCTCGTGCCAGAAGACGGAAGCGGCCTCCGGGGAGAGGACGACGTCGACCTTTCCGTCGGGCGCGCGGTGAGCCGGCACCGGACGGGTCGCCTCCGCGAGGGTCTTCGCCAGCGCGTCGCACGCGGCCGCGAACGCGGCCGAGGACTGGAACGCGAAGGCGCGGCTCGCGCCGGGCCGCCGGAGGACGCCGGTCGCCTCGAGCCGGGTCGCCTCGCCGCAGGGGACGAAGCCGCGGGCCGTCACGACGGCGCGCGACACGGTGACGCGCGCGATCGCGAGCGTCACGGAGAGGCCGCGCGGGTCGGGCAGGGCGCGCGCCAGCGCGGACGCAAGCTGGGTCGCGCGGCCCTCCTCGTCGGGGCCGGAGGGGCCGCGTTCGTTCGCGCGCGCCGGCGCGGATTTCGTCTTGAAGAACGGTGCGCCACCCGCGCGGCGCGCAGCCTCGCGCACGGCCTCGCGGAGCGCCTCGGGTCCGTCGCCGTCGCAGGCGACGAGGAGCGAGTCCTTCCCGCGCGAGACGCGCACGGCGGTCCCGCGCTCCTCGACGATCGAGGGCGACTGGAGCCCCGCCTCCGTCGCGCTCCACGCGATCGCGCGGCGGCGCTCGCGGAACGCCTCGCCTCCCTCGCCGCGGCGGAGCATTCCCGAGACGATGCGGACCGCGTCCTCCGCGTCCTCGCGGAAGACCGTGACGTCGTCGTTCAACGAAGGGGATTGTAGGAGCGCGCGGGGATCCCACGACGCGGGGCCTGCGGCTGGCGTATACCTCGCAGGAATGCCGGGACCCGTCTGGCTCGTCCTCGCCCTGGCCGCAGCCGCGGCGGACGTCCCCGCGCCGCTCTCCGTGCGCGTCGTTCCAGCGCTCGACCCGAAGGGCGGCGTCTGGAACGTCCAGCTCCTGGAGGAAACCGCGGGCGGCCCGAAGCCCGTCGACGAGCGCGCGGTGGACGTGGAGGGGCGCTGGGAGACCCGCGCGGCGCGCCGCGGCGGGAGGTACCGGGTGCGCGTCGCGACGGCGGAAGGCGCGGGCTGGTACGCCGACGAGAAATTCTTCGAGTGGGACGGAGGCGTCGAGCCCCGTGAGGTGCGCCTCTCCTCGAGCGCGCTGCGCGGGACGGTCTTTCTCGGGAAGAAGCGCCTCTCTTCGCGGGTCACGTTCACGGATCGAGGCGGCCTCGTCTCGATCCCCTTCGCCACGAAGACGGACGGGACGTTCGAGGGCGTCCTCCCGCGCGACGGCTGGTGGAGTGTCACGGTGGCCGCGGACCGGCCGCACTTCAAGCGCAATTTCGACGTGAAGGTCGATCCGGTGTTCCGCGAGGGGACGCCGCCCGACGTCGAGATCCGGGTCGTGAGCCGCGCGATCGAGGGCGAGATCGTGGACCTGAAAAACGTGCCCGTTCCCGTGGCCTCTCTCTCCGTCTCAGGTTTTCAGGAGCCCATGAAGGTGGAAGACGGTGCGTTCCGGTGGGAACGCGTCGTCGACGGGGGGATGTCGATGCAGGCCATGGCGGGCCGGGACTGGTCTCCTCAGAAGCGCGTCAAGGTCGAAGGAGCCTGGGTCGACCCGGGCTTCGTCGTGCTCGAGGTCCGTCCGACGTACGTCCTGAAGGGCCGCGCGGTGCTGCAGTCTGGCCAACCGGCGCCCGGGACGCGCATCCTGCTGTCCTCCCCATTCATTGAACGGCGCGTGACTCCCGCCGACGGCCGCTTCCAGATGACGATCAGAGGCGGCGGCGAGACCGCATGCCTCCTCGTCGTGGATCCTTCGAAGGCGGTCCGGCTCGTCGCGGTCCCCGCGTCGGAGACGGAGCAGGACGTGCCGGTGGCCGAAGCGCCAGGCGCGCTCTCGCTGGAATTCGTGCCGCGAGGAGATCGGAGGTTCGGCGCGCTTGCCGCGAACGGGTGCCGCTTGTCGATGGGCTGGTTTCGTGAGATCTCTGGTGCGTTCACCAGCACGGCCACTCGCATGAATGCGACGTTTCGAGCCTCTCCGGGCGTCTACGCACTCTGCGGCCTCGAATACGTCGAGCTCGACGACGACGCGGAGATCCCGCCCGAGGTCTGCGTCACGGGCGTCCTCCCGCCCGGCGGAAACCTCCAGTTGCGACTCAATCCGTAGACGGCGGTCCCGATTGCGGGTGGGATATCCTGCGGACGCCTTATGGCCTTGTCCGACGCCCGGCTCGCCGCGCAGGCAGCCTACGTGGCGCGCCGCCTCATCTCCGAGGGGCTCGTGAAAACGGCAGCGGCTGCGGAGTTGCGTCGGGCTCTCGAGACCGTCCTCGTCGAGGATCGCGACCGGGAGCGGGCGCTGGACGACGAAGTGAAAAAAATACTCGCGCAGAACGCGGCGACGATCCGCAGCGCGGGTGTGGACTACGCGGAGATGTTCCGGAAGGCGAAGAAGATGCTCGCCGCCCAGAAGAAGATCCCGCTGTGAGGAACCCATGACGCGGTCGATCGACGAACGGCTCGCGACGCTCGAGTCCCTGAGGGGGAAGTCGCGGCTCGGAGGCGGCGCGGAGCGCCGCGAGAAACAGCACAAGGCCGGCAAGCTCACCGCGCGCGAGCGCGTCGAGCTCCTCGGGGACGCCGGCTCCTTCGACGAGATCGACCCCTTCGTCGTCCACCGCGCCCGCGACTTCGGGATGGACGACCCGTCGAACGAGATCCCGGGCGACGGCGTCGTCGCGGGCTCCGTGAGGGTCGAGGGCCGCCCCGTCTTCGTGTTCGCACAGGACTTCACCGTCTTCGGCGGCTCCCTTTCCGAGACGAACGCCGCGAAGATCTGCAAGCTCATGGACCTCGCGATGAAGGTC
>JBBQDQ010000021.1:0-29853 GCA_038319835.1 Thermoanaerobaculia bacterium | reverse complement strand
ACCCAGTCCCTCCACACGAACGGCAAGGACGAGGCGCTGTCGCTCCCGACCGAGGATGCGGCGCTCCTCGCCCTCCGGACGCAGCAGGTCATCGCGTACGAGACGGGGGTCGCGCGCGTCGCGGACCCGCTCGGCGGCTCGTGGGCCATCGAGGCCCTCACCGCGGGAATCGTCGCGGAGGCAGGCGCGCTCATCGGCCGGATCGACGGGATGGGCGGGGCCCTCAAGGCGATCGAGGCCGGTTTCTACCAGCGCGAGATCCAGGACGCGGCCTACCGAGCGCAGAGGGCGATCGAAGAAAAGGAGCAGATCGTCGTCGGCGTGAACGATTTCACCGTGGCCGAGGAACGGCCGATCCCGACCCTCGTGATCGACCCGGCCGTCGAGACGGACCAGATCGCCCGGTTGAAGGCTCTGCGGGCGCGGCGGGATGGGGCGGCCGCGGACCGGCTGCGCGCCGCCGTGACCGACGCGGCCCGCGAAGGCCGGAACCTGCTGCCGCCGATCGTCGAGGCGGTCTCGGGTCTCGTGACGCTCGGCGAAGTCGTGGACGCGCTTCGCTCCGTGTTCGGCGAGCATCGCGAAAGCGCCGGCTGGTAGCTCCTGAAGAGGCAGGGCCTCGCGTCAAACCGGCATTTTCCGAGGGTTTCCCGAGTGTGAGTGCGATCAAACCCGCATGGATGGCCGATTTGACCCTGTGAAATTCACGCGAATCGGCCATCCATGCGGCTTCGCGCGACCCTTACTTTGCGGTTCGGGCCTAACAGGTCCAATTCTCAACGCTTTGCCCGATGCACAGAGATCCGTGCAGGTTTTGCGAAATCCGCTCGCGACGCCGGAAGGCCGGCTTATGCACACCGGAATTCACAGGGGAACTCACAGAACCTCTGAGGATCTCCGCAAGGCTTTCGGGATCAATCGCTTGCCGAGCCGTCGCCGCCGTCGGGGAAGGGCAGGTTCCCCTCCGCGGCCGCGACTCCGGGCTCGAAACAGCGGCGGCAACGGGCCTCGTAGAGGCCGGCGGCGCCGACGACGACGCGCTCGGTGGACTCGACGAGGCGCTGCGTGCGGCTCGCAGGCTGGCCGCAGCGGACGCAGATGGCGCGCGTCTTCGTGACCTCTTCGGCGGCCGCCATGAGGGCCGGCATCGGGTCGAACGGGCGCCCGAGATAGTCCTGATCGAGGCCCGCGACGATCACGCGCTTGCCGAGGTCCGCGAGCCGCGAGGCGACGTCGACGATCCCCGCGTCGAAGAACTGCGCCTCGTCGATCCCGACGACCTCCGTCCGGGCGTCCGTCTTTTCGAGGACGTCGGCGGACGAATCGACGGCGACCGCGACGAGGCGCAGGCCGCCGTGCGAAACGACCTCCATCTCGGAGTAGCGCTTGTCGATCACCGGCTTGAAGGCCTGGACGCGGCGGCGCGCGATCTGGGCGCGCGTGAGGCGGCGGATGAGCTCCTCGGACTTGCCCGAGAACATCGAGCCGCAGATGACTTCGATCGAACCGATTCCGGGTGGGGTCATCGAGATCTCGCCTTCTTCTTTTCCACTCCCACCTTCGGGCAGATGTCCGCCAGCGTGCAGAGGTCGCACTTCGGCTTCTGCGACGCGCAGATGCGCCGGCCGTGGAGGATGAGTGCGTGCGAGATCCAGGTCCAGCGCTCCCGCGGGATCTCGCCGTTCAGGTCCTGCTCGACCTTGACGGGGTCGGTGGCCTTCGTCCATCCGAGCCGCCGCGCGAGGCGGCCGACGTGGGTGTCCACGACGACGCCGTCCGGTGTGTTCCACACGTTGCCGAGGACGACGTTCGCGGTCTTGCGCCCGACGCCCGGCAGGGCGTGGAGCTCGGCCATCGTACGAGGAACCTTGCCGCCGTGCTGCTCGACGAGGGCCCTGGCCATCCCGCGCAGGGATTTCGCCTTCGCGTTGAAGAAGCCCGTGGAGCGGATGACCTCCTCGAGCGCGCCGGGCGGCGCCGCGGCGAGGGCGGCCGCGTCCGGAAAGCGCCGGAAGAGCTCGGGCGTGACCATGTTCACGCGCGCGTCCGTGCACTGCGCCGAGAGGATCGTCGCGGCGAGGAGCTCGAGGGGCTTCCCGAAGTCGAGCGAGCAGCCTGCGTCCCCGTAGAGATGCTCGAGGCGCGCGAGGGTCTCGGCCACCGGCGCGGGCGGAATCTTCTTCGAGGGCATGGGGGCGGAGGATATGCCAAGATTCGCGGACTTTGAGACTCCGAAATTTCCTCCCGACCTCCCTCGCCGTCCTTCTCGCCCTGCTCGCCGCGGCGCCGCATCCCGCCGCCGCCGACGGGAAGGTCGTCGTCACGATCCTCCAGACGACGGACCTGCACGGCCACCTCCTCCCGTGGGATTACCAGCGCGCCCAGCCCTCGGACGACGGCCTCGCCCGCGTCGCTTCGCGCGTCGCCGCGATCCGCAAGGAGACGCCGAACGTCCTCCTCCTCGACGCCGGCGACACGATCCAGGGCACGCCGATCGAGTTCCTCCACGCGAAGGACCCGTCGAAGGGCGCCGATCCGATGGCGGAAGCCATGAGCGCGATGCGTTACGACGCAATGTCCGTCGGGAACCACGAGTTCAACTTCGGCCTCGCGATCCTGCGCAAGGCCCAGAAGGAGTCCTCGTTCCCGTGGCTGTCCTCGAACACGCGGAACGTGGCGGACGGAACCGCGGCATTCCCGGAATACGTGGTCAAGACGGTCGGCGGGATCCGCATCGGCGTTCTGGGCCTCACGACGCCGAACATCCCGAACTGGGAGCCCGCGCGCAACCGCCCCGGCCTCGTCTGGGAGGACCCGGTCGACGCGGCGAAGCGGCTCGTGCCCGTTCTGCGCGGAAAGGAGAAGTGCGACTTCGTCGTCGCGCTCATCCACAGCGGGCCGGAGGTCGACCTCAAGACGGGCGAGCCCGACGGCACGGAGGACGAGAACCGTGTCGTGGCGCTGTCGAAGGTGCCCGGGATCGACCTCCTCCTCACGGGCCACACGCACCGCCGGATCCCACTCACGCGGCTGAACGGCGTCCCGATGATCCAGCCCGGCCGCTGGGGCGACGTCCTCGCCCGCGTCGACGTCACGTTCGAGAAGTCCGGAAAGCGCGTCAAGGTGGCCGACGTAACGGCCGCCCTCCTGCCGTCCGACGCGTCCGTCGCGACCGATCCGGCGATTGCCGCGATCGCGGCGCCGCACGATGCGGCGGCCCGCACCTACATGGACACCGTCGTCGCGACGGCCGACGAGGATTTCCCGGGGGCGCGCGCGCGGCTCGAGGACACGGCCCTTCTCGACTTCGTGAACGACACGATGCGCGAGGCGACCGGCGCCGACCTCTCGATGACGTCGCTCCTGCCGGGCCGCTTCGAAGGCTTCCGCAAGGGCCCGATCAGGGTCCGCAACGTCTACACGCTCTATCCGTACGAGAACCAGCTCGTCGAGATCGAGGTCGACGGCGCGACCCTCAAGGCCTGCCTCGAGCACGCGGCCGAGTTCTACGGCGGCGTGGCGTGGGAGAACGGGCGTCTCGTCCTCAAGCCGAAGGAGGGGATGATCCCCTACAACTTCGACGTCGTGCAGGGCGCGACGTACCGGATCGACCCGACGGCGCCCGTCGGCTCGCGCGTGAAGGACCTCGCGTACGGGGGCCGCCCCGTGCAGTCCTCCGACCGTTTCACGCTCGCGGTGAACGCCTACCGCGCGCAGGGCTCGGGCGGCTACAAGGCGCTCAGGGGCGCGAAGGTCGTCAAGGAGCTGCCGGACGAGATCCGCGAGCTCCTGATCGACCGGCTCAGGAAGCTCGGTACCGTGCGGCCGCGGACGGACCACAACTGGGTCGTCGCTCCGGACGCGACTTGGGCGCCGACGGCGCCGGAGGCGCCGCGCCGCGCGCCGGGCAACTGAGGCGCGCCTACTTCGCCGGGAAGAGGTCCCAGGCGCGGCTCAGGTTGAAGCCGATCTTCACGTTCCGGTCGGTGACGGCGCCGTTGTAGTCGCCGCCAACATACTGGTCGACGGTGGTCGCCTGGGAGTTCCCCATCCAGAGGGCGAACTTGTGGTTGAAGACCTGCTTCTCGATCGCGACGGACCACTGCGCGACGGAGTCCGCCACACCCGGTGGGTCCTTCTTCGGGACGTATTCGCCGATGAGCGCGATCGTCTTCGTCACCTTCACGTGCAGGATGAGCGGGACGTTCCAGACGTCCTCCTGGAACTGGGTGTTCTGCACGTAGCTCGGTGCGGCCGCGAGCGTCACGCGGTCCGCGATCGTGTAGGCGAGGAGGGCCTGCCCGAACCAGCTCGTCTCCCTGGGAGCGTAAGCAGCGGTCCGCCAGTCGAGCCCGCCGCGCAGGCCGACGGCAAGCGGGAGAGCGGGGCTCGGCCGCAGGAGCGTCGCCTTGAGAGCGAACTCGTAGTCCGCGTAGTTGTTCACCCGGTAGACCTGCACGGCCAGGTTCTTCACCGGGACGTATTCCATTCCGATCCCGATCGAGGCTCCCGAGTCGAGGCCGAAGAGGCTGCCGCCTCCGGCATCCTTCACGTTCTGGTTGAACCGGTGCGTGAAGACGGCCTCGAACATTCCCTTCTCGTTGACGAGCGGCGTCGAGGTCTGGGAGAAGCGGTTTCCGATCGTCGTCGGAAAGGACGGCGCGTCCTGCGCCGCGGCGGGTGCTCCCGAAAAGCAGACCAGAAACACAGCGGCCACGGCGGCGGCCGCCCGGACTCCACGATGCGCCATCGAGAGGTCCTCCTCGCGGTTACCTAGGTACCACGAAGGGGAGGATCGCGTCGGTGTCCTGGCTCACGCGGTCGCGTCGCGCGAGGATCGCGAAGACGGGCGCGCTCCCGTCCGCCGGCGTGACGTCCACGCGGCCCGCGTCGGTCGTCTGCCCGGACGGCCACGCGGGAAGGTTGACGACGGCCTGCGGGGCGAGCGAGACGGTCTGGGCGGTGCCGACGGCCGTACCGTCCGCTGCGGTGAAGGAGACCGTCACGACGGCCGGGTCGAACCCCCCGTTCACGAGCTGGAGGGTCGACGTGAACGCGTCGTTCACGGTCGAGGAGACGAAGACGCCGCGGGATCCCGTCGGGATCGCGCCGCCGAGCGACTGCGCCGCGACGCCGTAGCCCGCAGTCCCTCCGCCCGCCATGGCCCGCCGGTAGGTGGCGAAGGACGCGACGTTCTGGTTGGACGAGAGGTCGAGCGCTCCCTGCGCGGCGGCCCCCGCGCCGAGGTCGACGGACGCCACGGCTCCGGCGGGCACGGTCACGCTTCCGATCGACTGTCCCGGGGCCGCGGCCTGGCCGGGCGCCTGGGCGGCGCGGAACGAGAGGCTCACGTGCGCGGAGGTCGTGCCGGGGTTGAAGATCTGCAGCGTCCCGGCGGCCCCGTTGCCGCGGACGAACCCGGGCAGCACGGGCCAGAGCCCCACGTCGCCCGAGCGGAACGGCTCGAGGCGCACCGCGTCGCCGCTCACGGGGTCGTACGCGGTCCCGAAGAGGAGCACGCTGCCCGTCGCGACCGTGCAGACGATCCGCGCCGATGGGAGCGCCGGCATGCCGAACGCGTCGAAGATCGTCGTGCCCTGGATGCGGTATCCCGATGGCCAGTCGAACGAGAAGGTGCCGCGGACCTGGCCGGCGGCGTCGACGATCGAGATCGTGCCCTTCGCGTCCGTGACGATGAGGACTCCGACGTGCGTCCTGAAACTCGCGTCCGCCGGTGCGAAGAGGAAACCCGTGTCGCCGGCGCCGATCGCCGCCGTCCCGAGGACCGAACTCGTCCCGGCGCCGAGCGTCCCGCCGCCGGACGCCGGCACGGAGACGCGCGACCAGGCGAAGGTGTCCGCGCCCCGGTCCGAGAGGATCCGCAGGGATCCGAGAGCGCCGGGCGCGCCCATGTCCGTCCCGACGACGTCGGTCTGGACGAAGAGCTTGCCGGCGTCGACCGCCTGCTGCGCCGCGGGCGCCCAGCCCGCGATCCAGCCGTCAGGCAGGAGCCGCTCGACCTGGTTCATCGTGTGCGTCGCGCCGGCGGCGTCGGGCGTCCCGCGGTTCCACGTGACGATCTGCGTCGTCGTGCCGTCCTTTGGACTCCCGGCGGAGGCGACGGGAAAGTAGAGCTCGTCGGCCTGGATGAACGGGGGCGCCGAGAGCGCGCCGATGCTCTGGCTCGTCCCGAAGTAGATGCGGGCCCGTCGCTCGTCCACGGTCATGCCCCAGATGACGGCGCCGTTCGAAGGCGAGAGGATGCCGCCGTCGATCCCCTGGACGCCCTGAATGCTTCCGAGGAACGACACGGCCACCGGATCGTCGACGGAAGGCAGCGTCGAGACGTTCGCGGCCGTCGCGGACACCGCCTGGACGTAGGGCACCACGTCGGTGGGTGCGATCGTCTCGGTCGTCGGCACGGACCCGTTGGGGTCGAGGAACCCGATCTGGCCGGCCTGGTCCGAGTAGAGGATGCGGCCGCGGTAGTCGTGCAAGTCGTACGGATTCGTCCCGACGCCCGTCGTGAAGACGTCGAGGTTCCCGGTCGTCTCGTCGAACCGCCCGAGCTGCGAGGAGAAGTAGAACGAGATCCAGAGCTTTCCCGAGAGCCGGACGATCTTGGAGGGTGTGTTGACGGTGGCCGGGAGGAGCCAGACGCGCGCCGTCGACATGTCCGGTGCCCAGTGCGCGATCGCCCCGTAGATGAAGTCGCAGGCCCAGACGGACCCGTCGTCGTCTACCCACGGATACGAGAGGTAGTACACGCCCGGGGTCACGTAGTACGTGAACTTCGGAGCGACCGGGTCGAAGATGGCCATGTAGCCGCCGGTTTCGGGCAGCCAGAACGTCCCGTCCTTGCGCTTGAGAAGCGCGGTCGGGCGCCGGACGGCGTCGGGCCACTCGGTCAGCGTCGCGTCGGCCGGATTGAAGTGGGCGACCTTGAACCCGCCGAGCTCCGTGATCCAGAACGTCCCGTCGTCGTCCTTCAGGAGCGAGCTCGGCGCCGTGTCGGTCGCGAACGTCCAGCGCGTGACGGTGGTGCGGTCGGGCCACAGCTTCGAGATCATGTTGTCCGCGGCCGAGACGCTCCAGACCGTGCCGTCGGAGTCGGCCGTGATATTCGCCCCGTCGACGTTGTTGGCGTTCGGGAACGTGTACAGCTGGGAACCGGCCGTGAGCGACGTCGTCGACGGGGTCGGCGTGGGCGTGGGCGTGGGGGTCGGCGTCGGCGTCTGCGCGCGCGCGCCGAGCGAGGCGGCAAGAGAGGCGGCGAGAAGAGCCGCGGGCACGAGGGTTCGAAGGGCGCGGGTCGAGCGGGGGAGGGGGTGCGGAATTGTCACGGCGCGCATTGTAAGGGTGCCGGATGCACGACCTGTTCCGCCGGGTTCGTCGGCCAAAGAGGGCGATTGACGGGCGCTTCCGATTCGGCGTAGCATCGACAGGTCGTCGCAGGGTGGCCTCCATCCGGTGAGCCAGCGGGCTCCGGATGCGGAGCCGAAGGGCCGGGTTCAATCCCGCCGCCGCCCGGCAACGCAGGATCTGACGTACCGGAATCCCGTGCGCCGCTCAGGCGATGCGGGCCCCGACCGCGGGTCAGGAAGTTTGTTGGTCCGTGAGAGGGCCAGCCCCGGAGGACAGTTTGAGCGAAAACGAACCCAAGGAGCGCGTCCTGACGACGCCGGAGGGCGGAGCCCAGGGCGGCGAGCCCGAAGGCGATTTCGAGTCCGACGCCGCCGACGAGGCGGGCGACGGTCCCGAGGGCCCGGAGGGCGCCGAAGGGGCACCCGCGGGCGAAGGCGGCGCCCCTGGCTCGTTCGACCCGTTCCGCCGGAAGCGCCGCCGCCGCCGCCGGCGCGGGCGGGGACGCGGTCCCGGCGCCCCGGCCGAGGGAGGTGCTCCCCAGGCCAGCGAGGCGGCGTCGCCCGAAGCGCGCGGCCGCTACGCGACCCCGCGCCTGGACGCTCCCGCCGCAGGGCCCGCGAACAGTCAGGCGAAGGTCACGGCGAAGGGAATCGTCCGTCTCCACGCAGACCATTCCGGCATGCTCGTTTCGCCCGAGACCTTCTTCGGCGAGCGCGGCGACGCGTTCCTTCCGAAGTTCCTGGTCGAGTCCGAAGACCTCGAGGACGGCCTCCTCGTCGAGGCCGAGGCCGTCCAGCGCGGCGGCAAGGGCCCCATGGTCCAGAAGATTCTCACGATCGAGGGGCTCGATCCCGCCGAGTACCGCGGCAAGTACATCCAGTTTCACAAGGGCGTCTCGGTCGACCCGGACCGCCGCCTGCGCATGGAGACGACGCCCGACGAGATCTCCGGCCGCGTCCTGGACCTCGTCGCGCCGATCGGGCGCGGGCAGCGCTGCCTGATCGTCGCGCCTCCGAAGGCCGGCAAGACGTTCCTCCTGAAGACGATGGCGAACGCCATCGCGACGAACGATCCGGACGTCAAGATCTTCATGCTCCTCGTCGACGAGCGGCCCGAGGAAGTGACCGACATGCAGCGGTCCATCACGGGCGAGGTCATCGCGTCGCCGAGCGACCTGAATGCGGCGCACCACATCGCGGTGTCCGAGGCGTGCTTCGAAAGGGCCAAGCGGCTCGTCGAGATCGGCCAGGACGTCGTGATCTTCTGCGACTCGATCACGCGCATGAGCCGCGCCTACAACAACGAGCAGCGCGGGAGCGGCCGCATCCTCTCGGGCGGAATGGACGCCCGCACGATGGAGAAGCCCCGGCGCTTCTTCGGCGGCGCCCGCAACCACGAGGACGGCGGCTCGCTCACGATCATCGCGACCTGCCTCATCGACACGGGCAGCCGGATGGACGACGTGATCTTCGAGGAGTTCAAGGGCACCGGGAACAGCGAGATCATCCTCGACCGCGGCCTTTTCGAGCGTCGGATCTTCCCGTGCATCAACATCCCGGCGTCCGGCACGCGCAAGGAAGAGAAGCTCTACGAGGGGGACGAGCTCCCGAAGATCCACAAGCTCCGCCGCGCCCTCACGTCCGTCAAGCCGCAGGACGCGATGGAGCTGCTCCTCTCGAAGCTCGCGAAGACGAAGACGAACAAGGAGTTCCTGAAGAGCATCCTTTAGCTCTTCGTTCGTCCGGCGGGATGTAGAAGTCCGTCGGGTGGCGCATGACGTGGCGGGAGGCTCAGGCCGGAGCGGCCGCCTCCGCGCGCGGCGCGACGCGCCGCCCGCGCCGCCGCCTTCGCCGCTTGGCCGGGGCCCCCGCTGGAGAGCCCGGCGGCGGAGGCTCGGGCGTGTCCTCGCCGAAGCCTCCCTCGGGCGCCGCGAGGCCGAACGCCTCACGCGTCCAGAAGTCGGCGAGAGAAGAAAGAACCGGAGCCGGGGAGGGAATCGGGACGGGGATTTCTTTGAAGGTGGGGGGGGCGGGGGCGACCGCCTCGCGGGGCGCGGGGGGTGCCGGCTCGGGCTCGGGCGGCTTCGGAGGCACCGGAGGCGCGGGCGTCGCCTGCAGTATGGGCGTCGTCGGTGGGAGCGCCGCCGTCGCGACGCGCTCGGGCGTGCCCCTCTTCACCTTCAAAGAAATCTCCGGCGCCGGAGGCGCCATCTTCTCTTCCTTCAGCACCGAAGGCGCTGCAGAAGCTCTCTCTCTCCCCGTCTCCATCTTCGGCGCCGAAGGCGCGAAGAGCTTGTCGTCCGCGAACTCGACCGGGATCTTCATGCCGATGAGCTTCTGGATCGCGTCGAGGGAGAACACGTAATCCTCGTCGGCCAGGGAGATCGCCTTGCCGGTGCGCCCGGCACGCGCCGTCCGGCCGATCCGGTGGACATAGTCCTCGGGATCCTGCGGGAGATCGACGTTGACGACGTGCGTGACGCCCTCGATGTGAAGGCCGCGCGAGGCGACGTCCGTCGCGACGAGGAGCGGGAGCGTCCCGTTCTTGAAGTCCGCGAGGATCTTCATCCGGCGCGCCTGCGGGATGTCGCCCGTGAGCGCGCCGATTTTCCAGCCGTGCCGCTCGAGCGTCCCGACGAGCCGCTCGGCGAAGCGCTTCGTGTTCACGAAGAGGAGCGTCCGGAGCGGCTCTCCCCGCGGGGCCGCCGCGGCCTCCCGCCGGAGAAGGCCGAGGAGGAGCGGCATCTTCTCGCGCTGCGAGACGTGGTAAAGGGCCTGCGTGACGCGGTCGGCCGTCACCTGCTCCGGCCGGATCTCGATCTTCATGGCGTCGTTGAGATGCTCGTAAGCGAGCTCCATCACGCGGAGAGAGAGCGTCGCCGAGAACATCATCGAGTGGCGCCGGCTCGGCGGCGGGCAGCGGCGGAGGATGCGGCGGAGGTCGCGGATGAAGCCGAGGTCGAAGAGACGGTCCGCCTCGTCGATCACGAGGGACTCGACCTCGCCGAAGGACGTCGCGCCCTGCTGCTCGTAGTCGAGGAGGCGCCCGGGCGTCCCGATCAGGAGGTCGCAGCCCGCGCGCAGCTGGTCGCGCTGCTTCACGTAGTCGATCCCGCCGAAGACGGTGACGATCTTCGGCTTGAGGAAGTGGCCGAGCGCCTTGGCGTCCTCCTGGATCTGGATGGCGAGCTCCCGCGTCGGCGCAACCGCGAGCGCGCGCGGGTAGGGCGAGGGCTTCGGCCGCTTCGTCCGCGCGAGACGGGTGAAGATCGAGATCAGGAAGGCCGCCGTCTTCCCGGTGCCCGTCTGCGCCTGCGCGGCGACGTCCCGGCCGGCGAGGAGGATCGGGAGCGTCGCGGCCTGGACGGGCGTCGCCCGGACGAAGCCACAGGCCGCAATCCCCGCGCTCACGGCGTGGGGAAGTTTGAGATCGGCGAAGTAGACGTCGGAGAGGTGGTCGCCGAATTTGCCCGGGGAACCGGCCATCCGGCACGATTGTAGCGTCCGTGGCCCGGAATGCGGCGGGTATACTCGCGCGGCCGTGCCGCTTCGCGAGCTGACCAAGCGGATCTTCCTCGGGAAGAGCCGGGACCCGCTCGATCCGCAGATTTTCCACCAGCTTTCGCTCGCCGCGTTTCTCGCGTGGGTCGGTCTGGGAGCGGACGGACTGTCCTCGTCGGCGTACGGCCCGGAAGAGGCGTTCCTCGCGCTCGGCAACCACACGCACCTCGCGGTCTTCCTCGCCGTGGCGACGGCGCTCACGGTCGTCCTGATCTCGGCTTCCTACGCCCAGGTCATCGAGCTCTTCCCGTCCGGAGGCGGCGGATACCTCGTGGCGACCCACCTCCTCGGCGAGACGGCGGGGCTCGTCTCGGGCGCCGCGCTTCTCATCGACTACGTCCTCACGATTTCGGTGTCGTGCGTGGCGGGGGTCGCCGCGCTCTCTTCGTTCTTCGGCGAGGTGTCAGCGTCGCGGCAGCTCGCGTACGCCTGCCTTGCCGTCGTCGTCCTCGTGGTCCTGAACCTCCGGGGTGTTCGCGAGTCCATCCAGATCCTGCTCCCGATCTTCCTCGCGTTTCTCTTCTCCCACGTCGGGATCCTTCTCTTCGGCATGCTCCGGCACGTCGGCGCGGTCCCGGAGCTCGTCGCGCAGACGGCGCACGAGACGCGCTCGACCTGGGCCGAGCTCGGGGCGTGGGGCACGATCATGCTGCTCCTCAAGGCGTTCTCCCTCGGCGGCGGCACGTACACCGGCATCGAGGCGGTCTCGAACGGCCTTCAGATCCTCCGCGAGCCGCGCGTAAAGACGGGCAAGCGGACGATGGCGTACATGGCGATCTCGCTGTCGTTCATGGCGGGAGGCCTGATCCTCTGCTACCTCCTCGCGGGCGTGCGGAAGTCCGAGGGCGTGACGCTGAACGCGTCGCTCTACCAGATCCTCTCCCGTGAGCTGTTCGGGACGGGAGGCGTGTCCGCGGCGTTCGTCCTCCTCCTCCTCGTCTCGGAAGGGCTCCTCCTCTTCGTGGCCGCGCAGTCGAGCTTCCTCGCGGGCCCGCGCGTCCTCGCGAACATGGCGATCGACTCCTGGGTCCCGCACCGGTTCAGCCTGCTCTCCGAGCGGCTCGTCACCCAGAACGGAGTCATCCTCATGGGCGCGGCCGCCGTCGCGCTCCTCGTCTACGCGCGAGGCTCCATCCACGTCCTCGTCCTCATGTACTCGATCAACGTCTTCCTGACGTTCACGCTCTCGCAGCTCGGGATGTGCGTGCACTGGTGGCAGGTGCGGAAGACGGACCGCACGTGGGGCCGGCGCTTCGCCTTGAACGGCGCGGGCCTCACGATCTCCGTCACGATCCTCATCGTCTCGACGGCGCTGAAGTTCCGCGAGGGCGCGTGGATGACGGTCGTGATCACCGGAGCGCTCGTCGGGCTCTGCATCGCGGTGAAGCGCCACTACGGGTCCGTGAGCCTCCTCATGAAGCGCGCCGACGACGTCCTCACGACGCTTCCGACGCCGAAGACGGCCCCCGGCGCGGCCGCGCCGGTCCCGGACCGCTCGGCGCCCACGGCGGTCTTCCTCGTCTCCGGTTTCAACGGCCTCGGAATCCACTCTCTGCTGCAGGTCCAGAAGTACTGGCCGCGCTACTACCGCAACGCCGTCTTCCTGTCTGTGGGCGTCGTGGATTCCGCGAAGTTCAAGGGCACCGACGAGATGGAGAACCTGCGCCTCGAGACGGAGCGGGATCTCGAGAAGTACGTCGAGTTCGCGCGCGGCCTCGGAATGAGCGCCGAGAAGCACTACACGATCGGGATCGACCTCCTCGACGAGATCGTCACCCTCTGCAAACAGGTCAAGGATCAATACGACCGTCCCGTCTTCTTCGCCTCGAAGCTCATCTTCCCGGACGAGAACCTCGCGAACCGGCTCCTGCACAACCAGACGCCGTTCGCGGTCCAGAGGCGGCTCCAGTTCGAGGGCCTCCAGACGGTCATCCTCCCGATCCAGGTCTCGATATGACGGGAGACGCCCGGCGCCCGCGCACCCCGGAGCCCTTCGCCTCCCGCCGTCCGTTCGCCTTCGCCCTCGGCCTCGCGGCCCTCGTCCTCGTCTTCACGACGGACGAGCGCGTCTTCGGACTCGTCACGGACGGGCAGATCATGACGCGCACGGCCTACGCGATGGCCGCTCTCGGGGAGATCGGGATCGCCAGGGGCCATCCGGTCGACATCGCGAGGCCCGGCGGAGACGCCGTGACGCGCTACGGGATGGGCCCCTCGTTCGTGCGTGCGCCGGCGGCGGCTCTCGCGGGACCGTGGGAGAACGCGTTCGGCCTCGGCTCCTCGCAGACGCTCTTCGTCCTCGAGCAGATCCTCTTCGTCCTCCTCGCGGGCCTTGCCGCCGGCGCGCTCGCCCGGGCGTGGGGAGCGGACGCCCGGGGAGTCCGCCGCGCCGTGCTCGCGACCGCGCTCGCGTCGCCCCTGTGGGCCTACGCGTCGTCGGACTGGTCCGAGCCGCTCCAGGCCGCGTGCGTCGGCGGGGCCTTCGCGTGCGCGGCCCTCGCGGGCGCGGCGGACGCGCGGCGGCCCGTCCTCGCGGCGGCCTCGTCGGGCGCGCTCGCCGCGCTCGCGCTCTTCTCGAAGTCGATCTTCGTCGTCCTGCCGCCTCTCCTCCTCGTCGTGATCCTGCTCGAGGCGCCCCGCGAGAAGCGTGCCGGCCGGTCCCTCGCGTTCCTCGGCGGCGCGGCTCCGTTCGCGATCCTCTGGCTCGCCTTCGAGCTGGCCCGCTTCGGGCGGCCGTTCGCGTCCTACGGCGGGGAGCGTTTCAGCCACTCCGTTCCCGACGGGCTCTGGCGGCTGACCGTTGGGGTCAACAAGGGCCTCTTCCTCTACTTTCCGCTCGCGCTCCTCGGCGTCTGGGGCCTCTTCCGGATCGCGAAGTCCCGGCGCGTCCTCGGGCTCGCTCTCGCGGGCTTCGCGTGTTTCGTCCTCGTGACGACGTCCGCGTGGTGGTCCTGGGACGGCACCGCGGGATGGGGACCGCGCCTCCTCGTTCCTCTCGTGCCGCTCCTCGCCGCCGCGGCCGCGATCGCGGCTCCCGCCGTTCCGTCGGCTCTGTTCGCGGGCCTCTTCACGCTCGGCGTCCTCGTGAACGCGCTCGGCGCGCTCCAGCCCGACGCCGTCCTCTCCTGGTACTACTTCACCGTGAAGCCCCGGACGCTCTCGGCGGACGAGGCTCGCGCGTTCCCCTCCTTCGCGACGGAAACCGACCCGGCAGGCGTCGTGCGCCTCCTTCCGATCCACGACGTCGCGAACCACGCGGCGCTCTCGCCTCTGCGGGTGAACCTCTGGCTCCTCGGAAGGCGGCTCGCGGGCGGAGACGTCCTCGCCGCCCTCCAGACGCCGCCGTGGCGGACGGACCGGCCCGGCCAGCAAGCCGGCCTTCCGCCCGAGCAGGCGATCCCCCCGAGTGCGCTCGTCTTCCTGACGTCGCCGTTCCGGTGGCCGCACCTCGGGATGTCGCTCGTGAGGCGGCAGGACCAGAAGGACACCGTCCTCTCGTACGTCGACTGCCTCTACGACCAGGCGCTCCGGGCGCAGGATATGGAGCGAGGCGACCGCGCGGTGACGATCGCCGAGGAGCTGTACCGGCGGGTCCCGTCGGCGCAGACCGCCGCGACGCTCGCGGAGGCCTACCGCGTCGCGGGCCGCCGGGAGACGCTCGCGGATTTCGTGACGTCGCTGCCGGCCGGGCAGAAGGCGTCTCAGGACTTCGGGATGGTCCTCGCGCTCGCCTCGCGCGATTTCGGCGACGCGTCCCGCGCTCAGCAGATCCTCGGGCAGGTACTCGCGGCGGGCCGGCGGCCGGCGTACGAACGCCTCGCGGACCTGCCGGTTCCCGAGTGGCCGCGGACCCTGCGCGCGATCCAGGTCCCCGCACCGCCGACGCGGAAAGGACCGTGAGAGGCCCGCATCGTTCGCTGGCCTCCGCGCTCCTTCTCGCGGGAGCGATTCTCGCGGCGACGGCCGACGAGCGCGTTTACGGCCTCATGACGGACGGGCGGACGATGCTCCGGACGGCCGTCTCGATCGCGACGCTCGGAGAGATCGGGATCGCCCGCCAGGGCGCCGCCGACGTTCCGCGGCCGGAGGGGGACGCCGTGTCGCGCTACGGCATGGGGCCTTCGCTCGTTCTCGCGGTCCCGGCGCTCCTCGCGCCCGGGTTCGAGAAGGCCTTCGGGACGGGGGCGTCGCAGACGCTCTTCGTCCTTCACCAGATCTTCTTCGTCCTTCTCGCCGCACTCGCGGCCGGCTTCCTCGCGCGCGCGTGGGGCGGGACGGAGCCTGCGGCGGCCGCGGCCGCGCTGGCGACCGCTCTGGCGTCTCCGCTGTGGGCCTACGTCGCACTCGACTTCTCCGAACCGCTCCAGGCCGCCCTGTCGGGCGGCGCGCTCGCCGCGGCCGCCTGGTCGGTGGTGGGAGACGCCCGGGCGCGGAAGGGCCTCGCGCTGGCGGTCGCCGCGGGGTTCCTCGCGGGATTCGCGCTTCTCACGAAGAGTCTCCTCGTCGTCCTCTTCCCGGCCGTCCTCGCGGCGCTCGCATTTCCCGCGGCCGGACGGGCGCGCCGGCTCCTCGCCGCGTGCGCCGGCTTCGCGCTCCCCGCCGCCGCCTGGCTCGCGTTCGAGGTCGTCCGGTTCGGGCGGCCCTTCGCGTCGTACGCCGGCGAGCGCTTCAACCACTCCGTCTTCGACGGACTCTGGCGCCTCACGGTGGGGGCGAACAAGGGGCTCGTCTTCTACTTCCCGCTCGTCCTTCTCGCGGTGCTCGGCGCGGCCGTGCTGTTGCGCGGCCGGCGGGCGGCGGTCCTTCCGGGGCTTCTCTTCTGCGCGGCGCTCCTCGCCGCGGCCTCCGCGTGGTGGGCGTGGGACGGCACGTTCGGCTGGGGCCCGCGCCTGCTCCTGCCCGCGATCCCCGTTCTCGCCGCAGCGGCCGCCTGCGCGCCCGCGCCGCGGGCCGTCTTCGGCGCCCTCTTCGCGCTCGGCGTCCTCGTGAACGGTCTCGCGGCCCTCCAGCCGTCGACGTTGACGACGTGGACGTTCGCGGCGCTCGCCCATCGCGAGATCCCGGCCGGGGAGGCCGACCGGTACCCGGACTTCGCGCTCGAGCGTTCGGCGGACGGCCGCACGTTCCTCTTCCCCCAGTACGAGGCCTCGCGGCATGCGGCGCTCGCGCCCGTCCCGCTCGCGGCCCGCCTCCTCGGGGCGCGCTGGAGCGGCGCGGACGCCGCCGGCCTCGACGCGGCGCTCTGGAAGGGCGAGCCCGCGCCCGCGCGCCCGCTCGCGGCGGCCCTTCCCGCGAGCAGCCTCGTCCACCTCACGGCGGCGTTCCGCTGGCCTTACCTCGGGATGTCCCTCTCGCGCCGGAGAACCGACACGGACTGGTCGCTCGCGTACGTCGAGGCTCTCCTCGACCAGGCCAAGCGCGCGCAGGACATGGGCCGCGCGGACCGCGCGGTCGATTTCGGCGAGAAGCTGTTCGCGGCGCTTCCCAACCCGGAGACGGCCACCGTCCTCGCGGAGGGCTACCGGCTCGCGCGGCGCCCCGAGACCCTCGCTTCCTTCGCCGAGACGATCCGGCGCAAGGGCATGGAGCCCGAGTTCGCCGTCGTCCTCGCCCTTGCGGCGCGCGACGCGGGCGACCCGACCGCGGCGGCCGCCCTCATGCGCGAGGCAGCGGAGCGAAGCGGTCGACCCGATCTCGCGGCTCTCGCCGCCGCACCTCCGGAATCCTGGCCGGCGGCGCTCCGTCCGATCCAGGTCGCGCGCGAGAAAGCGGCCGCGGGCTTCCGCCGGTAGGATGGCGGGTATGAGCGCCGAGCCGATCCGCATCACCTCGCCCGCGACGGGTACGCCGCTCGGGGAAGTCCCGGACGCGGGCGCCGCCGGCGCGGCCGAGGCGGTCGCCCGGGCGCGGGCCGCGCAACCGGCCTGGGCCGCGCTGGATCTCGAGCAGCGCGTCGAGGCGCTCAAGCGCTGGCGCGACGCCGTGCTCGACGAGCCTGCGGTGCCGAGGACGCTCGTGGCCGAGAGCGGCAAACCCTGGATGGAAGCCGAAGGGATCGAGGTCCTCTACCTCTGCGAGCTCATCCGTGCGATGACGCGCCTCGCGCCGAGGGCCTTCCGGGAGGAGACCCGCCATCCGCTCCTCTTCCTGACCAAGAAGACCCGGCTCGTCCGGCATCCGCTCGGCGTCGTGGGCGTCATCGGCCCGTGGAATTTCCCGATCCTCAACAACGCGGCGGATGCCGTCGCGCCGCTCCTCGCGGGGAACACGGTCGTTCTGAAGCCCTCCGAGGTCACACCCCTGACGTCGGTCCTCCTGGCCGAGCTCTGGCGCAAGGCCGGCAACCCTCCCGACGCCTTCCGTGTCGTCACCGGGCGCGGCGAGACGGGCGCCGCGCTCGTGGACCTCGTGGACGCCGTGATGTTCACCGGCTCGGTCGCGACGGGCCGCCGCGTCGCCGCGCGCTGCGGCGAGCGCCTCGTCCGGTGCGTCCTCGAGCTGGGCGGCAAGTCGCCGTTCGTCGTTCTCGCGGGCGCCGACCTCGAGCGCGCCGCCGAGGCGGCCGCGTGGTCGAGCTTCATCCACTCGGGTCAGGTGTGCGTCCGGACGGAGAGGATCTTCGTCGACGCCTCCGTCGCGGACCGCTTCGAGGCCCTGCTCACCACGCGCGTCGGGGCGCTGCGCCAGCAGGCGCCCGATTCCGCCGGCGTCACGTCGATGGACCTCGGCTCCGTGACCTTCGCGCGGCAGATCGACGTCGTCGAGCGCCAGGTCGCGGACGCCCTCTCGAAGGGGGCGCGCGTCCTCACGGGCGGCGCGCGCCGCACGGACCTGCCCGGGCTCTTCTTCCAGCCGACGGTCCTCGGGGGCGCGACGCCCGACATGGCCGTCATGCGCGAGGAGACGTTCGGTCCGCTCGTTCCCGTCATGCGCGTCTCGGGCCCCGAGGAGGCGCTCCGCCTCGCGAACGACACGCACCTCGGCCTCAACGCGACCGTCTTCGGCCCGCAGGCGGCTGCCGTCGCGTTCGCCCGGAGGCTTCAGACAGGGCAGGCGATCGTGAACGACGTTCTCGTGAACTACTTCGTCGTCGAGTCGCCGCTCGGAGGGTGGAAGGAGAGCGGCCTCGGCGCGCGGCACGGATTCGAGGGGCTGCAGCAATGGACTCACGTCGAGGCGATCACGGTGGGCCGTCCGATCCTCGCGTCGGTCGGCCGGCTCATCGCGCGGATGCTCGCGTTCCCGTACGACCCCCGGGTTCTCACCGTCGTCCGGCGCGTCTCGCGCCTCCTCTATCGCCGCGGACTCTCCGAAAAGCTCAGGACCCCGCCCGGCCGCCCGCGCCCGTAGAATCCGGCGGATGAAGAGTCCTCTCGCCGCCCTGGCGGCTCTCGTGCTTCTGTCCTCCGTCGCTGCGGCCCAGTCGGGCGCGCCCGCGAAGAAACCCACGCCCATGTCGGCGCCCGGCCTGCAGGTTTCGACGTCCAGCGCCGCCCCGGGCGGCGGCAGCGGCGCCAACGTGACACCCCAGGACATGCGTCTCCTCCAGGGCGAGATGCAGGATCCGTTCGAGCTCGAGCGGATCGGCCTCGGGGCCGTGAACGCGAACGATTTCGACAGGGCCCGCACGTTTTTCGAGAAGGCGTGGTCGAAGGGCGGGCTGCCGACGGCCGCTTACAACCTCGCGTGCCTCGACGCCCGCAAGGGCCGGATGGACGCGGCGTTCGCGAACCTCGACAAGGCGGTCGCCGCCGGGTTCGACGACGGCGTGTCGCTCGAGAAGGACCCGGACCTCGCGACGCTGAGGGGCAAGCCGAAGTGGGCCGCGATCGTGTCGGGCGCCGCGAAGAACCGCGCGGCGGGCGACGCGGCGGTCGTCAAGGAAGGCGTCTTCCTCAAGCCGTCGACCCGCCCCCTCGCGATTCTCGTCCTGCTCCACGACAAGCAGTCGGACCCCTACGCGGTGAGCAACCCGTTCGCCGACGTCGCCCTGTCCCACGGGATCTTCGTGGCCGCGCCGCGAGGCCCGGGCCGCTCCGCGAAGAAGCGCTTCGGCTGGGGCTCGGCCGATCGCGCGGCCAAGGCGATCGACGCGGCGATCGAGGCCGCCCGGAAGAAGGCAGGCAGCGCGGCGCTTCCGATCCTGCTCGTGGGCGTCGGGCGGGGCGGAACCGAGGCGTTGACGGCGGCCGCGAAGAAGGCGCCGAAGACGTTCGCGGGCGTCGGTTCGATCGGTGGCCCGTTCGACCCCGGCGCGGCGCCGAACACGGCTGGCCTGAGGGGTGCGCGGATCTTCATGGGCTCGTCGCGCGATGCCGACCCGAACGAGATCAACGCGATGCGCCGCGGCATCGAGGCGCTCCGCCAGCAGGGCTTCCAGCCCACCGTCGTCGAGTGGCCGGGCGCCGCGGCCGGCTTCCCGAGCGACGTTCCGCGCGCCGTGAAGGACACTCTCGACGCCTTCGCCGGCGTCCCGCAGGGGACGCGCTGATGGCCGTCGACTTCTACCGCCACTCGCTCGGCGAGGAGGAGAAGGACGCGGTCCGCGCCGTCCTCGACTCGCTCTTCCTCACGACCGGCCAGAAAGTCTACGCCTTCGAGAAGGCGTTCGAGGAATACCTCGGCGTCCCCGCCGTCGTCTGCACGGCACACGCCACGGCGTCGCTCCACGTCGCGATGCTCGCGGCCGGGATCGGCCCGGGCGACGAGGTCGTCACGACGCCGATGACGTTCCTCTCGTCCGCGAATGCCGTCCTCTACGCGGGCGGGACCCCCGTGTTCGCCGACGTCGACCCCGTGACCGCGAACATCGACCCGGCGGCCGTCGAGGCCGCGATCACGCCGAAGACGAAGGCGATCGTCGCCGTCGACCTCTACGGCCTCCTCGCGGACATGAAGGAGCTGAGGAAGATCGCGGACCGCTACTCCCTCGTCCTCGTCGAGGACGCCGCGCACTGCGTCGAGGGGCGGCGCGACGGTGTCGGCCCCGGACAGCTCGCGGACTTCGCCTGCTTCAGCTTCTACGCGACGAAGAACCTCACGTGCGGCGAGGGCGGCGCGATTTCGGCCCGCGACGCCTCGAAGAAGAACCTCCTCCGCCAGCTCGGCTCGCACGGGATGTCCCGCAACGCCGCCGACCGCTACGCGGGGAAGTACCAGCACTGGGACATGGAGCGCCTCGGCTACAAGTACAACCTCTCGGACGTCGCGGCGTCGCTCCTGCTCCCGCAGCTCCCGAAGCTCGCGGCGCGCCTGAAGCGGCGCGAAGAGATCTGCCGTCGCTACGAGGCCGCGTTCCGCGACGTCCCCGGCATCACGTTCCCGATCGTGCCCGCGGGCGCGACGTCGGCGCGCCACCTCTTCACGATCTGGGTCGAGCCGGCGGACCGCGACGCGATCCTCGCCGGGATCCAGTCGCGCGGCGTCGGCGTCGCGGTCAACTACCGGGCCGTCCACCTCACGACGTACTACGCCGAGAGGTTCGGATACACGCGCGGGATGTTCCCGGCGGCCGAGCGCATCGGCGATTCGACGATCACGATCCCCCTCTGGCCCGCGATGACGGACGCCCAGGTGGACGAGGTCATCGCGGCCGTGACGGCGGCCGTCGCGGAGACGAGCTAGCGGCCCTTGCCCTCCATCGGAACGCATATCGGGATGCTGAGCATCCCGCAGTTCTGCGGTACCCGGACCGGTACCGTGACGCCCGCGGACTGGCCGTCCTTCGTGGCCGTGACCGTGAGCGTGTAAGTCCGGTCCTCGTACTGGTTACGCGTGCCCTCGGCCGTGCCCGGGTTGAGGGCGGCGCTCGAGGTGAGCCCGGCAGGACACCGCGGAGTGATCCCTGAACCGTCGGCCGAGAACGAGATCGCGGTGAAGTCGCGGGACGGCGTGCCATCCCAGCCGCCCGTGCAGGGGATGGGGCACCCTCTGAGCTCGTTCTTGTAGAAGGCATCCAGGTCGACGTTGCAGATCGTGTACTCCTGCTTCCAGTAGATCGGGCTCATGTGGAGCTTTCCGAGCTGGACGACGGGCCTCAGGACTTCGGCGGCGCGGACGTTGATCTCGCCGTTCATCGTGTTGTTCTTGAAGTGCTCGGGCGGCTCGTGGAACTTGTTATCGGGATCGGCGGAGCACCGGGTCCGGAACATGCCCGCGGAACCCGGTGTGAACGTGGCCGTCCGCGAGGCAGCCTCTCCGGGCGCGAGCGACGCGACGAAGACGTTGCCGACGGAATGTTCGTCCACGATGATCGAAACGCGGAAGCTTCCGAGGGGATACGCGGAACGGTTCCGAACCTCCCACGACACGCTCAGGGGGCGGCCGGCCATCGGCTGCGCGGTGGAGAACGCGCATTGCGTCATCTGCACTTTGTCGGCCGGGGTCACTTCGTAAGGCGTCTCGATCGTCGCGAAGCGGCTGGAGCCTCCCCCCGCGGGCTGCCAGCCGGCCGCGAGCTTGACCACGTAACGTCCGGACGGGAGGTTGACGCTCTCTTCTCGCGAGCACATCGGGTCGGGACTTGCGGTCCAGACAGCGACGGGCGCGCCGTGTCCGCCCTGGGCCTCGGGAAAGACCTCGAGCTTGCAGACCTGCTGGGAGATCGATGCGGGCCCCGTCACGACGGGCTTCAACTTCACGGCGGTCCCTTCGACGGCCGCGAGCGGGGGGGTTGCGGCGATCTTGAACGGCGGCAGGGTGGGTCGGACCTCGTACGGAATTTCGGCGGTTCCGAAGCGGCTCGCCCCGCCGGATCTCCAGCCTACGCCGAGCTTGACCTTGTACCGGCCCGCGGCGAGGGTCGCCGTCTCCTCGCGCGAACAGGTCGCGTCCTGTCCACCGAGCCACGCGGCGCCGTGGCCGGGCGGGTCTGGCCAGATCTCGAGCTTGCACACCTGATCGGTGATCGCTTCGCTGCCGGAGCGCACCGGCCGGAAACGAACCGCTGTTCCCTCCGCCACCCCGCCGGGCGTGCTCGCCTGGATCGTGAATGGAGGAGCGTCGGCGCGCCCTGTCTCCGGGGCGAGGGTGGCGAGGGCGAGGACGGCGAGCGGGAGGATGCGGAGACTCTTCAAAGTGGTGCTCCTCGTCTCCTGACGCGCAGGACTCTCTCGCAAGGGGTCACGCCGTCGGACAGCGCTCACGGTTGCCGGCCTCGTGAGGGTCAGCGCCGGCCGCCGACCGTCGCCCGCAGCAGCCGGAGCCTCGCGTCCAGCTCCTCCGGGGTCATGTCGGCATACTTGGCCGGCAGGAGGCGGCGGCTCGAAGACTCGAAAACGGCCAGCAGCTCCATGTATTCGAGGAGCTCGGTGTCGCGGCTCGGGAAGTAGTCGCGCGCAGCGTCGATGAGGTGGTTCGCCTTGACGTCCGCGTCACCGCCGTCCTGCCGCGCGGCGTCGTCGTTCGCCATGAGGACGACGGCTTCGACGTCCGCGTTCGAGTAGCCCACGAGCTTTCTCGAGAAGTCGGCGCGAATCGCCGTGAAGTCCACGGTCGTCCGGATGCGATTCTTCCGCACCTGGGCGCGCACCACGTTCTCGACTTCCTCGGGCGTCTGGGAATAGAGGAACGGGATCTTCTTGTCGAGGCGTCCGGCCCGCTTGAGGTCCACGTCCAGCTTGTCGGGTCGGTTCGTCATGACGAGGAACAGGATTCGGCCGCGGTTGGACGTGTCGGACATGAACTCCTTGATGCGCGCGATGACGCGCGAGGAGGTGCCGCCGTCCGATTCGCCTTCGCCGGAGCCGAACGCCCTGTCGCCCTCGTCGATGATGACGACGACCTGGCCGATGGCCTTGATGACGTTCAGAATCTTCTCGAGGTTGCCTTCCGTCGCGCCGACCCACTTGCTGCGGAAATTTTTCAGCTTGATCGTCGTGAGGCCGCACTCTTTCGCGAACGCCTCGGCCACGAACGTCTTTCCGGTCCCCATCGGCCCCGTGAAGAGGATCCCCATGGGGACCCGGCTCGTGCGGCCCTCGCGGATGTTCTCGGCGATGAGGAGAAGGTCCTTCTTGACTTCCTCCATGCCGCCCACGACCTCGAAGCCGTGCTCGGGGACGACGAACTCCACGAGGCCGAAGCACTCCCGCTCGAGGATCTCCCGCTTGCGCACGGCGATGAGCCGGTCGGCTTCCGCGCGCGCGGCGTCCGTCATCCCGACCGACAGGAGGCTCGTGATCTGGATGGCCTTCAGCCCGGCCGTCTGCCCGGCGTAGCGGGCGGCCTCCTTGTCGGAGAGGTCCGGGTCGGCCTGACGGGCCGCCTGGCCGCGCGTCGCGGTGTCGGGCATCGGGACCTCGACGACGGCGACCTTCGGGTTCGAGAGCAGCTTCGGCGACAGGTCCGTCAGGTTCTCGGCCACGAGGAGGACGACGTTGTCGCCCTTCTCGATCTCGGGCAGGAAGGACCAGCGGTGGAGCGTCACGAGAGCCGCGCGGTCGGAGTCGCCCTGGAACGCGGGATCCCCGGTCGGCGCGAGCGCCTCGGCGTATTCGAGGACGACGGCCGTCTTGTTGGAGGCCGAGAGGAGCCTCTCGATCGCGGGGAGGACTCGATCCTTCTGGGACGTCCCCGAGAGGTCGTCGAGCGCGTCCGCGAGCGGCCCGCGCTTCGTGAAGCGGACGCCCGTCGCGACGTTGTAGAGGAGGACGGTGTCCTTCGAGTCCTTGAGGAGGACCCCGGTCAGGAAGTCCGAGAGCGACATCATCTTCCCGCCGTAGAGAACGACGTCGTAGACGTTCCCGTGGAGGACGAACATCGAGGCCTCGTTCCGGAGGTACCGGCGCCTCAGGTCCTCGGCCCATGCGGGCAGGACACGCGCGTCGTCCGCCACGTCAGAGCTCCCGCTCGACGCCGATCCCGTTCAGGATCTTCTCCGTATCCTGCGCGGTCTGGCGGATCGCCTCGACGCCGTCGAGGAGCTCGTCGAGCTGGCCGGAGAGCTCCTGCGGCGACTGCATCGTGACGATCTGGTCCGCGATGAGCTGGAAGGAGTTCTCGATGAGGTCGAGCTGGCCGCGCGCGACGCTGAGGTAGCGTCTGATCTCGGCCATCTTTTCGATGCGCTTTCCGACGATCGCGAGGTTCTTTCTCGCGATCTGGATCTGCTGGCCGTCCGCGGCCGCGTTCTTCGAGAGCGCGTCGTAACGCTTCCGGTCCTTCTCGAGGGCGTCCAGGTCGATGGATTCGAGGTAGGCCTCGTAGCGCGCGCAGGTGACGGCCATCTCCACGAACGCGTCCACGAGCCGGTCCGTCTTCAGGAGTTCGTTGCGGAGGAGGTCGCCCGTGAACGAAGGGTTCTGCGCCGCGAGCCGGCGGATCTCCTCCTGCCGGGAGACGAGCGCATCCACCCGCTGCCGCTCGGCGTCGCCGACCGAGGCGAGCCGCTGCGCGCGTTTCTGTGCCTCGAGAGCCTTCCGAAGCGTGTCGAATTTCGGGTCCCAGAGCAGGTGCCGGAGGCGCTTGCTGTCAGGCGCGTGAAGCAGCCAGAGCCCCTCGAGCCCCATGGCCACGACGGCGAGGACCGGATTCAGGGTGAGTCCCGCGGCCGCGAGCGCACCCGCGAAGAGCGACAGGTTGTACGGGTTCGTGAACGCCATCTTCAGGTAGGGGCTCTTTTCGAAGACCAGCCCCCGCGCCACCTGACGCGCCGCGTCGGACACGCCTTCCGTCACGGTGGGCGCGGCTTGGGCCTGCGCCGGCTTCGGCGCGACCTTCACGGGCGTCTTCGGCGTCTCGGCAGTTCCCATGTGAACCCGGATGATGCGCCCTACGGCGCCTGCGTGTAGAGGAGGTCGAGGAGCTTTTTCTCGACCGCCCGGAACTCCGGAGCCGACTTCAGCTCGATGTTCCGGACGGGGAAGTACGGCACGTCCAGTCGGTGCAGGAGGCGCGCCGGACGGGACGACAGGACGTAGACCGTGTCCGCGAGGTACACGGCCTCCGAGACGTCGTGCGTGACGAAGAGGATCGTCGGGTCCTCGGTGCGCGAGACGTCGAGGAGAAGCCCCTGCATGCCCCATCGCGTCTGCGGGTCGAGGGCGCCGAACGGATCGTCCATGAGGATGACGCGCGGCCGGTTGATGAGCGTGCGGGCGATCGCGACGCGCTGCTTCATGCCTCCCGAGAGGTCCTTCGGGTACCGGTCCGCGAAGTCCGCGAGACCGACGGAGGCGAGGTACTTGTCGGAGCGTTCCCGGCGCTCGGCCGTGGCGACGCCCTGGAGCTTCAGCCCGTACTCGACGTTGTCGCGCACGGTGAGCCACCCGAACGACGTGTAGGCCTGGAAGACCATCCCGCGGTCGCGGCCGACGTCATTAACGGGCTCGCCGTCGAGGAGGATCTCGCCCTTCGAAGGCCGGAGGAGCCCCGCGACCGCCTTCAGGATCGTCGACTTGCCGCAGCCGGACGGCCCGAGAAAGACGACGACCTCGCCGACGCCGGGCTTGTCCTCGACGTCGAACGACACGTCGCGCACGGCCTCGGTCCCGGCGCCCTCCCGGTTGATGTACGTGACGGACAGGTCCTTCACCCGGAGCTTCGGCGCCTCCCCCTTGAGATCCGCGCGATAGCTCGCCTTCTTCGCCCCCGTTCCGACGTCGACGGCGACCGTGCCCGGCTCGCCGGCGTGAGGGGCGGCCTTCGGGGCGTCGTCCTTCACGCTTCCACCTCTCGCCAGCGGAAGAGGATCCGCGAGACCGTGCGGATGACGAAGTCGGTCAGGAGGCCGATGCCGCCGATCACGAGGAGGCCCGCGAACGACCACGAGGCCTTCTGGTGCGTGCGCGCGAGCTCGACCATGTAGCCGAGACCGTGCTCGGGGTTCACGGCTTCCGCGAGGATCACGTACGTCCACGAGATCGCGTTCATGACGCGGAACGAGTCGAAGATCTCCGGCAGGGCGGCCGGGAGGAGCACGGTCCTCACGACCTGCGTCCGCGAGGCGCCGAGCGTGAGCGCCGTCTGGACGAGCTCCTCGGGCACGGCGCGGATCGCCGTCACGACGACGGGGAGGAGGTACACGAAGACGCCGAGGAAGAGGAACGCGATCTTCTGCTTCTCGTAGATCCCGAACCACAGGATGAGGAGAGGGATGAACGCGGAGATCGGCATGTACCGGAGCGGGGAGACGACCGGCTCGAAGAACCGGTTCACGGGCTCGAAGGCGCCCATGAGGATCCCGAGCGGCAGGGCGACCGCGGACGCGAGCAGGAACGACAGGAGGATCCGCTTCGTGGAGACGAGGACGGCGCTTCCGAGGTCGTATTGAAGGAAGAGCTGGAGCGTCCCCCTCACGACCTCCGAAGGCGAGGGCAGGAAGTCCGGCGGCGCGAGGCCCCCGTAGGACGCCACGCACCAGGCCCCGAGGACGAGCGCCGGCGCCACGAACCCGAGGGCGACCGCCGTCGGACGCGGCAGAGGGGCGCGGAGCGCGAAGTAGTCGCTGCCGCGCCCCTTCTTCTCACTCACTCGCGAGCACGACCTTGATGTCGGTCCTCCGGTTGAGCTGGCGGCCCGCCTCGGTGGTGTTTGGAGCCACGGGCTGCGCCGAGCCGTGCCCGATCGTCTGGAAGCGCGCGGCGGGGATGTTCGGGAAGTTCTTGAGGACGTAGCTCTTCACGGCGAGCGCGCGCCGTTCGGAGAGCGTCATGTTTGCGTTCGCGCTCCCCGTGGCGTCGGTGTTCCCCTCCACGCGCAGGTACGTGTTCCCGAAGGACGTCATCGTCTCGCCGAGGGCGTCGAGGACGAAATACGAGCCCGGCATGATCTCGTCCGAGCCCGGGGTGAAGTGGATCTGGATCTGCTTGTTGAGGATCGCGCGGTCCTTCGAGGACGGCGCCTTGGCGGCGATCTTCTGCTCCTCGACCTTCTGCTGCGGGTAGTTCGCGGCGAGCGCCGAGAGGAAGCGCGTGTCCGCCCAGTCCTTCGCCTCGACGGGCCGCGTCACGAGGCCTTTCTTGCGCCAGATGACGAACGCCGTGTCGAAGAGGGTCTCGTAGTGGGCCTTGCCGCCCGAGAGGCCGTAGAACTGCGCGTTGTCGGCGAACGGCGTGAGCTTGAGGCCGGAGAGCATCCCCGAGACCGTGTCCGTGTCGAGCTTGAGCGCCTTCGCGACGACGGCGTAGGCGGCGTTCGGGTCGGACTTGATCATCTCGATGCCGTCGAACCAGCCGTGAATGAAGTCGCGCACCGTGTCCGGCGCGCGGTCGAGGACGTCCTGCCGCGCGCAGAGCGTGTCCGCGATGATGTTCGTGGCCGAGGTCGTCGAGACGAGGACGTGGGCCTCGTCGCCGCGCGCCGTGACGGCCGCCGAGAGGTCCGGCTCCCACGTGACCGCGGCGTCGACCTGCTTTGCCTTGAACATCGCGGCGGCGGCGGGGGCGTCCTGCGTGAAGACGATCCCCTTCTCGACTCCCGCGCGGTCGTCCGGCGAGAGGCCCGACTGCGAGAGGAGATAGAGGAGCAGGAAGTGCGAGGGCGTGAACTGCGTGCACGAGATCCGGCGGCCCTTCAGATCCTCGATGGACTTGATCGACGCGAGAGAGACGATGCCGTCTCCGCCGCGCGACCAGTCCTGCATCACGATCGACTTCGCCTTCTGGTTCTGCTCGGCCAGGATGGAGGCCTCGCGCGCCCAGTTGTCGACCGTGTTCCACATGATGTCGACGTCGCCCTTCCGGAACGCGGCGAGCTTCGCGGCGGGATCCTCGAGGAGCACGAACTTCACGTCGAGCCCGTAGGCCTGCTTGTACCGCGACGCGGCCGTCGTCTCCATGCCTCCGGCGGCCACGATCCCCGGCGCGTGCCCGGCCCACGTGTTGATGGCGACGACGAGCGGCCGGCCGATCTTGCCGGAGCCCGTCAGCGCGGCGCCCGTGACGCCCGTCGCGCCTTTGCCGCGTTCGGGATCCGGCGGCGCGCCTTTCAGGGCCGTGAAGTCGTCGGGCGTGACGCCGGACGCCTTCGAAGCCGTCGAGCCGGGGCCGCTCCGATCGGCGCCCGCCCACTTGCGGATGTCCCCGCCCTTGTAGTACCAGAGCGCGTAACCGATGACGCCGAGGATGACGACGGTGATGAAGAACTTCGCGAACGCAGTGAGCTTCATGTTGTTGCCGCCTTACATCGTCTTCGTGGGTTGTGCGGCCGCCTGAGCGGCCTTCTTCGCTTTCAGTTCGGCGAGCTGCTGCTTCGCGAGCACGTCGCCCGCCTGCGTCTTGAGCGCCGCGAGGCGCGCGTCGAGTGAGGTCCCCGCGAGCTCCTGCCCGAGATTCGCCTCGGCGATCTTGTTCTTGATGTGCTCGCGCACGTTGTCGAGCGCCTTCACGTCGGCGTCCACGGAGAGGCCGTCGAGCTGCTCCTGGATCCTGAGGCGAGCCTGGGCCGACTGCATGCGCGCGAGCATGACGTCGCGCTCGGCCTTCAGCTTCCGGATCTCGCCCTGTACGTTGAGGAGCGACTGCTTCGCGGCGTCGGCGTCCTTGCTCGCGGTCTCGAGGTCGCCCTTCAGCTCCGCCGCATCTGCCGTGAGCGCGTTCTTCCTCTGGATCAGGACGACGGCGAGGTCGTCCTGGTTCGTCTCGAGGGCCGCGTTCAGCTCGAGCTCGGTCTGCGCGAGGTCCTTCGTGGACCTCTTGAGGCGTTCGTCGATGTCCTCGCGGCGGCGGATGATGGCCGCCGTGGCCGACTTGAGCTTGCTGTACTTCTCCACCATCGAGTTGATGGCGTTCTCGTAGGCGATTTCCGGGTGCTCCTTCTCGACGTTCGAGATCCAGATGGAGAGAAAGCCTCGCCAGAGGTTGCCGAGACGTTGGAAGAAACCGATTCCCGCCATGTGATGCCCTTTCCTTTCAGGAAACCTTCGGCTCGACGAGCTTAGGCGAGTCGCGAACGACGCGCGCCACCGTCTCCTGGCCGAAGAACTCGAGGACCTTCTGGATCCCGAGCTTCTTTTCGTTGCACGCCTGGACGACCGCGAGCTGCTCCGCGGTCCGGCCTTCCATGACCGTCCGGATCCGCCGGATCTCGGCTTCGAACTCCGCGATACGCTTGGCGGACTCTTCGTGGACGCTCTGTGCGTCGGCGGCGCCGGCGCGGATGTAGGCCTCGAGCGCCTGGATTTCCTGCACGGCGCCTTCGATGATCTTGTCGACCGGGACGCCGAACGCCTTCAACGAGGCCTCGACGATCTGCTTCTTTATGGCCGCCTCGGTGCCGGCGGGCAACGCCGCGAGGAGGTCGGCGGCCTTCGCGACGCGTCCCTGCTCCTCGGCGCCCACGCCTGCGGCCTCGTACACCTTCGGGAAGTCGACCCGGCCGCCCGGTGCCGCGGGCGGCTCCGTGACGAACGCGGGTGGCTCGGGTGCGGCGGACACGGGATCGTGGGGACTCGCCTCGGGGGCGCCCACACCCTCCTGGACGACGAACCACCCGAGGACCGTCGCCCCCCAGTTCTTCTTTTCGCTCATAGAGCCGGAAATCTTATCAAGGTGATCGGGGACGGGGCTGAACGAGGCGAACCATTGCCGTTTCCGCTGTCCCCGCCCCGAGCGGCTCAGCCCGGCCCGGTCGACTCGACGATCTTGAGGACGTCCGAGCCGGGATCGAGCGTGATCCCGGCGACGAACTTCTTCGAGGGGTTCGGGACGACGAGGGTCGTCGTGGCGCCCGTCGCCGTCACGGGCACGTCGAGGAACGTCCCGTCCACGTACGTGACGCGGACCGTCAGAGGGAAGACGTAGTACGGCTTGTCGTTCGGCCCGGCGACGGGATGCACGACCGTGTGCTGCTGCGTCTGCGTCACCGTGAGCGTCACGGTCGAGGCGTCGGCGGCCGTCCGGTACGTCGCGCGGAAGGTCGGCCGGAACTTCGTCTCGAGCCACTGGTCCCAGAACTGCTTGAGGTCGAGGCCCGTCCGCTGCTCGAAGAG
>JBBQDQ010000020.1:0-30007 GCA_038319835.1 Thermoanaerobaculia bacterium | reverse complement strand
CCTCTGAAAGGCCGGGTCCAGCGCCGCCCAGCGGTGCGCCGAGACCGACCACTCGGCATAGATCGCCGGGTGACAGCCCGCCTCACCGCAGGACGCCGAGCCCGCGAGAGCTTCGGGGGCGAGCGGCCCGTTCGACTCGGTCCGTGCGAGGCTCGGGGCGAACGGGCGGTCCTGCCCGTACGGCATCCGGTAGTCCTTCGGGAAGCGCCCCACCGTCTTCGGACCGTCGTAGAGGAGGCTCGCGGGGAAGGCGAGAAGGAGCGCGACGGCCGGCGCCCCGAGGAGCGCGGCGACGTACCCGCGGCGCGCAGCCGAGAAGGCCTCGCGCGCCGTCCCATCGGCCGGGTTCCGGCGCCGCAGGGGCCAGAGGTGCGCGAAGAGAAGGACGCCGAGCGCGACCGAGGGGACGAGGTGGAGCGTCCGCGCGTAGGGCGGCACGCGATCGGAGAAGAGCCCGAGGACCGTGACCCACACCCCCGTGCCCTCCGCGAGGACCACCGCGCCGAGACCGCAGTACCCCAGCACTTTGGAAGGCGTCAGGGCATCCGTGCGGTACTCGAGGAAGTGGCGCCAGAGGTAGAGCCCGACCGGAACGAGCGAGAGAAAACCCGCCAGCGTATGGAGGAGGACCGTCCACTCGAGGACCGGAGAGAACCCGATCAGCCTGAGCGGCAGGCCGCTCACGACGAGGTACACGAGCAGCCCCGCGGCGATGCGGGAGAGAAGTCCGGACCAGCCGGCGGTCCGGGTCGCCCGGGATCGGATCGCGGAGCCGTTCATGTGAAGCCGGCGTCAGTCCAACCGCTGGATCAATCCGACGAGCGCATCAGCCTCGGCCCTGCCAAGCACGCGGTCCGCGAGGGGGTAGAGAATCTGCTCTTCCTTGAGGTTGTGACCGCCGAGGATGGAGGCGAGCCGCGCGCGAATTTCCGGCGCGCCGGCACCGTCGCCGTCGAGAGCGGTCGCGATTCCCGCGAGGCAGGAGCGGATCTCGACGTGCTCGGCCCGCATGACGGCCGTGGGGCCCGCCGTCGGGCCGAAACCGGCACGCGCCTCGAGGGCCGGGAAGAGGATCTCCTCCTCGAAGCGGATGTGTCGCTCGAGCCCACGCGCGAAGGCGGCGAAGGTCGCGCGGGCGTCCGCGACGTCGCCCGCCTCGAGGCTGGCGAAAGCGGCCCCGTCGAGAGCGTCCAGCCGGTCGTGATCCCAGGCGAGCGCCTCGAGAACGCTGCGCCCCGAGCCCCGGGCGGCGTCGCGACGCATGACCTCGATCCCGTCCGGTCCGGCGGCGCCGCCTCCCGGCGTCCATTCGAACTGGCCCTTGCGCTCGCGCTGCAGGGTCTCAAGGAGGTCGTGGGCCGGCCGCTCTGCCTTAAAGGCGAGCGTCTCACCGGGAACGAGAGCGTCGAACCGTTCCAGCAGGGCACGGCCACGGTCGAGCGGGGCGAGTCCTGCAAAGTCGTAAATTGCGGCTGTCGATGTCGACGTCCTGGCCATGGAGCCCTCCTGCATGTGTCGTCATGATTCGCGCGGCGTCGCCCGGCCGACATGACGGCCGTCATACCGAAGACGTATTTCAACTCGCAAGCCAACCGAGCACAGAGCCGACGGCCGAGGTAGACGTGCTGGCGCATCGAGGAAGCGGCGTTCCGGACCACGCCGGACTTCTGGATGAACGCTCAGAGGGCCGTCGATCTCTACGGGGCGGCCACGCCGCCTCAGGCTGGTGACGGAGGGCTTGACCATCTCGGAGACGGTCCGATCTGAGGCAGCCGCCTCTACCCGAACACCAGGGGTTAACCGTTATGCTAAGTCGTTCCCACTGAAACGGATGCGTTTGTGACAGGCGGGTTCGACTCCTCCGCCTCCGCCATCGAAGGGGGACCCGCCAGCGCGTCACCCAGCCCCGCCGCCCCCATTCCTCTTCAAAGAAACGATCAGCGTTTCTGCCGCAATCACTTCACTTCTACAATCGCCACCGCATGCACTCTTCCCTCGGGGGCCGTCCACCCTTCTCGAGGGTGAACAACCTCCTGAGCACGAGCCGCTAGGACCTCGACAACCCCGGAGGCGAGATGACCATCAACGCACCCGACGAACTGGCAGCGCTCATCACGCGGGAACGCGACGCCCTGCTCGCGCGCTGGCGCGAGCAGGTGCGGCAACTTCCCTCGGCGCGGCATCTCGATATACCGCCGCTCAACGACCACATTCCTAAGCTTCTGGACGAACTGGCAGCTGCGCTTCGATCAGGGTCCGACGAGACGATCTCAGGGGCGCTCGGCGAAGATAGCTCGCCAGCCCATGGTTTGCAGCGCGTCGAGGACGGCTTTGATATTGCAGAAGTCGTCGCGGAGTACAACATCTTGCGCGGCTGCCTCCACGATCTCGCCGATACCAACGGTTTGCGGCTGCAAGGGAAGCCCTTTCACATTCTCAACCACGTTCTCAGTGATGCAATTGGGTTGGCCGTACAGACCTTTGCCACGCAGCAGGCCCGGGACGTGCAGCGGCGCCGGGAAGAATATCTCGCCTTTGTCGCACACGACCTTCGGACTCCTTTGAATGCCATTTCCCTGGCTGCGAGCGTCTTCGAGCTGACACTCCCGAAGCGAGACGCCAGCGCTAAAACCGGCCAGATGTTGAACATCTTGCGTCGCAACGTCCGGCATCTCGATGGTCTGATCTGCAAGGTGCTCGACGAGAATGCGAACGTCCAAACAGAGATCGGGGTCAAGTTGCAGCGGCGCACATTCGACCTGTGGCCACTCGTCGAGGCTCTCATTCACGACCTCCATCCGGTCGTCGGGACCTCCAGCACCCAGCTGCTCAACGAGGTGCCCGACGACCTGGTCGTCTATGCGGACGCCAGTCTGTTGAGACGTGTCTTTCAGAACTTGATTGCCAACGCGATCAAGTACACCCCGGGCGGCGAAGTTATCCTAGCGGCGCGGGACCGCGGAGCAGAATGTCTCGTGGAGTGCTCGGTCAGCGACAATGGTGCGGGCATCCCCGAAGAGCTTCTCGAAAAGATCTTCGACAAGGGAGAGACCGATCCGGAAGACGTGGGTGGAACTGGCTTGGGCCTCGCCATTGTCAAGGCGTTCATCGAGGCTCATGGCGGGACGGTGGCCGTGGAAAGCAAGGAAGGGTCGGGCTCGACGTTTCGGTTTTTGCTGCCCACGAAGGCGAATGAAAGCGGCCTGACAAAACGCTGAGGCGGGCCGGCGCGTCTTCGGTCGGGTCACTTCGGCCGACGCACTCTTGCGGTGTCCGTGCCGAGCCCGAACGCGTCCTCGAATCGCTTCAGGACGCCGCGGAGCGTGCTCCTCGTCGCGCGCGTCGTTCCCGCGTCGAGTCCCTCGGGCACGGCCGTCTCGCCCGCCGTGGCCTGGGCCGCCTTCTGCAGCGCGGCCTGCAGCGCGGCGCGCACGCCCGCCACGAACGCGGCCGGCGGCGTGAGCCCGGCGGCCACCGCGTTGCGCAGGCCCGCAGACTGCGCGTAGGCCGCGTGGTCGCCCGGGCGCAGGACGTCCTCCGCTTCGGCCGCAGCCTCTTCCATCCGGGCGATCCGGGCGTTGTCGGGTGCGCGTCGACCGGCCACGGCGTCCTCCAGCGATTCCGCTGCAAACACTCTATATCGACGGCACAACGCCGGTGATCTCGAGCGCGAGGATGCGGAGAGTTCCCTCCTCTTCCTTGCCCGCGACCGACGCGAAACCCCTGTACCAGTCCTCCTGGGTGAGCGTTCCGAGTGCGGCGAGCCGACCCGAACCGGCGACAAGGAGCACGGCGGCTGCGAGAATCCTCTTCAAAGGGCCTCCCTGCCGGAGCTACTTCGCGAGAGCCTTGAGGATGTTCACGACCATCCCGGGCAGGCGGCCCGGGTGCTTCTCGACGGCCGCGAGCACGCCGCCGATCGTCGTCGCACCGTCCAGCTCGGCCCACTTCGCGAGGTCTCCCGCGCTCGGGCTGAGGTACGCCATGTTCCACGCGTCGAACGCGCGCTCGTCGACGTCCTGCTCGTAAAAGACCTTCACGGCCTGGTGCCGCGGGTCGCGGTCGATCCGGGCCATCAGCTCGAGGACGTCGTTCTTCTCGCCTTCGAGCACCTGCAGGAACGCGCCCTCCACGAACACGAGGACGCCCGTGATCCCGTGCTTCCGGTTGCGGATCCGGGATTCCGCGAGCATTCCCTCGAGCTCGGCCGGGGCGAGGTCCGGCACCGCCTCGGAGGAGTAGATGAGGCGAAAGGGCATGTCGGTCCTCCTTGGCACCGGAGTCTATGCCGCGCCAAAAAGAAAACGGCGCCGGAGCGTTGCCGCCCGGCGCCGAAAAAGAACGAGGTCGAATCGTTACTTAGTAACGGTTGCGGCCGCCGCCGAAGCCACCGCCACCACCGCGGTTCTCCTGGGGCTTGGCCTCGTTGACCTTGAGCGCGCGGCCATCCTGCTCGCGGCCGTTCAGGGCGCCCATCGCCTTCTTCGCGTCCTCGTCGGACATCTCGACGAAGCCGAACCCCTTGGAGGAGCCGGTGTCGCGGTCCGAGATCACGCGGGCGGATTCAACGTTGCCGAAGGGCTCGAAAAGGGACTTGAGGGTCGAGTCGTTCACGGAATAGGACAGGTTTCCAACGTACAGCTTCATGAGATTCCTTAGGAAAACGCGCGGCCGATTGGACGAGCGCGACTGGAAGATGGTGGGGAGGGGACGGTTGGGGTCGACGGGGACCTTTCGGTTCTCGGTCCGCTCCGTCAGGACATAGGAGGAAGGACGAGGGAACTATACACCCTTCGCCGGAAACGCAAGAGAATGTGATCCAACCTGAATTTCCGCAGTCACATACGAGGGACGGGAACCAGGCGGAGCCGGGTGTCGGGGCTGGTGATTCCCGCGGCTCAGTTCACGATCTCATCCGGCGGCGGCTCATCGCCCGGGCCCGCCGCCGGGATCTCCTCGGCCTCGTCTTCCATCGCCTCCGCCGCCCGCTGCCGCCGCTTGCGGACGGCCGCAACGATCGCGAGAACGGAGATCCCGAACCACAGCGCTGCGGTCGACGTGAGGATCGGGATCCAGCGCTTGAGCGTCCCCTGGCGCTCCCAGAACGCCTCACCCACGTCGATCAGCGTCGCGCCGGTCGCACCGCGGACCGCTTCGTCGAACGTGTCTCCGTGCGCGACGCGCGCGAGGACGATGCGCGGCACGGCCGGGCCGTAGCGCTCGAGAAGGTCCTGCACGAGCGTCCCCGACAGCGCGTAGCCGCGCTCCACCTGCCGCCGGTCTCCCTGGAAGAGGTCGTCGAGCTTCCAGAGGGGGACGCGCGGACCCCAGAGCCCCATCACGAGCTCCGTCTGGTCGCGCAGCCGCCACGCGCGCGACGCGAGCATCGCGAGCCCCTCGTCGAACCAGCGCGGCAGGCGCCGGCCGGCGGCCGCGCGGTGGATGAGGACGTGCGCGACCTCGTGCGCGAGGACTTCCTCGAGGCCCCCGTCCGGATAGGACGGCGTGCGTTCGGCGAGAATCACGACCACGTTCGACGCGCCGTCCGTGTAGCCCGTCACCCAGCCCGGCGCCTCCTTCGCGAGCGGCGAGGATTCCGGCGCGAGGACGACGCGGATGTCCGGCCCGGGCTCGTCGAGCCCCACGAGGTCCATCACGCCCGCGACCCACGGACGCGGCTCAGCGGCAAGGCGGTTCGCCGAGGCCGGAAGGCCGGGCTGCGGATCGAAGACGAGGCGCGTCGGTTCGACGGCCGCGAGCGGCGCGGCGAGGAGCAGGCCGGCGAGGACGAGGCGCGTGCCGATGAGCGAAGGTTACTGCGGGCGTGCCCGCCCGCGTGGCACGCCGGTTGCTCCATTGAACCGGAGGCCCTTCCATGAGACTCCCTTCAAACGTGCGCGTTCTCGCCTGGGTGGGATGCGCGGCCCTGATCCCGGCGTTTTCCGCTCCGGCGCAGGTCTCGCTCCAGTTCCACTTCGGGGAGGACGAGTACCACCGGATCGACTCGCGCCATCCTCTCCGCGGACGCCAGTACCAGACGATGGGAGCGCTCGCGCACACCCTCGACGAGATCGCCCAGGACCTGCAGCGACAGGCGTACCACGCCGCCCGGCGTGATCCGTCGCAGGCGCGCGTTCTTGCATCGATCTCCGACTTCGCCCGGCGCACGTCCGGCTTTCACGCCCGCATGGACAGCTACCTCGACTCACCCTGGGACGTTCGCCGCGAGGTCGACGACCTGCTCCGGCGGGCGCGTGCCGTGAACCAGCGCGTCGTCGGCGCGCGGCTCTTCCCCGGAACGTACGAGCTCTGGGACAACGCGACGGACGTGCTGGGCCGCATGCAGCAGGTCCTGCGCGGCGCCGACGTCGAGGTCCCCGCGCCGCGTGTCCACCGCGAGGGCAGCGGCTACCCCGCGTGGGAGCATCGCGACCTCGACCGGAACGGGAACGGCGTTCCCGACCGCCTCGAAGAGCAGGCGCCCCCTCCGCCGGACCGGCCCCGCGTCCGCGAGCAGGGCGGGCCGGACTCCGCGAACATCTCCGAGCTGCGGCGGCTCGGCCGGGAGCTCGACCAGCGCGTCGCGGACGTCGTTCCGCGGCGTGGCCGCGACTCGCGCGCCACCGAGGCGCTCGACCGGTTCGGCGCCGACGTGCACCGCCTGAGGCAGAGGCTGGACGCCGGGCCCCTCGACCCGCACGACCTCGGATCAGCCGTCTCGCGCCTCCTCGACGGCGCGCGCCGCCAGAGCGACGCCGTGCGGCGCGACGCACCGTCGTTCTCTGGCGATGCCAACGAGTGGCAGCCGATCGTCGACCTCCTCGCCCGGATGCAGGGACTCCTCTGAGCGCGAGCCAGGCCGGGCGGTTGACCGCCTCCCGCCGCCCGGCCTAAGGTCTCCGCGTGGAGTCCTCGAAGGGCCGCGTCCGCGCCGCGCGCATCCTCGCGGTCGCCGCCGACGCCGTGCAGCTCGGCCTCCTGCCGCTCTTCGCCGGCGGTGCGCCCACGGGTTTCGACGCCGTGCTCGACGTCGCGGTCGGCATCGCGATGATCGCGCTCGTCGGCTGGCACTGGGCGTTCCTGCCCGCGTTCGCGCTCGAGCTCGTGCCGGCCGTCGACCTCGCGCCGACGTGGACGATCGCGGTGTTTCTCGCTACGCGGGGGAAGGCGGCGGATTCTTCCGTCGCAGAATTGCTGCCGACACCAGCGTTACCACCAGTCCCACCGGAAACACCTCCGCGAACGTCATTCCCACGTTGACGAGAGGGTTCTTGTACATCTCCTTGAACTCCGCCATCTTCTTCGTCGCCGCCTCGATCGCCTGAGGGCTCTCGCCCTTCGCCTTCATCTTCTCCAGAGTGCGCGCGGCGTACCTGTCCCCGAAGTCGGGGATGAACCCGTAGTAGATGGTCTCCCTCGAGGCGACGACCCCCAGCTTCTCGAAGACCCGGGCCGAGTGCGTCTTCACCGTGTTCTCCGACACGAACAGCCTCTCCGCGATCTCGCGGTTACTCAGCCCCCCGGCGACGAGTCCGCCGTAGATCTCCCCCGGGTACTCGCGCACGAGCGTGACGCTGTGGTTCTCCGACGCGCCCTTCAGCCCCAAAGAGCTGGACGCCTTCCACGAGAGCTCGGCCACGCCCGACAAGACGCCCGACGGAAAATCGCGCACGCTCATCTACTTCGCGTTCTGTCCCGGAGCGGGCCAGCCCGCCGCAAGAGCCGCAGCAGTGAAGAGCGTCGAGACGGACATCAACGTGGCCGGCTCCGTGTTCCTGGGCCGGCAGTGGGTCTTCGACCTGCCGAAGGACAAGGAGGTGACGCGGGTGCCGCCATCCTCCGTCCGGCGTCAGGGCTTCGCCGGCTCGGGCTTGATACGCGCCTGGTACGCCGCCGCCTGCTCCGGCCTGCCCCATTCCGTGTAGAGCTTGACGACGGCCCCGAGCGTGCGCTGCGTGATGCCGGCATCCTCGCCGTTCGCCTTCGCGAGGCTCTCCAGAGCGCGGAGGAGCGGCTTCTCGGCCTCCGCGTACTTCTTCTCGAGGCGCAGCGTGTCGCCGTAGCCGAGGAGCGAGAGGCCGACGCTCGGGTGATCCGGGCCGAGCTTTCGGGACAGGCGCTCGATCGCCTCGGGGTAGGCCTTCTCGGCGGCGAGGAGGTTTCCGGCCAGCTTGTGGACGGTGGCCACGTTCGCGAGCGTGCGGGCCACCGGCTCAGAGTCGTCGCCGAGCGCCTTGCGCCGCGAGGCGAGGACGGTCTCGAGGAGCGCGGCCGTCTTGTCGAACTTGCCCATCCGGGCATAAACGTTCCCGAGGTTCTCGCGTGCGCTCGCGGTCTCCGGGTGGTCGTCCCCGAGGAGCGCGACGTCGAGCTCGATCACCTGCTGGTACGTCCGTTCGGCCGCCGCGAGGTCGCCCGAGTACATCTGCCCGAGCGCGAAGTCGCTCAGGGCGTTCGTCGTTTCCGGGTGGCGCTCCCCGAACCGCGCCTTGAGGAGCTCCAGGCGCTCCTTCGCAAGCGGCGCGATCTTCTTCGTGTCGGCCTGGTCGCCCGTCGTCTGGACACCGATCAGGACGAGTAGTGCGTCCGTTTCCGCCTTCGCGGCGACGTCGCGCTCTTCCTTCGTCTTCGCCGTGCGGTGGGCGCGCCCGATCCTCTGAAGGTCCTCCGCGAGCGCCTTCGCCTCGACCGACCTCCCGGCCCCTTGGACCGCGGTCGCGTAGGCGTAGAGGGCGGGCGCCGTCTCGAGGCCCTCCGGTCCTTGCAGGGCGCGGACGATCTCGAGAGCCTCCTTCGCGTGCTTCTCGCCCTCGACGAATTTCCTGTCGTACGACTCCGCCGACGAGAGCGCCACGAGCGACTCGGCGGCCTCCGCGCTCCGCTTTCCCATGGCCGCTGAGCGCAGGTCGTACGAGGCGCGCAGCGCCTTCTCGGCCTCTCCGGCCTCGGCGAGGTTCGAGAGCGTCGACCCGATCGTCTGCAGCACCGACGCCTGGACGAGCGGCTGCGTCCGGAGCGCGACCTCGGCCTTCGCGCGCGCCTGGCGCAGGGCGTCGAGGAGCGTCACGTTGCGCGAGCCCTTCCCCCACGGGTCCGCGGCCCCGAGCGCATCCTGCAGGAACTCGTTGATCGCGCTCGCCTTCGCGGCCTCGGCGGCGGCGCGATCGCGCTCCTTCCTCACGCGTTGCGTCTGCACGGCCATCGTGACGGCGAGGGTCACGAGCAGAACCGCGATCGCGCCGGCGGCCGCGACGCTCGCCCGGTGCCGCGAGGCGAGCTTCCTGAGCTGGTACAGCGTGCTCGGCGGGTGCGCGAGGATGGGCCGGCTCGCAAGGTAGCGCTCGACATCGTCCGAGAGGTCCGCCGCGCTCTGGTAACGCCGGTCGGGCTCTTTCTCGAGTGCCTTCGCCGCGATCGTCTGCAGGTCGGCGTCGATCGGGAGGCCGCCCGGCGCCGCCTTCAGCGGCCGCGGCGGCTCCTCGCAGATCGTCCGGATAGCCTGCACGACGGACGTCTTCTGCGTGTCGTACGGCTGCCGGCCCGACAGGATCTCGTAGAGGAGGACGCCCAGGGAGTAGACGTCGGTCCGCAGGTCGATGTCCCGGCTGTCCCCGCGCGCCTGCTCGGGGCTCATGTACGGCAGCGTCCCCTTGATCAGGCCCAGCTCGCTCATCACGGTCGCCGCGGCGACGTCCGTGTCCGTGATGCGCGCGAGCCCAAAGTCGAGGACCTTCACCTCGCCGGACTCCGTCACGACGAGGTTCGAGGGCTTGAGGTCGCGGTGGATCACGCCGCGCTGGTGCGCGTAGTTCACGGCCTTGCAGATCGTGTCGAAAAGCTTCAGGCGCTCGCGCAGCTGCTCTCTCGTCGGGCTCTCGCCGCCGAGCCGGTCCCTTACGAACTGGCTCAGCGTCTTCCCCGTGACGAGCTCCATCGTGAAGAAGTGCTGCCCGTCCTCGGTGCGGCCCGCCTCGTAGATCGCCGCGATGTTCGGGTGCGCGAGGCGCGCGAGCGTCTCGGCCTCGCGGCGGAACATCCGGAGGTACGCCTCGTCGACGAACTGCCCGCCGCGGACGACCTTCAGCGCGACGCGCCGGCGCGGGCTCTGCTGCTCGGCCTCGTAGACGATCCCCATCCCGCCTTCGCCGAGCTTCCCGAGGATGCGGAATCCGCCGATCTCCGCCGGCATCTTCTCGGGCGCGGCGCGTAGGCCTTCGCTCCCCGGGTCCAGCGTGGGGGCTCCCGTCACGGGGTCGTCGGGGCGCGCGTCGTCGGTCAAGAAGTTGCGACGGAGTCTACATAGAATCGGTGCATGAAAGCCTCGTCGCACAAACTCCGTCCGTGACGAATCGCCCGGACCCATCGGTCAAGCGACTTCTGCCCTGGATGGTCGCGGTGGCGTTCCTGATGGAGTCGCTCGACACGACCATCCTGAACACCGCCGTTCCGACGATCGCCGACGCGCTGGGCGTCGTGCCCCTGAGCATGAAGTCGGTCCTGTCGAGCTACACGCTCAGCCTCGCCGTCTTCATTCCGGTGAGCGGGTGGCTGGCCGACCGGTTCGGGACGCGCCGCGTCTTCTCGGCCGCGATCGGCATCTTCACGCTCGGCTCGCTCCTCTGCGGCCTCTCCACGAACATCCACGTCCTCGTCGCCTGCCGGATCCTGCAGGGCATGGGCGGCGCGCTCATGGTGCCGGTCGGCCGCCTCACGATCGTCCGCACCTTCGAGCGGTCCGAGCTCGTGAAGGCCATGAGCTTCGTGACGATCCCCGCGATGATCGGGCCCATGCTCGGGCCGGTGGCCGGCGGGCTCATCGTGGGCTACACCAACTGGCGCGTCATCTTCTTCGTCAACCTTCCGATCGGGCTCCTCGGCCTCGCCCTCGTCGCACGCCGCCTGCCGGACTACCGCGCCGAGCGCGTCGAGAAGCTCGACGTCCTCGGCGGCGTGCTCTTCGGCTGCGGCATCGGGCTTCTCTCGTACGTCCTGGAGGTCTTCGGCGAGCACACGCTCGGCACGGGAGCGACCCTCGCGCTCTCCGCGCTCGCAGCCGCCCTCCTCGCCGCGTACTTCCGGCACGCGATCGCGGCAGCGCATCCCCTCCTTCGCCTCGGCCTCTTCCGCCTCCGGACGTTCCGGTCCTCCGTGGCGGGCAGCTTCATCACGCGGCTCGGCGCCGGCGGCATCCCGTTTCTCCTCCCTCTCCTCTACCAGGTCGGCCTCGGCTACACGGCGGTGCAGTCGGCCTTCCTGCTCATGCCTCAGTCCATCGCCGCGATGGGAATCCGCGTCTTCATGCCGCGCATCCTCGGGCGTTTCGGCTACCGCGGCGTCCTCCTGACGAACACGTTGCTCATGGGTGGCTGCATCGCCCTCTTCGCGACGATCGGCGCCCGCACCCCGATCGTCCTCATCGTGATCGTCTCGCTCCTGTTCGGAGCCGCGGCCTCGCTGCAGTACGCGAGCATGAACACGCTCGCGTACGCAGAGGTGCCCGCGCCGGACACGAGTATGGCGAGCACGATCGCGAGCACGATGCAGCAGATGTCCCTCAGCTTCGGCGTCGCCGCCGCGTCCCTCGTCACGGCGCTCTTCATCCCGGACCGGTTCCGGTCGCATCCCGCCGAGCTGCTGCACGGCATCCACCTGGCGTTCCTCGTTCTCGGCGCGATGACCGTCCTCTCGGCCGCCGTGTTCCGCGAGCTGAACTCCGGCGACGGCGACAACGTCAGCCGGCACGAGGAGACTGCCCACGGAGGGTGAGCCTCCGGCGAGGCCATGGCCGCCCTGCTTGTACCATCCGCGTGTGAACGCTGGCCCTTCCGAGCCCGAAGCGCTCTTTCGCGCGCTCTTCGACGCGTCGGCGGACGCTCTCCTCGTCGTCGACTCAGCCGGGACGATCGTTCTCGCAAACGCCGCCTGCGGGACCCTACTCGGCGTCGCGCGTGAGGCCCTCGCCGGCCGGAACTACCTGTCGTTCGTGCCCGCCCGCTTTCCCGAGCACGGGCGCTACCACGACGAGTACGTCGCCGCGCCGCGTGCGCGTCCGATGGGCCGCGGGCTCGACCTCGTCGTGCACCGCGCGGACGGGAAGGAGATTCCGGTCGACATCTCCCTCACGCCGGTCACGGTAGCCGGCCGCACGCTCGTTTCCTGCGCGATCCGCGACCTGAGCGGCCGCATGCAGACGCCCGAGAGCCTCCGCGTGCAAGCCACGGCGCTCCGCTCAGCCGCCAACGGGGTCGTCATCACAGATCGCACGGGCACGATCACGTGGGTCAACCCGGCGGTCTGCGTCATCACGGGCTACCCCGCCGACGAGCTCATCGGCCAGCACACGCGTCTCCTGAAGTCGGGCCGGCACGAGCCCGACTTCTACGCGGACCTGTGGCGGACCGTACTGCGCGGCGACACGTGGTCGGGCACGATCGTGAACTGCCGCAAGGACGGCTCCGCGTACTACGAGGAGCAGACGATCGCCCCGGTCGTGGATGAGGACGGCGCGATTACGCACTTCATCGCCATCAAGCAGGACGTCACCGAGGCCCGCCGCATCCAGCAGGAGCTCGCCCGCGCGAACGAGGCCCTCGCCGCAAAGGTCGAGGAGATCGAGCTCCTGAACCAGAAGCTTCGCGAGCAAGCCATCCGCGACCCGCTCACGTCTCTCCACAACCGGCGCTATCTCGACGAGACGATCCTCCGCGACATGGCGCGCGTCAGCCGCGCGGGCCTCCCGCTCTCGGTCGCCGTGCTCGACGTCGACGGGTTCAAGCACGTCAACGACACGCACGGCCACGCGGCCGGCGACCAGGTCCTCCAGCGGATGGCGGACGTCCTGCGCGCCCACGTCCGCGCCTCGGACCTCGTCTGTCGTTCGGGCGGCGACGAATTCGTCATCGTGATGCCGGGCGCCACGCTTCCCGCCGCGCTCGTGCGGGCCGAGGCGGTGCGCGCCGCGTTTGCGAACGAGATCGTCGCCATGCGTACAGGTGTCGAGATCTCTGGCACGGTCTCGGTCGGCGTTGCCCTCCACCGCAGCCGCAAAGAGACGTTCGACGCGTGCCTCGACCGCGCCGACGCGGCCCTCTACGCCGCCAAGCGCTTCGGCCGCGACCGCGTCGTGAGCGCCGAAAGCGCGTAAACACAACGCGGCGGCGCGTAAGATGCCCGGTGCCGCCCACAGGAGGGAGATCCCGTGACACGAGTCCGTCACCTTCTGGTGTCTCTCTTCGTCTTCGCGAGCCTGCCGGCACCGGCGGCTCCTCCGCCCGTCATCACCGGCGTGAGGCCGAAGTCCCTCGTCACGTTCTCGACGCACACCTCTTTCGGAATCACGATCTACGGTCAGCACTTCTGGCCTTCCGGCGCCAACATTCCCAGCCGCTGGGAGTTCTACGTCCGCCGCCAGTACCTGCCGTTTCAGAGGGCACTGATTGGCGGCGTCGCCGACACGTTCCTGGAGTGCTGGTTCGATTCGCTCCCGCTTCTGAATTCACCAGGGACGCTGGAAATCATGGTAAAGGTCGATGGGGTGGCCTCGAACGTCTTCCCGGTGAGGATCACCTCGGACGCGCCGACTCTGGCGTGGGTTCAGCCGAATTCGATCCGGATTCAGGGAACGGATGACACGCGCTGGAAGGTCTGGCTGGCCGGCGACAACTGGCTCACGACGACGACGATCTGGGTCGATGGCGTACAGGCCGGCGGGGTCTTCAACTACGACAAGCAGCAGTTCACCTGGCCCGCCAATCTCCGCAAGGTCGGAACCTACAAGGTCCAGATCCGCAACGAGCACGGAGGCTCGGAGATCCGGACCGTCCAGGTGCTCGCCCCGACGCCGTCGTACAGCGACAGGACGACCATGATCAAGGTTCTGCCTCCCACCCCGACGCCTGCGTTCGCGACGTTGAAGGCTCATTCGAGAAGCGCTGCGGCGCTGGCGGCCGCGGGCGCCGTCGTAACGCCGACGCCCACGCCGAAGAAGCCCTAGGGACATGTCGCATCCCCGCCCGGGCGATTCGCTCGCGACGCATCTACGCCCCGCCAGTGGGAAGATATGCAGCATGCGAAAGGACTTCGCTCGGGCGTTCCTGCTCCTCGCCGTGCTCGGCGCTGCAATCCCTGCCGCCGCCCGCGACATCCCTCAGAACCTGCTCGACCACGAGAAGAAGACGCGCGCCGCATTCTCGCCCGCCCAGAAGGCCCGCGTCAGCGCCCTCGAGGCGCGTCTCACGCCGAACATGACCGTTCCGGAGGTCATGCGGCTCGGTCAGGGCGAGTCGAACGACTCCATCTTCGCGCTCCTGATGGCGTACCAGAAGATGTTGAACAAAGAAGCCCGGGAGGACAAGAAGAGCGCGATCCGCGACGCGAAGACTGCCCGCGACGCGAAGGCTGCAAAGCTGCGATCGGACGACCATGCCATCGAGGCGCAGATGAGAGAGGCGCAGGCCAAAGCCCAGAGCGCCATGGACGCCGCGACGGCCGCCCTCGTGACGGGCGTGGCTTCCGGGGCGCAGCAGGTCGCCGGCGGGACCCTCATCTCCCCGACGCCCACTCCGACGCCCCGGGGCCTCGTCCAGACGCGGAAGTAGCGCCGGCGCCGCGTCTTCGCTTCCCCCCGACGCGCGAAAGGAGAACAGATCTCCGTCCGCGCCAGCGTCAGCGTAACCTTCGAGCTGGAGTGACACTCGAAAGGTTGGAATGAGCGACAAACCGAAGACCGCTTTCGAGCTCGCGATGGAGCGCCTGACCGCCGAGGACGAGGAATCCGGCACGAAGGAGATCACGCTGACCCCGAAGCAGAAGGAGGAGATCGCCGAGGCCCGGCGCGTCGCCTCCTCCCGCCTCGCCGAGCGCGAGATCCTCTTCCGCGACGCGATGAAAAAGACGTTCGAACCGGGCGACCGCGAGAAGGCCGAGGCCGAGTACCACGTCGACCGCCAGCGCATCAACGACGACTGCGAGCGGGCGATCGAGGGGATTCGACGCGGCGTCCCGAAGTCCGTTACTTCAGGTTCTGCGTGACGCCGCTCGCGGTGTCGGAGATCTTCTTGAGCAGGTTCGAGAGAGTCGACATCATCTTGCTCAGCCGCTCCATCGCCATCTGGAGCCTCAGGGATTCCGTCTCGCCCATCTGCGCGAGGGAGTCCTGCTCGATCTTCGCGGCCTCGTAGACGAGGATGAACGTGAGCGCGTCGTACGCCTCGGGCGCGCGGAGGTTGGTCCAGCGAGCGAGCGCCACGGCGCGCGCGAGCTCTCCGGGATCGCCGGGACCCTTCGCGATTCCGCGTGCGTTCTGGCTCGACCACGCCCTCACGGCCGGCGACGCCTTGCTCCAGAGCCGGTCGCCTGCCGCTTTCACGTCGGCCGGAAACTGCTGAATCTGGCGGCGCGGCCTCAATGCCGTCCGGGCCGCCGGCGAGACGACGGCCTGCGCGGGTCCGGACGCCGCCTTGTCTGCTCCAATCGCGGACGACTCACCGAGGCAGAGGAGGACGAGGACGGCAGCCGTCGCATGAGTCACGGGACGCTCCCTCCTCACCTCGCGCACTCGATCCGGCTGAAGGCGTTGCACTCGACGGTCGCGCACTTCTGCCCCGCAAGCGTCTCGGCTCTCACTCTCTCGGCGCCGTTTGCGAAGGTCTTCGCCCGGATGAAACCCTGTTGTTTGCAGAACGCGTCTGCCGGCGCCTGCCCGCACGGCTGGCCGCCAACCGTCTGACAGCCGTACAGGCGCGCGCCGTCCTTCGTCAGCGGCGGCGCGAAGGTCTGCGTCGGGTGGATCGAAAGCGCCGCGCTTCTGCTGGCGTGGACGGCGGGAGTCGGTGTCGGGACCACGGCCACCCTCCGCGTGTCGAACTCGCTCACCGCTGCCTTCTGGATCGTGACGCCCTTCGTCGGGGTGAAGTACTGACTCGTCACGATGCCCTTCTCGACCTTCGTCGTCGTCAGCTTCGAGGACGCGATTGCCGGCTTCGTCATCGCGCACGTCAGTCCGAACTGGATGACGCTCCCGTCGTGACTGGAGCCGAAAGCCCCGTTGGCCACCGACTTCGAATCGCACGAAGCCCCGGGCCATTCGAACTGGGAGACCCGGCCGTCGGAGGGCGACGCCAGAGTCGCCATGGCTCCCGTCTTGACGTTCCGGCAGGTCAGGGTGAGCTGAGTGACCGAATTGATGCCGTAGGTGTGCGTGGAACCCTTGTAACCCGCGACGAAGAAGTCCCTCGGACAGAAGAGCTCCACGTGGCGCACTTCCGTGCCGATCCAATTCCCCATCAGCTGACCGAAGTCGATCGCAGGGACGCCGATCCAGCCTCCGTCCGACGCCATGGCAACGCAGAGCGGCCGGACATTCGAGACCATCGGGTTTGCGTTCATGTCGACCCCGGCCAGATAGCCGCCCGCCGGGCAGATGAATCCAGCGGCGTCCACTCCCTTGGCGCCCATGACTGCGGTGTTCGCCGCCAGCGCGGCGCCCGCCAACATCAGCGAAAGGCCGAAAACGGACACACTGCGTACGAAACGAGTCATGGACGACCTCCCGGAGACGACGATTCCAGCAGGCAGTGTACCCGTCGCGCTGCAACTGCGCCGCTTTCGCAGCGGACCCGATTCAGAGCTCCGAAACGAGCGCCTTCCTCTTCTCCTGATACTCCGCCTCGGAAAGGACGCCGCTCCTGTAGAGCCGCTCGGCCTCCTTGAGACGCGCCTCGACGGTCGCCCTTGTTCCCGTCGCCGGCCCCGGCGAGGCGCCGAGCCCGTCGTTCCCGGCGCGATGTCGTCCGGACGTGAACAGCATGTTGCGGAACTCCTCCGGATGGAGGATGCGCGGAAAGACGACCGTGCTCTCGCTCCCGGCCGTCTGAATCTCCACGTCGCCGTACGAAAGCCACCGGCCGCCGAGCGTCGAGTGCACGTCCAGATCCTGGATCTTCTCCAGCGGGACCTGTCTCACGGATCGCTCGAAGACGCCCGTCTTTTTGATCACACGGAACGACGTCACCGCGAACTCGTCGAAGGAATCCGCGAGCCATCGCCACGCCATCGCGGCGAGAGCGAGGACGACCAGGATGCCGCCTGCGGCCAGAGGAAGGATGTTTCCGGAATCCAGCGCCTGGCCCGCACCCGCGACGACGATCCCGAGCGCGAGCACCGCAGCGGCGGGCACGAAACGCACCCAGTGATAGCGCGGCCGGAGCAGCACCTCTTCGCCGGGCATCAGGTTCTTGTCGACGTAAGACATCGGGCCAGCATCATAGGACTCTCGGCGTCTCTGCCGGCGCCTCCATGTCCTCGGCCGTCGTCGCGAGGCGGCGGGTCACGATGAACTTGAAGAAGAGCGGGATGAAGAAGACCGCGAGGCCGGTCGCGGCGAGCATGCCGCCCATGACGCCCGTGCCGACGGACCTGCGCGCTCCCGCCCCCGCGCCTGTGGAGATCGCGAGCGGCAGGACGCCGAGGATGAATGCGAGCGACGTCATGAGGATCGGCCGGAATCTCAGGCGCGCCGCCTCGAGCGCGGCCGCCGCGGGATGCCAGCCGTGCTGCCACTTCATGAGCGCGTACTCCACGATGAGGATCGCGTTCTTGGCCGCGAGGCCGAGGAGCGTGACGAGCCCGATCTGGAAGTACACGTCGTTCGTGAAGCCGCGCAGATTCACGGCGACGAGCGCCCCGAACGTCCCGAACGGCAGCGCGAGGAGGACGGAGATCGGCAGCGTCCACCTCTCGTAGAGCGCGGCGAGGATGAGAAAGACCATGATCGCGCCCGCCCCGAGCGCGAGGCCCGAGCTGCCCGACGAGCGCTTCTCCTGGAACGACGAGCCCGTCCAGTCGAACGTGAAGCCCGGCGGGAGCGACGCCTTCGCGACCCTCTCGACCGCCGCGATCGCCTGACCCGAGCTGACACCCGGCGCGCCCGCGCCGAAGAGCTTCACGGCCGGGAGGTTGTTGTAGCGGTCGAGGCTGTCGGGGCCGGACGAGAACTGCACCTTCGCGAACGCCGACACCGGGACCATCGCGCCGGTCGTACTCCTCACGTACATGCGCCCGACGTCCTCCGGTCGCTTGCGGTACGGCGCGTCGGCCGACATGAGGACCTGCCACGCGCGCCCGAACCTGTTGAAGTCGTTCACGTAGTAGCTCCCGAGCGTCGCGGCGAGCGTGTTGAACGCCTCGTCGAGCGGCACGCCGAGCGCCTTGGCCTGCTCGCGGTCCACGTCGACGTAGAGCTGCGGCGTCGAGGCGCGCCAGAGCGTGTTCACGAGCCCGAGCTGCTTTTCCCCGTGTGCGGCGCCGAGGAACGCGCCGAGCGCCTGGGCGAGCTGCTTTGGCCCGCCGTCGCCCTTGTTCTGGATGTACATCTCGAAGCCGCCGGTGTTCCCGAGGCCGAAGATGGCCGGCGGGTTGAACGCAAGAACGAGCGCTTCCTTGATGCCCGCGGTCTTCGCGAAGAGCTCGCCCACGAGGGCCGGCACCGGCGTCTTCCTCTTCTCCCACGGCTCCTGCACGACGAACATCGTCGCCGCGCGGTTCTTGTAGCCGCCGCCGAGGAAGTCGAAGCCCGTGAACGCGATGATGTCCTTGTTCGCGGGGTTCGACCGGATGGCCTCGACGACTCGCGCCACGACGCGGTCTGTCCGCTCGAGCGACGCGCCGTCCGGCAGGTAGACCGCGCCAATGTAGTAGCCCTGGTCCTCGTCCGGCACGAGGGACGTCGGCGTCGTCTTCCAGAGGACGCCCGTGGCGAGAACCATCCCGAGGAAGACGAGCGCCGCGACGGCCGACCGCTTGATGAGAAACCGCACGCCGCCTACGTATCGGGCCGTCACGCGCTGAAACCAGTCGTTGAACCACAGGAAGAAGCGGTGCGTCTGCTTGTGCTCCCTCTTCATGATGAGGACGCACAGAGCCGGCGTCAGGATGAGCGCCGCGAGACCCGACAGGACCACGGAGATCGAGATCGTGATCGCGAACTGGCGGTAGAGCTCTCCGGTGAGCCCTCCGAGGAACGCGATCGGCACGAACACGGCGCACAAGACGAGGACGATCGCGACGACCGGCCCGCTCACCTCCTCCATCGCCTGGATCGCCGCGTCGCGGGCCGAGGCGTGCGTCTCGTGCATGATCCGCTCGACGTTCTCGAGGACGACGATTGCGTCGTCCACGACGATCCCGATCGCCAGCACCATCCCGAAGAGCGTGAGCGTGTTGATCGAGTAGTGGAGGGCGTAGAGCCCCGCGAACGTTCCGAGGAGCGACATCGGCACCGCCGCGACCGGGATCAGCGTCGCGCGCCAGTTCTGGAGGAACAGGTACACGACGAGGAAGACGAGGACGATCGCCTCGAGGAGCGTCTTGACGACCTCCTTGATCGACACGTCGACGAAGCGCGTCGTGTCGAATGCGATCCGGTACGAGAGCCCCTTCGGGAAGCCCTCCGCGAGGCGGGCCAGCGTTCGGGTCACGTCGTCGCCCACGGCGAGGGCGTTCGCGCCGGGTTGCAGGAAGATTCCGATGAGCGTCGCCGGCTTGCCGTTGATGCGGCCGATGAAGTCGTAGTCCTTCGCGCCGAGCTCCACGCGCGCGACGTCCTTGAGGCGCAGCGTCGTCCCGCCGCGGTTCGAGCGGAGGATCACGTTCTCGAACTCCTCCGGCGTCGAGAGGCGGCCCTTCGTCGTGATCGTGTAGACGGTCTCCTGCGAGCCGCCCGTCGGCGACTGGCCGATCTTCCCGGCCGCGAACTGCGCGTTCTGCTCGTTGAGGGCGTTCGCGATGTCGCCCGTCGACACCCCGAGCTGCGTCATGCGGTCCGGCTTGAGCCAGATCCGCATCGCGTAGTCCTTCGCGCCGAAGATCTGGACGTTCGTCGTCCCGGGCACGCGCTTCAGGACGTCGAGGACGTTGAGCGTGACGTAGTTCGAGGTGTAGATGTCGTCGAGCGACTCGTCGGGCGAGAAGAACGCGACGACCTGCAGGAACGACGACGAGCCCTTCGACACCGTGACGCCCTGGCGGCGGACTTCCTGCGGCAGCTTTGCCTCCACCTGCTTGACGAGGTTCGAGACGTCGACGGAGGCCTGGTCGATGTTCGTGCCGATCTCGAACGTGACCGTGATCGTGAGGAGGCCGTTGCCGCTCGACGTCGACGCCATGTACATCATGTGCTCGACGCCGTTGATCGCGTTCTCGAGCGGAGCGGCGACCGTCTGCTCGAGCACCTCGGCCGACGCGCCCGGGTACGTCGCGAGGACCTGCACGACCGGCGGCGCGATCTCCGGGTACTGCGCGATCGGCAGGTTGCGCATCCCCGCGATGCCCGCGAGCGTGATGAAGATCGAGATGACGAATGCGAAGACGGGCCGGTCGATGAAGAAGCGCGAGATCATGGGGCCCCGCTCAGCGCCCGAGCGGCGACGGCTTGACCGGCGCGCCGGGGAAGAAGATGCGCGCGACGCCGTCCACGATCACCTTGTCCCCGGCCTTGAGCCCCTTGCGGATCACCCAGCCGTTCTTCTCGTCGCCCGCGAGGCGCACCCACTCGCCCACCTCGACCGAGCGCGGCTCGGCCACGGGGCCGGACTTCCCCTCGCCAACGACGTAGACGAACTTGCCGGTCGGGGCGTCCTGCACCGCGCGTTGCGGGACCGCGATGGCGGCGGGCCGCTTCGCCCCCGCGAGGACGACCTTCACGAACTGCCCCGGCGCGAGCGTCCCGTCGGCGTTCGGGAACGTCGCGCGGTAGGAGAAGCTGCCCGTCGAGGCATCCGCCTTGTAGTCCTCGAAGTTCACGCGGCCCGTCGGGCCGAGCGGCGCGCCGTCGGAGGATTTCAGGTGTACCGCGAAGCCGCCCTTCGGAAGTGCGAGGGCGCCCGAGAGAACCTCGGCCTTGCGTGTCCTCTGCTCGGCCTCGGCGACGCCGAAGTTCACGTCGATCGGGTCGGTCTGGGCGATCGTCGTCAGCAGGCTGTCGCCCTGCGCGTTCGCGAGGCTGCCCTCGACCTTCAGCGCGCGCCCCGCGACACCCGCGAGGGGCGCCTTCACGTCCGTATACGCGAGCTCGATGCGCGCCTGCGCGAGCCGGGCCTTCGCGGACTCGATCGCGGCCTTCGCGAGGTCTGCGTTCGAGACCGCGTCGTCGACCTCCTTCGGGCTCACGACCTTCTTCTGCCCGAGGAGCTTGTACCGCTCGAGGTCGCGCGCCGCCTGCCGGTCCCGCGCCTCGGCCTGCGCGAGGTCGGCCTCCGCGACCCCGACCTGCGCCTGGAACGTCGCCGGGTCGATCTTGAAGAGCGTCTGGCCCGTGGCGACGCGGGAGCCCTCCGTGTAGAGGCGCTTCTGGATGATCCCCGTGACCTGCGCGCGGACCTCGACCTCGCGCGAGCCCGCCACCTGCCCCACGTATTCGAATTCGACCTCGACGTCGCGAGGCTCGGCGGCGACGAAGGCGACGTCGGTGGGCGGCGGCGCCACGGGAGCGGGGGCCTTGCCCTTGCACCCGGCGAGGGCGAGCGGAACCGCGAAGGCTGCAGCGAGGGCGAGGGCGGCGATGGCGGCGGCAAACTTGAGACGAATTCGCATCCCGGGGCGGAATGGTACCCGAGTGCCGCTTCCGGATGTCGCCGCCCCCGCGTGAGGCCGAACGCGCTACTGGTGGGTCGCCGTCGCGGACGACGCCTGCGTGTGCGCGTCGCCGTTGTACTGCGCCTCCACCGTCCACGGGCCCTTGTTCGACGGGAAGACGTTCGCGGACTCCGTCTTCGGGTTCTCGCTCGTGGGCGCCTTGAACACCTTGCCGTTGACCTTCACGTCCAGGCGCACAGAGAGCTTCATGCCGTCGCTCTTCCGCGTCACGTGAAGGATGAAGATCGGGAGCGCCGGCGAGTTACCGCCCTCGTTCGCGACCGTCGTGAACTGGATCGCCCAGTGAAGAAGGCGCCGCCGTAGGAGCAGCCGTGAGCTGCCTACTTGTAGTACCCCACGACATCCACGATCACGTGCACCGTTCCGCCCGCGTCGTTCGCGATCCCGACGCTCCCGTCCGGGGCGAGCTTCACCTGCGCGTTGTTCGCGCGCGTCGCGCCCTGCGCGAAGGAGATCGTCGTCGCGCTGCCCGGCACGCTGTCGCCCGCGTAGAGGCGCAGCGTCCCGGCGCCCTGCGTCCCCGTGACCGTGACGTTCGCGGCGAGCGCCGCCGCGCCCGCGGGCACGCCGCACGCGCCCGTGAGCGTGAAGGGGCGCTGTCCGAACGCGGCGAGCGCCGGGCCGCCGAGCGCTCCCGCCGGTCTCCTCGTGTCGAGGAGCCGGCAGGGCGTCACCGTGTTGAAGAGCGACGCGACGGGCGTCGACGCCGGGTTCAGGACGTCGCGGTAGTAGCGCACGACCTGTCGGAGCGCCTCGGGCGGGTTCACGGGCGCGGGACTGCCCGTCTGGTCGTGGCTCGAGAGGCCGTGGCAGGACGTGCAGACCCGGATCTCGCCGGGCTGGAACGTCAGCCAGTAACGCTCGCGCACCACGGGCGTCCCGGCCGCATCGCTCATCTGCCACGTGAGGGCGCGCCGCGCGGGCACGAACGCCGCCATAGAGCCGTCGGTCCCGAGCTTCACGCTCCCGGGCGGGCCGCCCGGGTTCGGGAGGTTCGTGACGGTCGGGTCGTGCATGACCTGAGCGAGGACGCGGCGCCCCGCGCGCGGGCTCGTCGTGCCGCCGACGCCGCGGATCTGGTCGCCCTGGAAGAGCTGGAGGTGTGCGACCGCGTAGACCTTTCCGCCCGCGGGCGCCGTCTGGTGCGTCGTGCCCGCGATCTTCAGGTTGAAGGGCTGCTGCTTGTCGAGGCCGTCTCGTGTCGTCACGTCGCGGCTCACGATGACCGCGAGGCTCCGCTGCGCGAGCCACGCCTTGAATGCGACGGCGTCGACGCCCTCCTGCGTGAAGATCGACGCCTCCGGCGCCGGCAGCGGCGACGCGGCCGCAACCGGCTTCGTCCGCGCCCTCACTTCGACCGGGTCGAGCTCCCACAGCGTCACGTTCGTGTAGGTCACGCGGACGTCCGGATCCCAGTACGACGCGCTCTTCACGATCCCCGGCGTGAGCATCTGGTCCGCGGCGAGGAATCCGCCCGAAGGCGTGAGCGACTGGATCCGGAACGAGTAACGCGACACGGGGTTCGCTCGGTCGCCCTCGTTCCGGTCGGCGCGCGTCTCGCTCGTATGGACGGCGAGGAGCGTGCCGTCCGAGAGCGGCAGCGGGTTGCGATAGAAGCCCGAGTGCCCGGGCGGCACCGGATCGGTGTCGAGGCGCGGCGTGGACGTCGCACGGTTCGTCACGTAAACAACGGGGATCTGATCCGGATGCGCACCGACCGGGAGGTCCATCCGCACGATCTGCCCGCCCGCGTGCGTCTGGAACTCCGGCGCGTCGATCCCGAAGTACCGCCCGGGCGTCGTCGGGTCTTCCTTGATCTCGAGAAAGTTCTGGATCCCGTTCAGGTTCACGCGGCCCGACGTCGCCGAGATGAAGTCCACGAGGTTGCCGTCGTCGTCGAAGACGCGCGGGAAGTAGTCATGCAGCTCGTGCCGCCCGATGTGGTTCAGCGTCTCTTCTTCCGTGCCGTCCTCGCGGATCTGCCACGGGAAGAAGTGGTTCAGCGAGTGCCCGACGAGGTTCGTCCCGGCGAGGAGGTCCGGGCGCGAGGCGCGCGGCTCGGGAAAGACCTCGGCCCGCGTGTTCAGCTTCGCGGCGCCCGCGGATTCATCCGCGTAGTTGAACGTGCCGTACGGGTTCGCCGCGTCGAACGGGCCGGCCGTGCCGTCGCCGTCCGCCTGCTGGTCGCGCTGGAGGTGATCCCAGCGCGTAAACACGATCCGACCGAAGGAGTCGAGCGTCGGCGAGAAGACGCCGCTCGGTGAGTGATTCAGCATCCGAAGGTCGCCCGTCGCCGGGTTCAGGCTCCAGAGGCCCGTCACCGTCGCCGTCTCCTCGTACTCGTCGAGCTGCGGGTAGAGGTGCGCCGCGCCGTTTCGCGGCCGGTCCGACGTGAAGAGGATCCGCTCGTCCGTGCCGTAGAACGGCGCGACGTTGTCGAATCCCGCGGGCTGGTTCGGCACCTTCGTGACGACGGGCGTCTCCGCGGCGCCGAGCCCCGTGACTTCGTAGAGCTGCCAGAACCAGCTCCCCTGCGCGTACTGAGCGGTCGGCGCGCCGATGAGCATCGAGAAGAGGGCCTTCGTCCCGGTCCAGTGGACGGACGGCTCTCTCACCGCGATGCCCGAGCCGTCCTGCGAGCCCGTCTGCCCGTAGCCCGCGAGCTGCGTCAGATTCTTGCGCGTCCCGTTCGGGTACTGGATCCACAGATCCCCGCCGCGCGGCGCGGCCTCGAGCCCGCCCGACGCGTTCCCGAAGACCGACGCGACCGCCGCGAAGTCGCCCGGGATCGGCACCTGCGTGACGAAGAGGATCGGATTCGGGATCGAGACGGCGAGGGGCGAGCGGCGAACCGGCTTCGCGCCGAGGAGGGCCACCGACGCGGCAACGACACCGACGAGGACTCCGACCCGGACGAAGGCGCTGCGCATTTTGGGTGTCTCCAGGGAGGCGACCGTTTGGCGAGCTCGATTATTCCCCGCGCTGTGGAGGGAGGTGTCGACTGCGTGGGAAATCTCACGGGAGGGCCGAAAGCCTCTTTCCGTCCGCGAAGGGAGGCTTCAACATATGAACACGAGAAAGCGTAAGCAGCTCCCGTCGTTCGATTCCGAGGAAGCGGAGCGAGCATTCTGGGCTTCGCACGACTCTACCGAGTACGTCGACTGGACGAAGGCCCGTCGAGTGTCGTTTCCGGTTCTGCGCCCCACTCTCCGAACGATTTCGGTACGGTTGCCCGAATCGATGATCGGCCAGCTCAAGGTGCTCGCCAACAAGCGGGACGTGCCCTATCAGTCCCTTCTGAAGCAATTCCTTGCAGAGCGGCTGCAGCGGGAGATCACGAAGGCGTCAGGGGGCTGAAGAAGCCGAGAGGTTCGTCCCGCCTCAGTGGTTCAGGGCCGTCCACGCCCACAGGACCACGATCGCCCCGACGATCGACATGAAGAATCCCGCGGCGTGGAATTTCGAGCCCGCGACCGGCTTCGAGAAGAGACTTCCGATGAAGCCCCCCACGAAGGAGCCCACGATCCCGAGAAGCGCCGTCGTGAAGAAGCCGAGCGACTGCGCTCCCGGCAGGACCGCGCGCGCGAGCAGGCCGACGACGAATCCGACGAGCAGCGCCCAGAGGATGCTGAAGATGCCCATGAAGTTCTCCTTTGCTATTTCAGATTCTGAACGATGCCGTCCGCCGTGTCCGAGAGCGTCTTGAGGATATTCGAGAGCGCCGTCATGAGCTTGCTGAGCCGCTCCATCGCCATCTGAAGGCGAAGGGATTCCGTGTCGCCCAGCTCCGACTTGGAGTCGAGCTTGTTCTGGATCTCGCCCTTGAGGTCGGCGGCCGCGCGGGCTGGCCGAACCTGCGGCCCGCGGAGAGCCTCTTGTTTGAGGTGATCTGCTTCGGTGCGGGCATGGGAGCGGCCTGAGTCCTCCGTTCGACCTGTTGAAGACAGCATACCGTCGCGCCGCTTTTGCCGGCCGCCCAGGAATCAGCGCTTCAGGCCGTAGCGCCCTCGCAGCGTCTCCTCTTCTCTCTTGAGGGCGTCGGCGCGCGTGCGCAGCGCATTGCCCCGCGCGGAGACGGCCGCGAGCGCACCCGACGGATCCGAGCCCCCCATCGCCGCCTTCAGCGAACGGAGCACCTCGAGCGCGTCGTCGAGGCTGCCGAGGCTCTCGCGGTGGTGGACGGCGCACGGAGGCGGCGTCGCCACGGCGGCGAGGCTCGCCTTCGCGGCCTCCGTCTCCCGGATCATCTTGTCGAGACTCGACGTGTCGCCGTTCGCGAGGGCGGACGCGATCCCTCCCGCCACGCCTTCCGCGTCGCCGTTCATCGCCGTCGGCTGGATGTGGTCGATCGCATCGAAATACGCCGCCACGGCCGCCCGCTCGGCGTCGGGCGGGCTTGCGCGTTCCGCGGGAGCGGGCGCCGGGGCCGCCGGCTGCCGCGGCGTTGGGCCGCGATCTCCCGCGTACGGCGGCGGGGCTCCCGCCACGAGCGCCTCCGGGGTTCGCGGAGCGACGCGCTCGATTCTCGTCGCCGGCGGCACGACGCCGGAGCTCGACTCGCGTCCGAGGACGAACGCCAGCGCGAGAAGCGCCACGGCCGCCACGGCGACGATGCCGACAAGGACGCCCCTGTTCACGCTGACCTTTTCCACGGCACGAGGATACCGACTACGCCACCTATGTCCCTCGGCGCGACAGTCGTGATCCGACGCACCGCTTCGGCGCGCGGTACCATGGCAGCGTTCAAGGAAAGAGTCCCTGTCTCGTCAGAGGAGGTCCACCGTGGCCCGTAGTTCTGCAATGCGTTGTCCCCGGCTTGCGATCCCGGTCCTGGCCGGCCTCCTGGTCCTGTCCTCTCCCGCAGCTTTCGCCGACTCGGCTTCGCTGACGGTCCCCATCGTCATCTCGTCCTCGGGCCTCGCCGGCTCCTTCTACACGTCGGAGCTCTCACTCACCAACCGCGGGACGACGGCCGCGACGCTCAAGTTCACGTACACCGCGGCCTTTGGGGGCGGAGGTGGAACCGGCACGGACACGCTCGCCGCGGGGCGACAAAAGACCGTGGCGGACGCCATCCCGTACCTCGTCTCGATCGGTGTGCCGATTCCGTCCTCGGGCAACCGGGGCGGGGTTCTCCGGGTGGATTTCACCGGGCTCTCGGCCTCCGACGCGGGTGCCGTCACCGTCCGGACGACGACCGCGGTCAGCGGCGGGCGCGCGGGCCTCTCGTATCCCGCGTTCGCGTCGGGCCTGGGCGGCACGTCGTATCTCTGCGGCCTGAGGCAGAACGGCTCGGATCGCTCGAACGTGGCGCTCCTCAACGTGGGGAGCGCGGCGGCCGGAGACGTCGTCCTGCGTCTGACGGCGTTCTCGGGCGACCCCGCCGCCCCGGCGTCCAGGGTGCTGCCCGATCTCACGCTCTCCCCCGGCGGCTTCTTTCAGTACACGGAGATCCTCAAAGATCCCGGCTACGAGAACGGCTGGGTGCGCATCGAGCAGGTCTCCGGCACCGCACCGTACTACGCCTACGCGACGATCCTCGACCAGACGACGTCCGACGGCTCGTTCGTGCCGCCGCTCGGCGACGAGGCCGCGTTCTCGGGCCCCGGCTCCACGCTCCCCGTCGTCGTCGAGACGTCGGCCTTCACGACCGAGGTCGTCCTCACGAACGTCTCGTCCGCCTCCGCCACGGTGCGTCTCTCGTTCGTCGCCGACTCCGTCACATCCTCCGACTCGACGGCCGCGGTCTCGATCCCGCTCGCGGCCCACGAGCAGAAGGTCATCCCCGGCTTCGTGCAGTACCTGAGGAGCCAGGGCGTCCCGGGCATCGGCGCCTCCGGCCCCGTCTTCGCGGGGGCCGTGCGCCTCGCGGGCCCGTCCTCGGGCGGCGTCTTCCTGGGCGGGCGCACGCAGACCTCGGGAGGCGGCGGGCGATACGGCCTCTTCTACACGGCGATCCCGGACGGCACGACCGCGACGTCGGGCGCGTGGCTCTACGGCCTCCAGCAGGACTCCGAGAACCGCACGAACCTCGCGCTCGTCAACACCGGCGAGACGGACGCGAGCACCGTCGGCCTCCACGTCGATCTCTACGACGGCGTCACGGGCTCGATCGCGCGCTCGTTCGACGCCACGCTCGCCCCCGGGCGCTGGAGCCAGATCAACAACGTCCTCTCACCCGGCCTCGACAAGGGCTACGCCCGCGTGACGCGGACGAGCGGCACGAACCCGTTCCTGGCCTACGCGGTCGTCGTGGACGGCGGCGCGCCGCAGTCACGCAGCGACGACGGCGCGTTCGTCGCGTTCCAGGTGGAGGAGCCGCCCGCGTCGGCACGCCTCGCCGCGATCCGCAAGGTGGAGGCGAAGGTCAAGAGCCTTCTCGCCGCCGGCACGCGCGGGCTCGCCCACGTGCACGCCGTCTCGGATTTCATGGCGACGCTTCCGGAGTACACCGCCACCGGCGTCCACGAGGGGTCCTTCACGGCCTGGGGCGTTTTCGCGGACGGTCGCGTCCACGTCGTCACGGACAACCGCGCGGCCGGGCCCATCGCCCTGAACTTCTCGCGGTCCGCGGGACGCGAAGCCCTCGCGACGACGGAGTTGCCGGGCTCGGGATGGGCGCGGATCCTCCAGTCGTTCGGCGACCGCCACTGGACGCAGGAGCCCGTCTACGACCTCGCCGCCATGCTCGAGAGTCCGGGCGGGTACGCGATCCGCCCCGGCAAGGCGGGCGACGCGCGTCTGACGACGCTGCGCGGCATCTCGGGCGAGGGCTACTTCTACTTCAACACGCACGGCGCGCGCTGCTTCCGGACGAAGGACGACACGGGGCCGGGCTTCTTCTCCCTCCAGTCCTCCTCGCTCGTGACGGCGGGCTCGGACAACCTGCCAGAGATCAAGGCCGACTTCGACGCGGGACGGCTCACGTACTTCACGGCCCCGAACTTCGACCAGACGATCGACCCGGCCACAGGGCAGCTCGTCGACGGCTCGGACACGCGGTACGGAATCACCGGCGATTTCGTGAAGGCGTACTGGCACTTCGCCCCGGACAGCATCGTCTTCCTGAATGCGTGCTGGAGCGGAGTCCAGGGGAAGCCCCAGGGACCGCAGGACTTCATCGACGCGTGCTTTGCGGCCGGCGCCGGCGTGTACTTCGGCTGGACCAACAAGGCCACCCCCGACACGTGCTTCAAGACCGTGCGGTACTTCACGGACCGGCTCATCGGCGCGAACAAGTACATGAAGGAGGCGCCCGACCAGCGCGCCTTCCCGTGGGAGCTCGTCTACGCGGACATGCAGGCCCACCACCCGGAGCTCATCCACGACTCCGCGTACGGCGCCGACCTCATCGCGTACCCGCGGCCGGGCGGCAACTCCGTCGTCCTCGACCCGAGCATCCAGCAGCTGATCGTCAACGAGTACGACGAGACGCTGAAGCTGAAGGGGTACTTCGGCAGCAGGCCGGGCAAGGTCTTCGTCGGGACCGGGGAGCTCGTCGTCAAGACCTGGAAGCACGACGAGATCGTCTGCACGCTGCCGTCCACTGGACCGGGCTCGAACGGCGACGCGCACGTCGAGGTGCCGGCCGAGATCGGCCGCGTGCGCAAGAGCAACGTCCACCAGCTCACGGAGTGGAACATCGCGCTCCACTACCTCTGGATGAACGCGTACGACATGGCGAACCTGAAGTACGAGGGCACGGGCAAGCTCAGGTTCCGGGGCGACGTCGGCAGCTACCGCGAGAAGCCCCACGATCCGCCGACCTTCCCGCTCGTGGGCATGGTGCCCACGAAGGATTCCTTCCTTCCCCTGACGGGCTCGGGCTCGAGCCCGGACGGGACCTGCACCCGGACGCTCAGCGGCTCGGGCACGTTCCCCGTTCCGACGGGCGGCGCTCCCGTCGTCCTCATTCTCGCGTCGGCGGCCCGGGTGGATGCGAACACGCCCCACGTCGGATCGATCGGCCTGGCGTTCGGCGCGGCGGCGGGAGCCCTTCCGTTCCGGCTCACGTTCACAGGCCCGGGCTGCCCGGGGCCGCAGCCGGTTGCGCCCACTCTCGGCCTCCTCGACGGCCCGGACGACTTCCCGCCGGCCGACCCCGACAGCACCCAGCCGCCGCTCCCGCTCCCGGCCATCAACGTGACGTGGGACGGCCAGTTCCGGATTCCGGCCACGACCCACAAGGAGACCTCGTTCGGCGGAGGCGGCAGCCTCACGGTGGACTGGCCAGCCGTGTCGCCGACACCGGCCGTGAGGTTCGATACGGCGAAGTAAGCCTTCAGATCCTCGGCGTCATGTCCCCGATTTCGAGCCACTCGAACCAGACCGGGTGATTCGCCCGGTACCACTCCAG